>JBKOYL010000073.1:0-12686 GCA_046725395.1 Actinomycetota bacterium | reverse complement strand
GTTCTTCGGCATCGACGTCGCCCAGGCGTTCCCCTACAACCTGGTCCGGACCTGGCACGTCCAGCTGGCCATCTTCTTCGTCGCCACCTCGTTCGTGGCCGCGGGCATCTTCCTGGCGCCGATGATCGCCGGCCGCGAGCCCAAGCAGCAGAACAAGCTCGCCTTCTTCCTGCTCGGCGCCCTCGCGGTGGTGGTCTTCGGCAGCCTGTTCGGCGAGCTCGCCGACATCCACAACTGGTTCTCGGGCTCGATCTTCGGGGACCAGGGATTCGAGTACCTCGACCTCGGCCGCTTCTGGCAGGTCCTCCTGGTGATCGGCCTGGTGGTCTGGATCGTGATCCTCTTCCGCGGGCTGCGGGGGCGGTTGAGCAGGGAGCGGGTCGGCAACATGCCCTGGCTCTTCTTCCTGGCGGCGCTGGCGATCCCGGCCTTCTACGCGGTCGGGCTGCTGGTGCGGGCAGGCGACAACTTCACGATCACCGACTACTGGCGCTTCTGGGTGGTCCACCTCTGGGTGGAGGACTTCCTGGAGCTGTTCACGACCGCCATGGTCGCCTACATCTTCGTGCTGCTCGGGGTCGTGCGAGAGCGAGTCGCCCTGACCGTCGTCCTGCTCGACATCATCCTCTACTCGGTCGGCGGGGTGATCGGGACGATGCACCACCTCTACTTCTCCGGCGCGCCGGCCGAGAACATGGCGCTCGGCGCGGTCTTCTCCGCACTGGAGGTGATGCCGCTGACCTTCCTGACGGTCGAGGCGTGGAGCTTCCTGCAGCTCGGCGCCCGTCAGGAGTCGAAGTCCCCGACCCCGTTCCCACACCGCTGGGCGGTGATGTTCCTGGTGGCGGTCGGTTTCTGGAACTTTCTCGGCGCGGGCATCTTCGGCTTCCTGATCAACCTGCCGATCGTCTCCTACTACGAGATCGGCACCGCGCTCACCGCCAACCACGGCCACACGGCGATGATGGGCGTCTACGGGATGCTCGCCGTCGGCCTGGCGATGTTCTGCCTGCGCTACCTGATCCCGGCCGAGCGCTGGAACGAGCGCGCCGCGAAGATGAGCTTCTACGGGCTCAACATCGGCCTCGCCTGGATGGCGTTCGCGACTCTCTTCCCGCTGGGCATCCGGCAGCTCTACGAGTCGGTCAACAACAGCTACTTCGATGCCCGGTCGCTCGACTACCTCTCGACCAACACGAACACCGTGATCGAGTGGCTCAGGCTGCCCGGCGACCTCTACTTCATCGCGATCGGGGTCCTGCCGCTGCTCTACCTCACCTACCTCGGCGTCCGCTACACGGTCAAGCAGGTGGTGATAGAGGAGCCGGAGGAGATCCTCTTCACCGAGGTGACCGAGCCCAAGGAGCCGGTGGGGGCCGGGCGATGAGCGGGGTCGCGACCGAGACCCTGCTCGCCGCGGGCTACGGGCTCTTCCTGGTGCTGGTGGCGCTCGGCATCGACGCCCTGGCGCGGCACTCCCACCGCCGCTCGGAGCTCTACCGAACCGCGGGCTTCACCTACCACGAGCACCTGGACGCCTGGGAGTGCCCCAAGGGCGAGCGGCTCCACCGGATCGAGACCGACCACGGGCGACGCCTCGCCCGCTATCGGGCGCGGGCCCACGTCTGCAACGCCTGTCCTCGCAAAGGCGACTGCACGGAGTCCGACAACGGCCGCGAGGTCACGCGGATGCTCGACCCCTGGCCGCACTCCGAGGCGGGCCGCTTTCACCGGGTGATCGCGATCGCGATCGTCTGCTTCGGGATCCTCGTGATCGGGGCCGCGGCCGCTCTGCATCACGAGGCCGGCGATATCGCCGTGCTCGGAGGCGCCCTGCTCAGCTCAACAGCCGCCGCGCTCTATCTGGTGGCCGATTTCCGCTCGGCGCCCAGCGGCTTTCCCTGGCCGGATGGGGAACGCAGCGGCCCCGCGCCATCCGGGCGGCAATCGATCACTTGACCCGTCAGTCGACCTTCGGCGGTTCCAGCGGGTCGATCGCCATCGGCTCCTCGTGCCACTCCTTCGGTAGCGCAACTTCGACGTCGAGCGAGGGGCGGGGCGGCTCGGGCTCCTCGCGGACCCGGCCGTGGTAGAGCAAAGGCGCGAGGTAGCGCGCACTGATCTTCTGCGGCGGCCACCAGAGAGCGTCCAGCGAGGCCTCTGACTCGCCACCTCCGCCGGCCACCTCCGCTCGGAGGCTGACCGACTCCTCGCCGGTCAGGAGCTTGCCTCGCAGCACGGGGCGGAAGGGCGCCGGCTCGGGAGCGCCCGCGATTCGATGCGCGATGTCCTCGGCTGCGGCGTCGGCCTGTTGGGTCGCGAGGCCGCCCTGCTTGATCGGGAAGCTCGTTCC
Source organism: Actinomycetota bacterium (assembly GCA_046725395.1). Taxonomy (GTDB): domain Bacteria; phylum Actinomycetota; class Thermoleophilia; order Solirubrobacterales; family 70-9; genus DASUPK01. Next base: position 10,333 of record JBKOYL010000073.1, on the reverse strand, counting down.
GTCCCCCGCCGCGTAGACGTCGGAGGTTCCCTTGACGCGCGAGCGGTCGTCGACCGGGATGAAGCCGCCCTCATCGGCAGGCAGCCCCGTGATCGCAGGTCCCTCCATCACCGGGAGCGCGACGGCATCAGCCGGCCCCAGCACGCGGTCGCCGGGACTGAGCCTGATGCCGTGCTCGCCGAGCTCCCGGACGGTCGAGCCGGGGATCAGCTCGATCCCCCGTCCCCTGAGCAGATCGCCGACAGCCGCGCTGGCATTGGGGCCGAAGATCGCAAGCGGGCCGGACTCGGGCGTGATGATCGCGATCTTCGCCGCGACCCCTCGCTGTGCGGCTCGGCGCTGGGTCATCAGCGCGATCTCATACAGCGGCAGCGACCAGGTCACCCCGGGCGGGACGATGAAGGCCAGGCGATGATCCTTGCTCTCAGCGCTGTCGACGAGCCGATCGGGGCTGAAGGGCTCCGGCGACGGGAAGGTCGTCGCCCCCTCAACGGCCGGAACGAAGCGGCCCCCTGTGCAGACGACCAGGAAGTCGTACTCAAGAGTCGAGCCGTCGTCGAGATCCACCGCATGATCCTGCGGCCTCACCGCGCGAACCGCCCGCTGCAGGAAGCCGGCCCCCTGCTCCGCGGCCAGGGGCTGGAGCTCGTACCGCGCCGCCGGCCCAACGTCGAACGGTTCCTCAACCAGCAGCGGCTTGTAGAGAAAGTCGGGCTGAGGGGCGATCAGCGTCATCGTCGCCCGATCGCCGGCGAGGTCGGCCAGCGCGAGGAGCGCCTCGATTCCGGCCACGCCGCCGCCGACGATGACGACGCGGGAGCCGTCGCTCCTCGGCCGTCCGGCTCGCTGGTTTCCCGGCTCGGGCCTCACCCGTCCAACGCTATCGCTCCGCCTCCTCGATTCTCTCAGCCAGACGCCCGAGCTCCTCGTCCGAGAGGCTCTTCTCGATCAACGGGAAGAGCACGCGCTCCTCGTGGCGGACGTGATCGTTGAGCAACTCGCTGAGCTCGTTGAGCTCGGCCGGATCGGGGTGCTTGCCGTGGGTGAGCTCGCCGGCCCGCCGCCGGATCTCGACGTGGTCGGTGAGCACCCGGACGACGGCGGGATCGCTCGGATCCACGCGGTGGGCGGCGCCTGGCAGCATCACGTCCTCCTCCACCCGGAAGTGGATGGCGCCGTGCTCGCGCCAGAAGCTCAGGAACTCCGCCGCGACCCGCTGCGCCTCGGCGGCGGTCGCGCGGCGCAGCTTCAGCGCGGCCTCGAGCGCCCGATGGTGATCGCGGGAGAGCTGCTGTAGGCCCTCGTTGCGCCTCATCGGCTGCAGCCTTCCCGATTCGGCCGCCCGACATTCGGCCCGATGACCGCCCCTCGTGGCATACTGCCGCCGCGTCGCGTCGGGCGGCGCCATGACCGGAGGGAGATTCGATGAACGGGAGAAGCAGCTTGGGGTGGCTCGTGCCGCTCGCGGGCGTCGGTTTCGTCGTGCTCGGGATCATCAGCTTCATCGTCCAGGGGGAGCCGAAGAGCGCCGACGACCCCGTCAATGAGATCGTCGACTTCTATCTCGACAACAAGGACACGATCATCGCCGCCCAGGTAATCGGCGCGATCGCAGGACTGCTGCTGATCGTCTTCGGCGTCTATCTGGCGAACGTCCTGAGGGCGGCGGACGAGGGAGCCAGGGTGCTCCCGCTGCTTCCACTGATTGGGTTCGTGATCATGAACATCGGCTTTGCGATCGACGGCACGATCCTGATCGCGCTGGCGGAGGCCGCCGACGACATCGAGCCGACCTCCGTGCAGACGCTGCAGGCGCTCTGGGACAACGACTTCCTCCCGATCGCCTTCGGGATCATGGTCTTCCTGTTCTCGTTCGGAATCGCGGTTGTCCGCAGCGGGGCCCTGCCGAAGTGGCTCGGCTGGGTCGCGATCGGGCTCGGGGTGATCGCGTTGATCCCGCCGATCGGGTTCGCGTCCTTCATCGGCGCGGCGCTTCTCATCCTGATCGTCAGCATCCTGCTGACCGTGCGGGCGAGGCCGGAGGGTTCGGCCCCGGCCACGGCCTGAGCGGGCGCGGACCGCGCGCCGCCTCGGCCGCGCGCGGTCCGCTCGCATTACCCTTCTGGCTGCGCGCCAAGAGGCGCGCGAGTCGCTGGAGAGGTGTCCGAGTGGCTTAAGGAGCTCGCTTGGAAAGCGAGTGGGCGGGTTAACCGCCTCGTGGGTTCGAATCCCACCCTCTCCGCTCACCACCCAGGGGGCGAACGTCCCGGAGTGCGGCCTATACCGGGGTATGCGGGACGCTCAGATCGCCGAACTCGCGGGTCGGCAGTTCAATCGCATCTCTCGTCGCCAGCTCATTGGTCTCGGACTGAGCGAGTGGGCAATCGCGCATCGCGTCGCCACAGGGCGACTGGTGATCGTGGAGGAGGGAGTGTTTGCGGTCGCTCCGCTTCTCGATCACGACGACTGGGGCCACTGGATGGCGGCGACTCTTACGGCACCCGGAAGCGTCCTCAGCCACGCAAGTGCCGCTGCGGCCTGGGAGCTGTTGTCGCTACCGCGGCCCTTCGAATACGTCACCCGCGCAGGCAGTGGTGGCCCGCGGCGTCATGGTGGCGTGCTCGCCTATCGCAGCTCCACCCTCGAAGGCGACGTGACGACCAGGCGAGGAATCGCAATCACATCCGTGCCGCGCACGCTGCTCGACCTCGCTCGGATGATCAGCGAGCGGGCGCTCGCCAGGGCGGTGCGCGAGGCCGTCCGGCTCGAGCTCACAACACTCACCACGCTCGGGGATCGCCTCGGCGAATACCGAGGGCGGCGGGGATCGCGCCGGCTCGCCACCACTGTGGCTCGCTACGCGGGCTTGCCGCTGGAGCGTGCTCGCAGCGGTGCCGAGATCCGGGCGCTGGAGATCCTGCGTGCCGCCGGCCGCCGCCTTCCCAGGCTGAACCTTCGCATTGCGGGCGAGGAGGCTGATCTGAGTTGGCGCGCCTTCCGAGTGATCGTCGAGGTGGATGGTGGCCCATTCCACCGCGATCTCGGAGAGGACGCACGCAAGCAACGGGCCTGGGAGACGGCGGGATGGATGGTGCGCAGGATTTCCGCCGACGACGTCTACGAGAGGCCAGAGCAACTTCTGACCCTTGCGCCGAACGTCCCGGAGGACCCGGCATAGCCCCCAGTCCAGGACGTTCAGAGCAAGTCACGTCGGCGAGCGTCCCGGAGGACCCGGGATAGCCCCCGGTCCAGGACGTTCGGTGGAGAGGCGGCGGTCGCGGGCTTCGCCGCGGCCCTCGGCAAGCCGATCGTCAGCTTGCACCCAGAGGAGCACAACCAACTGCCGGCTGGCACTTAGCCGCCCGGCTTCACCCCGAAGTCGCCGAGGCCGCGTTCCAGCGGGGCGAGCGCCCGTTCAACCTGCGACCGGACCGACCGGGCGAGCCCGGGATTGCGCTTGCCGGCCAGGATCTGGCTGCGGGAGTACTCCACAAGCGCTCGGTGTACGCCGAGCAGGGCGTTGGCGACTACCCAGGGCTCGATCGCATCGGGCTTGGCGCTGGTCTCCTCAGCGATCAGCTTGGCGAGAGATGACGTGTAGTCGGCGAAGATCCGCTGCTCGCGCGCCAGTAAGGCGGGGCTCTCGGCGATCACGCGGCTAATCCGGGCGAGGTGCTCGATCTCGCGCGGGTCACGTGAGGCCAGCAGCCCGCGCGGCTTCCGTACGAAACGGGCGAAGGCGACGAGGATCGACTCGCCCGGCCGGCGCTCGCGAATCGCCGACAAAAGCTCCTCCTCGAACGCCTCAAGGCCGCTGTAGAAGAGGTCCTCCTTCGTGGGGAAGTAGTTGAAGACCGTCGCCTCCGAGACGTTCGCCTCGCGAGCGACATCGGACACCTTCACCGCCTCGAAGCCGCGTTGGGCGAACAGCTTTCTCGCGGTTTCGGCGATCAGCGCTCGCATCTGCTGCTTCTTGCGCTCTCGCAGGCCGGTTTGGGAACTCATGTCAGAGATAACTTAGAGTGACCCTAAGTTTTGTGCTACACTGATGTTCGCGCGACCAAAGGAGAAGATCTCATGGCAGTCGGACACGCACAACCCCTCGAAACCGCTCCCGAGGCCTCGAAGGTAAGCCTTGCCTTCGTGGCGGTGGTCCTGGCGATGCTCCCAGCGGTGCTCGATCAGACAATCCTGGCGACTGCGCTGCCGACCATCGCCGCGGATCTCGGTCACCTGAGCGATATCTCCTGGGTCGTGACGGCGTACGTGGTCGCGGCCGCGGCGTCGACGCCGGTCTGGGGCAAGCTCGGCGACCGCCACGGCCGTAAGTTCCTGCTCGAGGCGTCGATCGTGATGTTCCTGGTGGCCTCGGCACTCTGCGGAATCGCCGCCGATCTGACCGTGCTGGTCGTCTCGCGTGTGCTTCAGGGCGCGGCGGCCGGCGGGCTGATGACTCTCGCGATGGCGTCGGTCGGCGACCTCGTCTCCCCGCGCGAGCGCGGCCGCTTCCAGGGCTACATCACCGCCGTCTTCGCGGTCGCAACGGTGGTCGGCCCGCTGATCGGCGGCGTGCTCGTCGAGCAGGCGAGCTGGCGCTGGGTGTTCTACGTCAACCTCCCTATCGGGCTGCTCGCGCTGGTCTGGCTGAGCCGCCGGTTCCCGGCTCCCGACCCGGACCGTACCGGCGCGGCCTTCGACGCCGCGGGTGCGGCGATGCTCGCCGGGGCGACGACGGCCCTGATGCTCGCCTGCATCTGGGGTGGCACTCGATACGCCTGGTACTCGGCTGCGATCCTCGCGCTCGCGGGCACCACCGTCCTGCTGGCTGCGGGACTCTTCATCCGCGAGAGAGGGGCGGCTGACCCGATCGTCCCGCTCGGCCTTCTCCGCACCCCGGTGGTAGCGATCGCGAGCACCGGCATGTTCCTGGCGACGGCGTCCCTGTTTGCGGTGACGGTGTTCGTCCCGCTCTACCTGCAGGTGTCGACCGGTGCCTCTCCGATCGAAGCCGGGCTGCTGCTGATCCCGATGATGATCGGCGTCACCGCTTCCACCAACTTCGCCGGGCGGAGGATCGAGCGGACGGGGCGCTACAAGCGCTACCCGCTCAGCGGCCTGGCGCTGATGACGGCCAGCCTGGCTCTGCTCGCGGTGGTCGCCGGTGACCCGTCTCGCCTGACCACGGGGATGGCCATTGCCGTCTTCGGGCTCGGTTTCGGGATGGTGAGTCAGGTCCTGATCGTCGCGGTGCAGAACAGTGTCGAGCGGCGCGAGCTCGGTGTCGCGATGGCGACGGCCAACTTCTTCCGCGGCCTCGGAGGAGCGGCCGGCGCAGCTGTCCTTGGCACCGTATTCGTCGCACGGGCTGGGACGAGCGGTCTTGACGCTGGGCCAAGCGCGGTCGGCACCGCGGCTCGGGCCGAGGTGATCGACGGCGTTCAGACGGTGTTCGCCGTAGCGGCGCCGATTGCAGCGGTGGCTCTGCTGGTCGTGCTCGCCCTTCGCGAGGTGCCGCTCGCATCCCGGACCAAAGGCGCAGGGTCGCCGGAGCGCGATCGCTCATCCGTAAAGAGGTCACGGCGTGCCGCCGGCGCGCCGCTGGCCGCCGAGGGTGGTGCGCACCGATGAGCGGCCGCCGCTACCTGAAGCCGCCCTGGGGGCAGCGCCACATCGGCAACCGCCTCGCCCCACTGTTCCGTCCGTCCCTCGTCTCGAAGCTGACCGTGGCCGGCCGCCGGAGCGGTCGGCCGCAGACCGTCCCGGTCGCAGTCCTCCACCACGAGGGTGAGCGCTATCTCGTCTCATACCGCGGGCAGAGCGACTGGGCGCGGAACCTGAGGGCGTCCGGCCGGGGGACGCTGCGGAGCCGACGACGCACGGAGGAGATCGGCGTCACCGAGGTCCCGGTCGAGCGGCGAGCGGCGCTTCTCGAGGTCTACCGCGACCGGTTCGGGAAGCTCCCGACGGTGTCGAAGGTCCTGGACGCGCTGCCGGATCCCGCTGACCACCCGATCTTCCGGATCGTCCCGCCGGGCTGAGCCTCTCCGCATTGGCACGGGAACCCCGGTCGGGGTCTGCGGCGGCGGAATCCCCGGGGTAGGCGTGCGCGTACGGGTACGCAGTCCACGCCGCTAGCCTTCTCCGTGCCCCGGAGGGGTGCCGGAGTGGTTGAACGGGGCGGTCTCGAAAACCGTTAGGGGCCCTCGGGTCCCTCGTGGGTTCGAATCCCACCCCCTCCGCCTCATAGCTCGGATTCCGCATTAGGAAGCGGAATCCGAGGCTTCATCCGACCGGCGCACATGTCGACCCTTGATGGTGGAAGCCGAATCTCGTCCTCTCGGGGGAACGAAATCTCACCCGCGAGGACGCGCGTTGACCTGCGTTGACTCGGCGTCCGCTCCAAGCCTGGCCTGCTCCGCGGTTTTGCCAGCGGTGCCAGCCCGCGCGTCCAACGGCCGACCCATACACGCGTATGCGAGCGCGAGCCAGGAACCGTCGATCTCATCGAAATCGATTCCGATTGGGCCGAGGCGACTCTCCAATTGGACATTTATGCCCAGGAGACCCTTGGGAGCCGAGGAAGGGCTCAAGGTGAACTCGATTTCTGCGGCGGAGTCACGGTCGTTATAGTTCGCATTTTGGTTAACGATCCTTTCAAGGCCATCGCTCACCCGATCCGGCGTGGGATCGTGGAGCGGCTGGTTCGCGGTCCGGCGACCGTCGGCGAGGCTACCGCCGGCCTCGGGCTGTCGAAGCCCGCGATCTCGCGGCACGTGAGGGTGCTGGAGGAGGCGGGGGTGGTGACTCGCACCATTGAGGGGCGGACGCACCGACTCGGGCTCGACCTCGACGCCCTCAGCGAGCCGGTCGAGTGGATCGACCAACAGCGCGCCATGTGGGACCGGATGTTCGAGGCCGTCGACGAGTACCTCGAGGAGCGGGGGGAGACGAGATGAACGACGAGAAATCGTCGGATCCGATAGTGCTTCGCGTGGAGCGAGCCTTCAACGCTCCGAGGGAGGCGGTCTTCGGCGCCTGGACGAGCGCCGACGTCCTGATGCGCTGGTGGCGTCCCGGACCGGACTGGGAGACGCCGATCGCGGAGGCGGATGCGCGGGTGGGCGGGCACCTGCGGATCGTCATGCGCGGCCCCGACGGCGAGGAGATCGGCGGTGGCGGTGAATACGTCGAGGTGACACCGCCTGAACGGCTCGTCTTCACCTGGATCTGGGACGGGCAGGAGGGCCAGGCGGGCTCCCAGCTCGTCGAGGTGGAGTTCAACCAGCAGGCGGACGGGAGCACCACTGTGGTGGTCACGAACAGAGGACTCAGGGACGAAGAGGACCGGCAGTCGCATCGAGACGGCTGGCAGGGATCCCTTGACAACCTCGAGCGCGTCCTGGCGGCATGATCGCTCGATCAGGCGGTCCCGGTTCGCGTCGCTGGCTAGCGCTTGCTCTGCTCGGCGCGGCGTTCTTCATGGTCGTCCTCGACAGCACGATCGTCTACGTCGCCTTGCCGAGCATCGACGAGGATCTCGGCTTCTCGGACGCGGGTCTTCAATGGGTGATGAGCGCTTATCTGCTCAGCTTCGGCGGCCTGCTGCTCCTCGGGGGGCGTGCCGCCGACCTGCTGGGGCGGCGGCTGATGTTCATGGTCGGCGTCTCGGTGTTTGTGGGATCGTCGCTACTCTGCGGGTTCGCCTGGTCGGACCAGATCCTGGTGGCGGCTCGTGTGGTAGAGGGCGTCGCTGCCGCGGTCATGGCGCCGACGGCGCTCTCGCTCTTGATGACGGTCTTCGACGAGGGGCCCGAGCGAAACAAGGCCCTCGGGATCTGGGGCGGGATCGGGGGCGTCGGCGCAACATCCGGTCTACTCGTCGGCGGCCCGGTCACCGATGGCCTTGGCTGGGAGTGGGTCTTCTTCATCAACGTGCCGGTCGGGCTCGGGATCCTGGCCCTGTCCCCGGTGCTTCTGCCGGAGAGCCGGTCCCCCGTCAGTCGGCGCGTCTACGACGTCGCCGGTGGGCTGACCATCACGGCCGCACTCCTGTTGCTCGTCTATGCCGTCTCCGAAGCGCCCGACAGGGGCTGGACGGACGCTCGGACGATCGGCCCGGTCCTCGCTTCCGTGGTGCTGATCGCACTCTTCGTCCAGATCGAGGGGCGCTCCACGGCACCGTTGGTCCCGCTGCGGATCTTTCGCTCGCGGACGCTGGTCGGCGGCAACCTGGTCCTTCTCACCGCGGGAGCGGCCGTCGACGGGATGCTAATCATCGTCACCTTGTACGCCCAGGAGGTGCTCGGCTACTCGACGGTCCAGTTCGGCCTCATGGTCTCGGTGATGACGGTGATGTCGGTCGCCGGGGCGGTCACCGGCCAAGCGGCGGTCACCCGGGTCGGTTCCAGGCCGGTCGCGCTCGCCGGCATGGTTCTCCTTGCGGGCTCCTGCCTGCTTCTGACGCGCGTCTCCGTCGACGGCAGCTTTCTCGGCGACCTCTTCGTTCCGCTCGCGCTTTTCGGTGCTGGGCTGGGAGCCACCTTCGTCGCCTCTCAGATCGCCGGACTGGCCGGAGTCGTCGAGGAGGAGTCGGGACTGGCTGCCGGCCTGGTCGACTCGTCGTTCAACATCGGCAGCGCACTCGGCATCGCGGTGCTCTCGACGGTGGCCCTCTCCCGAACCGAGGACGCACTCGCCACCGATCAGGCGACCGACCCGTCGCTCGCGCTGACGGAGGGGTTCCAGTCCGCGTTTCTCGTGGCGGTGGGGATCGCCACGATCGGCGGCCTCCTGGCGCTGTTGCTATTCCGGCGAAGGCAGGAGGCCGAGGACGGCGTAATCGAGGCTCCCTTGGCGCTGGAAGCGGTGGCCGCACCCCCCTGTGGCAGCCGCGGGCTCCCCGCGGCGATCATGCCGATCGCCGAAGTTGCTCCAGAAAGCGAACCATCATCAAACCGAGCGCCGTAGAGGAGGATGCAAATGGGCTTGAGCAACTACACAGTGAGGCCGTCGATCGCGGTGGCCAACGTTGTGAGCGCCGCTGAATTCTACGAGGGGAAGCTGGGCCTCCGACGAGGAGCCGAGCAATCCGACGAGAGCCGAATCTATCCGTGCGGCGACGGGACATCGCTGCACATCTATGAGTCCCCAACCGGCGCGCGCTCGGCCAGCGCGACCGTGGCCACCTGGTACGTGGACGACCTCGAGGCGGTCGTCGAGGAGCTCACCTCCAATGGCGTGAAGTTCGAGCGCTATGACGATCCCACCCTGAAGGTTGATGAGAAGGGCATTCATGAGCTCGACGACGGCAGGGTGGCCTGGTTCAGCGATCCCGATGGCAACACATTCGGGATAGAGGAAGGGACGACCGCGTAACGAGCACTGGGAATGGAGACTGCTCAGGCTGGCGAGTCAACGCGGGTCAACGCAGCTCCCCGAAATTTCACTTTGATTTCGTTCCCCCTTGCGTTCCCCCAGCTCTGGCGTTTGGCTTGTTTGCAGTGCTTTCCCTAGCTACCGCACGGCCTCGAAAACCGTTAGGGGCCCTCGGGTCCCTCGTGGGTTCGAATCCCACCCCCTCCGCTCTCTACAGCTCGGATTTGGCTCCCTGGAGTCGAATCCAACTGTGCGCCTTGTCGGCCGCGACCCGCATGGCACGGACCCGGGGAACGTGGAGGGAACGAAATCTGTGCCGCGAGTTAGCGCCCCGCTGTCTTCCGCCGGTAATAGGCACGGGATTTCTCGCGGTCGCCGCACAGCCTCGTCGAGCACCAGCGCGCACTCTGGTTGCGCGACTTGTCGTAGAAGACCCAGCCGCAGTGCCGCCCCGGGCAGGCCTTGAGCCTGTCCCAGGATCCATCGATCATCGCTCGCGTGATGATCGCGAAGAGCGCCCCGAGCGCGGCGTCCAGGTCCATTGTCGCCGCGCGGACGAACCGCGGGCCATCCGCCTCGATGCGGATGCCGGTCGCGGCCCCGCGGGACGCCTCGTGCATGGCGTTCACGGCCCGGTGGTCCAAGTCGTGGCCGTTGTTCGCGAACGCGAGTGCCCGCAATCCCTCGCGAACGGATAGCGCGCGAGCGAGGTCCACTTCGCCGAGCCTCGCTGTGCTCTGGATCAGGCCGCGCGAGACCAGCCAGTCGGCCAGGGCCTGAGGGCTTGCCAGGGTCTCCCCGTTGCGTTCCTCCCGGAGGTTCCAGCGGGTGTTCACGAAGCCCTGGACCAACCCGAGTTCGCCCGGAGCGGGCTCGCGTCCCCCCGGCTGGGGATCTCCCGCGCCTTTCCTCTCACCAGTCATAGGCTGTTGGTTGTGATAATACTCCGTCGGTGAGA
>JBKOYL010000008.1:0-83785 GCA_046725395.1 Actinomycetota bacterium | reverse complement strand
GGCGCCCAGGACGGGACCACCGGTGAGGCGTACGCGAACGACGAGACGGATGCCGCGGACGTGCGCGGCTTCCCCGAGGGACCGGACGCGATCCAGGCGCTGAAGGCGGGCCAGGTGGACGCGACGATCATCGACCAGCCGGTCGCCCAGGAAGCACTCGACAAGGAGGGCGGGATCGAGATCCCGACCATCATCCCGACCGGCGAGCTCTACGGGCTCCCGACCGCTCAGGACAGCGATGCCCTGCGCGAGCAGATCAACAAGGCGCTCCAGGAGATGAAGGACGACGGCACGCTCAAGGGGATCTACCAGAAGTACTTCAAGATCGATCCGCCCCAGCAGGTCCTGACCGGCAAGACCACCGTGCAGTAAGGAGCGGAAGATCGACCTTGCGGAAGGGGCGCCCATCGGGGCGCCCCTTCGTGTTTCAGCTTGGTTCGAGGGCCAGGCGCGCGAGTGCTGCCTGAACTAGCCTGGCGGCAGATTCACAAGATGGGGCGCCGCGCCCCCAGGAGGAGATCAGATGGACGTCATCATCGAGCAGTACTTCGACCTCAACATCATCAATGACAACTTCAGCGTCGTCCTCGACGGGTTCTGGCAGACGCTGCTGCTCTCAGGCATCGCGGGAACCCTCTCGCTCACCTGGGGGCTGATCCTGGCGCTGCTGAGACAGCTGCCGGGCCGGGCGTTGGCACCGGTGCGAGCGGTGACGATCGGATACATCGACGTCTTCCGCGGGATCCCGCTGCTGCTGATCATGCTGCTCGTCTCGGGGAGCCTCGGTGCGTTCGCGGCGGATGGCACGCTCCCCCAGTCGATCGGAATCCCCCGCTGGTTCGGAAAGCCCGACCCGTTCTGGTATGGAGTGATCGCGATCACGATCACCTACGGGGCCTACATGGCCGAGGTCTACCGAGCCGGGATCGAGGCGGTCCCCGGAGGGCAGATGGAGGCCGCCCGCTCGCTCGGGATGAGTCATGGCCAGGCCATGCGCTATGTGATCGTCCCGCAGGCCGTGCGCAAGGTGATCCCACCGCTGCTCAACGACTTCATCGCCCTGATGAAGGACACCTCCCTGGTCAGCGTGATTGGGTTCGTCGAGGTGGTCCAGGCCGGACGCGACGTCCAGTCGGAGACCTTCAACAGCTCGGCGCTCACGCTCGGAGCGATCTTCTTCCTGATCTTCACGATCCCGCTCGCCAGGGTGGTCGACTACCTGATCGCACGCGAGCAGCGCCGGGTCGGTCGCGGGGCCGCCGCGGAGCCGGCACCCGCCGGGGCCGCCGGCACCGGCCAGGTGGGAGGCCCGGTCTGATGGCGGAGCAGATGCTGGCACTCGAGAGGGTCCGGAAGTCGTTCGGTGATCTGCAAGTCCTCCGAGGGATCGACCTCGACCTATCGAAGGGAGAGGTCGTCTGCGTCCTCGGACCCTCAGGCTCCGGGAAGAGCACCCTGCTCCGCTGCATCAACCTGCTCGAGCCGCCCGATGCTGGACGGATCCTGCTCGAGGGGATGGAGATCACCGCCGGCCGGGGGAAGAATCAGATGGGGGTCGACGTCGTGCGGAGGCGGGTCGGGATGGTGTTCCAGCAGTTCAACCTCTTCCCAAACAAGTCCGCAATCGAGAACGTCTCGCTCGCGCAGCGGAAAGTGCTGAACCGCGGCGAGGGGGAGGCACGGACGAAGGCGGCCGCGCTGCTGAAGCGCGTCGGCCTAGCGGACAAGCTGGACGAGTACCCCGATCGGCTCTCGGGGGGACAGCAACAGCGCGTCGCGATCGCGCGGGCGCTGGCGATGGACCCCCACGTGATGCTCTTCGACGAGGTCACCAGCGCCCTCGATCCCGAGCTGATCAAGGAGGTGCTCGACGCGATGCGGGAGCTCGCCGCCGAGGGCATGACGATGATCGTCGTCACCCACGAGATGGGCTTCGCTCGCGACGTCGGCGACCGGGTCGTCTTCATGGACGGCGGCGTGATCGTCGAGCAGGGCCCCGCCAAGCAGATGATCGAGAGCCCGAAGGAGGAGCGGACCAAGCGGTTCCTCGGCCTGGTCCTAGAGCACTGAGGCTCCCCCGGCCATGGCCGGCAGGATCACGATCGTGTCGGACTCGCCCGCCGAGGTGTCGAGCCCGTCGAGTACCCGCACGTCCTCGTCGTTGAGGTAGACATTGACGTAGCGGTTGAGCTCGCCATCCGGCGAGAAGAGCTGGTCCTGGGTGGATGGGTAGCGATCGGCCAGGGCCCGGAGGGCATCGCCGACGGTGCCGCCCTCGACGCTCACCTCGGCCTCGCCGTCGGTCTGCGGGCGCAGCACCGGGGGCACCTTGATCGTGGGCATGGGCGCGAAACCTAGCGGCCGGGCTCTAGCCGGCGCAGAAGAGCTCGTAATCCGGGAACTTGCCCATCTCCGACTCCGGGATCTCGGGCGCGTTCGGCCCGCAGATCGTGCAGTCGGCGTCGCGGCGGACCTTGAGCTCGGTGAAACGAGTGTCCAGCGAGTCGTAGAGGAGCAGCCGCCCGATCAGCGGCTCGCCGATCCCGATCACCAGCTTGATCACCTCGTTCGCCTGCAGGAGGCCCATCACGCCCGCCATCACCCCGAGCACCCCGGCGGCGCCGCAGCTCGGCGCGAGCTCGGCCGGCGGTGGCGTCGGATACAAGCAGCGGTAGCACGGCCCCTCGTAGGGGACGAAGGTGGAGACCTGGCCGTCGAAGGCGAGGATCGAGGCGGAGACCACCGGCTTGCGCAGCCGCACGGACGCATCGTTGAGCAGGTAGCGGGTGGGGAAGTTGTCCGCCCCGTCGACGATCACGTCGTAGTCCTTGATGATGTCGATGACGTTGGACGCGTCGAGCCGCGTGCGGTGCTCGACGACCTCGACGTCGGGGTTGAGCGCCTCGATCGTCTGGCGCGCCGACTCGGTCTTCGGCTGGCCGACGCGCTCGGTGTTGTGGATCACCTGGCGCTGCAGGTTGGACTCGTCGACCTCGTCGTCGTCGACCAGCCCCATGGTGCCGATCCCGGCGGCCGCCAGGTAAAGCGCGGCGGGAGCGCCCAGTCCGCCGGCGCCGATCAGCAGCACCTTGGCGTTGAGCATCTTGAGCTGGCCCTCGACGCCGACCTCGGGAAGCAGAGTGTGACGGGAGTAGCGATCGCGCTGCTCAGCGGACATGCCCTCCGGGACGACGACCGGTAGCCCGGCGGCCTCCCAGGCGGCGATCCCGCCCTCGACGGATGCGACGTCATCGAAGCCGTGCTCGCGGATCAGCGCATCGGCCGCGACTGCCGAGCGGTTGCCGACATTGCAGTAGAGAACGACGCGCTTGTCGCGACCGCCAGCGAGCTCCGCGACGCGCTCGCCGAACTCCTCGGTGTGAGACTCGATGCCGCCGTTGCCCGCGGGCGCGTACTCGTCGCCCTCTACGCGGATCTCCTGGCGGTTGACCGCGTCGCGCGTGTCGATCACGACGGCCTCGCCGGAGGCGAGCTCGTCGCTGGCCTCCTCGGCGGTGACCTGCTCGATGCGTGCCTTGATGTCTTCGAGCGTCTCGGTGCTGGCCATCAGGTCGTGTCCTCCTCGCCTTCCAGGTGGGTCTCGGCTTCCTCGTCGCCGACGGTGATCTCTCCCTCGACGGGATATCCGAGATCGCTCCAAAGCTTCGAGCCGCCGATGATCGAGGCGACGCTGGTGAAGCCGTGCTCGTTACGGAGCGCGTCGGCGGTGCGGGCCGAGCGGTTGCCCTGTCCGCAGACCAGGATCACGCGGTCGTCGGGGCCGGCGCCGGCCTGCTTGACCGCGTCGGCGTAGGCGGCGTCGTGGGCGTTGCGCGCGCTCTCGCCGGAGGGGACGTTGAGGGCCCCCGCGACGTGTCCCGCCCGGTAGCGCTCGGGGTCGCGGACGTCGATCAGGACGGCCCCGCCACCGCCGATCTCCTCCCTCGCGGCAGGGGGCAGGAGCTCCTCGATCCGACTCTTGACCAGCTCGAGGGGCGGCGGCACGTACTTGCGAGGCATCTCCACGGAGCCCATCGTCTCAAACATCCCAATCCTGATCGGGTTTTGGCTAGTTTGGACAGTATAGCCCGCCGGAGGCGTGCCTACGGCTGGAACTCTCCCCCGCCCAGCTCCGGCGGCAGCGCCCTGGGCCCATCCGGGTACATCGCCGCGAGCTGCTCCTCCGTCATCTCCAGGGTCGAGGAGACGGCCTCGCGCGGAGCCCCGACCACCAGCCAGAGGGCGTCGGCATCGGTGTCGTTGAAGAACTGGCGAGCGTGCTCGGGCTCGACCAGCACGGCGGAGAGGGGATCGAGCGTGATCAGCTCATCGTCGACCCTGATTCCCCCCTTCCCCTCGAGCAGCACGTAGAGCTCGTGCTGGTCGAAGTGGCGGTGCTTCGTCGACGCCTGCCCCGGATGCAGGCGCCAGAGCCGCGCGCGAGCGTCGTCGCGCCGAGCTGCTCGGCGAGGTCGGTGTTCTCGACCTTCATCTGGTTCGAGGGACGCCAGAAGGCGTCCCCCGAACGCAGAATCCGATATCCCAACTACCTAGCCGATCGTCGGCCGCATCTGCCGCAGCCGGCGGACTCGCTCCTCGATCGGCGGATGCGTCGAGAAGAGCGAGGCGAGGCCGCCGCCCGAGAACGGCTTGACGATGTAGAGAGGCTCGGTCGCCTGGTTCACCTGCATCGGGATCGCCTGCGCGCCGGACTCCAGGCGAAGCAGGGCGGATGCCAGGGACTCCGGGTTTCCGCAGATCTCCGCTCCGGTCGCGTCAGCCGAGTACTCCCGCTGGCGTGAGATCGCCATCTGGATGATCGCCGCGGCGATCGGAGCAAGGAGCCAGAGCAGAAGCGGGCCGATGATCCCGAGAGGCGAATTGTCATCGCCGCCGATCCAGAGCACCATGTAGCCGATCCAGGTGATCGCCGATGCGATCGAGGCGACCACCGAGGTCAGGAGGATGTCGCGGTGGCGCACGTGACCCAGCTCGTGAGCGAGCACGCCGCGCAGCTCGTCCTCGGTGAGCAGCTTGCGGATGCCCGCCGTCACCGCGACCGCAGAATGCTGCGGGTTGCGGCCCGTGGCGAAGGCGTTGGGCTGCTCCTGCGGGATCACGTAGAGCTTCGGCATCGGCAGCCCGGCCCGCGTGGTCAGATCGCGGACCATCTGGTAGAGCCGCGGATCCTCCTGCTCCGAGACGGGCTGCGCACGCGCCACTCGCAACGCGAGCTTGTCGCTGAAGAACCAGCTGCCCATGTTGATCAGGACTGCGATGAAGAGGAAGACGAGCGCGGTAGAGGGGCCGCCGATCAGGTAGCCGGCGGCGACCAGCAGGCCGCCGAGCGCTGACAGCAGGATCACGGTCTTGAGCGCCGCTTGCCAGTTGGATCGTCCGGTGGTCGTCATCAGTGGGTCTCCTTTTGGATGACTGAAGTCTGCAGGCGAGTATACGCGTCCGCTTCAACGGCAAATAAGAGTTGGGTTCGTTTCCAGACCATCACAATTTGATACTGTCTTAAATTGTGACCACCACGAAAAGGCGCAGGGAACGACAGGAGTGGAACCCGGACCTCGGCGTGCTCGCGAGCCGCCTCCTCTTCTCCCTGCAGGACGAGCTCTTCGCGCGACTCGCGGAGGCCGGCTATGACGATCTTCATCCGCGCCACGGGACCGTGCTCGCCTATCTCGACGAGGACGGGGTCCGCGCGACCGAGCTGGCGCGGCTTTCCGGCCGGCACAAGCAGATCATCGGGCGGATCGTCGACGAGCTCGAGGACCTCGGGTACGTCGAGCGGCGGCCGGATCCCCGCGATCGCCGCGCCAAGCTGATCTTCCCGACCGAGCGCGGACTCGACCAGGTCAGGCTCGGCGACGAGATCGTCGCGGAGATCGAGGCGCGACACGCCGAGTGGGTCGGCGCCCGGACCTACGCGGAGTTCAGGGACGTGCTTCGCGGCGTCGTCGCTCGCAGCGCCCGGGCGACTGCGGCAAGCAAGGTGGGAGCGGCCGGGTGAGCGCCTTCACCGATCGGGAGCTCGAGTACCTCGGCGAGCGCCGGCCGGAGCGCCTGGGGCGGATCGCAACCGTCGGCAAGGACGGCACGCCGCACGTCGTGCCCGTCGGCTGGCGCTTCAATCTCGAGCACGACTCGATCGACGTCGGCGGCATGAACCTGTCGCGGACGAAGAAATTTCGCGACGCGCGGCGCACCGGGCGCGCGTCGATCGTGATCGACGACCTGGCGAGCGTCGACCCCTGGCGACCGCGGGGCATCGAGGTGCGCGGCCGAGCCGAGGCGGTCGAGGGGGATCGCGCGACGATCAGGATCCATCCGGAGCGGATCGTCTCCTGGGGCTTGGAGAGCGAGGAGCTCGGCCGGCGCCGCTCGCGCGCCGTCCGCTGACACTCAGCTCGGCCTGACGCGGAACCTCCCCTCCGCCACCTGCTCGACCGTGCTGCCCAGGGAGTGACAGGCGCTCGCGAGCCGGGCCGCGATCCATTCGGCATCGGCGCCACTCGCGAGACGGGTGCGGCAGTAGTCGAGGCGAAGGCCGACCAGCTCGATCGGCGCGTCGCGGTCCAGAGGACGCCACAGCGACAGCACACCGAGGTCGTTGCGGAGCCGGGGATCCACCGCGTAGTCGTCGAGCGAGTCCCCGAGGTCGAACAGCACGGGCCTCCCGTCCTGCCAGCCGACGCCGTGGAAGACGTGCGCGGAGTGCCCCGCGACCAGGGTCGCTCCGCGGACCAGCATCCTTGCCGCGGCCTTCCTCTGCCAGCGCGCGGTGTCGGGGCTCATGTTCGGCCCCCAGTGCGGGAAGGCGATGACGGCGTCGCACTCGGCGCTCAGCCGCTCCAGCTCCGCGCTCAGCCAGCCGGGGAGCGCCCGGGTGAGATCGCCGTAAGCGATCCCCGGGACGCCGGGGCCCGCGGCGTACTCGGCCGGATGGTCCGAGACCGCGACCAGCCCGAGGCGGGCTCCCGCGACCTCGACGATCGCTCCTCTGCGCGCCGCCGTCCGATCCGGTCCGGCACCGGCGGCGGCGATCCCTGCCTCGCCGAGCAGC
Source organism: Actinomycetota bacterium (assembly GCA_046725395.1). Classification (GTDB taxonomy): domain Bacteria; phylum Actinomycetota; class Thermoleophilia; order Solirubrobacterales; family 70-9; genus DASUPK01. Next base: position 76,713 of record JBKOYL010000008.1, on the reverse strand, counting down.
CGCAGTGTGTCGATCAGCGCCGTCTCCTCGAAGTCGAGCGCGTGATTGTTGGCGAGGCCTACCAGTTCAACCCCTATCGCCTGCAGCGATCTGAGAGCGGCCGGCGGAGCGCGGAAGAAGAAGGGCTTCCCGGGTACTCGGCGGGTCTCGCCGCCGCGCTCCGAGATGCAGCACTCGAGGTTGCAGACGATCAGGTCGCAGGACCGGCAGAGCTCGCGGAGCTCCGGCGACCAGACATCCTCGGGAGGCGCCTGGGCGAGGCGCTCCCCCACGCCTCGTCCCAGCATCACGTCTCCGAGCAGTCCGACGGTCGGGTTCGGGTTCATCGCGGCAAGCGTTGCACCGGCATCAACGCTCCGCCTGCTCCGCTTCGCGTCCGCGGGCTACGCGAGTCATCGCCTCCTCCGCTTCGCGTCCCGGGCGGCGTGGCATAACCGACCTCTCCGCTAGGATTTCGTTGAGATGTTGTTCTCCACCCGAGCTGAATACGGCGTTCGCCTGATGGTCGAGTTGGGCCGCCAGGAGGACGGCGCCCCGGTGGCGCTCAGCGCCGTCGCCGAATCCGAGCGCCTTCCCCTCGCCTATCTCGAGCATCTCGTCGCCAAGCTCCGCAAGGCCGGCCTGGTCCAGAGCCAGCGCGGCGCCCACGGCGGCTACCGCCTCGGGCGCCCCCCGGACGAGATCGAGATGCTCGAGGTGGTGCAGGCGCTCGAGGGGGCGATCGCCCCGATGGAGTGCTTCCAGGCGGACCCCGAGGGCAAGGTCTCCTGTTCGCACGAGACCGACGGCGACCGCGCCTGCGCGACCAAGCTGCTCTGGACTCGGGTGCAGGGAGGGGTCACCAAGGCGCTCGCCGGGACCACGCTGGCCGAGCTGGTCGAGTTCTCGGAGCAGCACTCGCCGGCGCCCGCCCAACGAGCCGCAGCCGTCACCGCGGCCTAGCGAAAACTTCAACCCAACCCAGGAGTCGAATTGGCAGAGCTCGAGATTCGCAATCTGCACGTCACCGCCGAGGACAAGGAGATCCTCAAGGGGGTCAGCCTCGACGTGGAGAGGGGCTCGATCCATGCCCTGATGGGGCCCAACGGATCGGGCAAGTCCACCCTGGCCAACGCGATCATGGGCCATCCCGGCCTCGAGGTGACCGAGGGCACGATCACCTTCAAGGGCGAGGACATCACCGAGGCCGCTCCCGACGAGCGTTCCCGGATGGGCCTCTTCATGGCGTTCCAGTACCCGGTGGCCATTCCGGGCGTGACGGTCGCCAAGTACATGCGCATGGCGGTCAACGCCCACCGCGAGGCGGCCGGCGAGGAGCCCGTGAAGCTGAAGGACTTCCGCAAGGAGACCCAGGAGGCGATGGCGCTCACCAACATCCCCAAGGAGTTCTCCTCCCGCTACGTCAACGACGGCTTCTCCGGGGGCGAGAAGAAGCGGATGGAGATCCTGCAGCTGGCGATGCTGAAGCCGGAAATGGCGGTGCTGGACGAGACCGACTCGGGGCTCGACATCGATGCCCTGCGGATCGTCGCCGAGGGCGTCAACAAGTTCGCCGGTCCGGGGATGGGGGTGCTGATCATCACCCACTACCAGCGGATCCTCCACCTGATCAAGCCGGACGCCGTCCACGTCCTCTATGACGGCCGCATCGTCAAGGAGGGCGGCGCCGAGCTGGTCGAGCAGCTCGAGGAGAAGGGCTACGGCTGGATCCGCGACGAGGTCGAGGCGGGGGCCGCGGCCTAACGAGCGCGCGATGGAGCCGACGGCGACAACCGCTCCCGCCCTGCCGCGGTCCATCGAGGAGATTCGCGGCGAGTTCCCGATCCTCGCTCGGGAGATCCACGGGCAGCCGCTCGCCTATCTCGACAACGGCGCGACCTCTCAGAAGCCGCTGGCGGTGATCGACTCCCTCGACCGCTACTGGCGCGAGCAGAACGCGAACGTCCACCGCGGCGTTCACACCCTCTCCGAGGAGGCGACGGCGCTCTACGAGGACGCCCGCCGGGTTCTCGCCGCGCATCTCGGCGCGGACCGCCGCGAGCTGGTCTTCGTGCGCAACGCCACCGAGGCGCTCAACCTGGTCGCGTACTCCTGGGGCAGGAGCAATCTCTCCGCGGGTGACCGGGTCGTGGTCACCGAGATGGAGCACCACTCCAACGTCGTCCCCTGGTACCAGGTGACCCAGGAGAAGGCAGCCCATCTCGATTGGGCACCGATCACCGGGGAGGGTCGGCTCGACCTCGACGCGCTCGCGTCGCTGCTCAAGCGCGAGCCGAAGCTGGTCTGCGCGGCGCACGTCTCCAACGTGCTCGGGACGATCAATCCGGTGGCTGAGATCGCTCGGATGGCGCACGATGCCGGCGCGCTGCTGGTGGTCGATGGCGCCCAGGCGGGGCCCAAGCTCGAGCTCGATATGGCGGAGCTCGGCGCCGACTTCTACGCGATCACCGCGCACAAGATGTACGGGCCGACGGGGATCGGGGCGCTCTTCGGGCGGCTGGAGCTGCTGGACGAGATGCCGCCCTTCATCGGCGGCGGCTCGATGATTCGCAAGGTCTCGAAGGAGCTGATCACCTGGGCCGATCTCCCGGCGAAGTTCGAGGGCGGCACCCCGGCGATCGGCGAGGCGATCGGCTTCGGTGCGGCGGTGCGGTGGCTCGACGAGCTCGGGCTGCCCGCCGCCCACGCCGCGGAGGTCGAGCTGACGGCCTACGCGCTGGAGCGGATCGCCGAGGTGCCCGGGCTGACGATCTTCGGGCCGCCCGCGGGCGACGATCGCGGCGGGATCATCTCCTTCGCCATGGAGGGCGTGCACGCCCACGACATCTCGGAGATCCTCGACCGCGGCGGGGTTGCGGTGCGGGCCGGGCACCACTGCGCCCAGGTGCTGATGCAGAGGCTCGGCGTCCCGGCCACCACCCGCGCGAGCTTCGCCGTCTACAACACCCGCGACGAGGTCGACCAGCTGATCGACGGCCTCTTTGACGTCCGCCGGGTGTTCGCCCTCTGACCGAGCGGTACGGTGAGATAGGTGGACGAGCTCTACCGCGACCAGATCCTCGAGCACTACAAGCGCCCGCGTCACTTCGGGCGCCTGGACGACTACGACCTCGAGTTCGAGGACTCCAACCCCTTCTGCGGCGACGAGCAGCACGTCTTCCTGAAGCTCGACGACCAGGGCAGGGTCTCGGGGGTCTCCTTCGAGGGGCAGGGATGCGCGATCTCCACCGCCGCCACCTCGCTGCTCACCGACGAGCTCGAGGGCATGACCCGGGAGGAGCTGCTCTCGCTGCCAAAGGATTTCGTCCTCGACCTGCTCGGCATCGAAATCTCGGCGACGCGCATGAAGTGCGCGATGCTCGGACTCAAGGTGGTGAAGGGCGCGAGCCTGGGCAAGCCCGCCGATTGGGAGGACGAGGGCGAGCGGGGCGACCCGGCCGAGGCCGGAACGCTGTAGTAGAGCCTCCTCGCTGGGAGAGCGCCGCCCGGCCGCATTGCAGCGCCTCCGCCCTCTACCAATTTCCGCGTCGTGCTGCGATACTCGGCTGTGGGGAGATGTCTGAGGAGCTCGTTCAGCCTGTGATGAGGAGCTAATGCGCTGCTCAAGCTGCGGGTCCTGGATCCGCGAATCGGCTCAGTTCTGCGAAGCCTGCGGCGCCCCCACCGGCGCGGCCGATCCAGCTGTCGCTGCGGATCCCGTTCCTCCTCCCGCCCACCTCGCTGCGAGGATTCGGGCCGACCGCACCGGACTGGAGGGAGCGCGAAAGCAGGTCACGATCCTGTTCGCTGATCTGGCCGACTCAATGGAGCTCGCCGAGCGCACCGATCCCGAGGACTGGCGCTCGATCATGGACCGCTTCTTCCAGATCCTGGCTGACGGGATCCACGACTACGAGGGCACCGTCGACAAGTTCACAGGCGACGGGATCATGGCGATCTTCGGTGCTCCGATTGCGCATGAGGATCACGCCCGTCGCGCTTGCCTCGCGGCCATCAAGCTTCAGCAGGAACTGGCGGCGTTCGGTGACGAGCTCCGACGCTCCCACGGTCTCGACTTCGCGATCCGGATCGGGCTCAACTCGGGCGAGGTGGTGGTCGGGACGATCGGCGATCGCGGCGATATGACCTACACCGCGATTGGACACACGGTAGGTCTTGCCCAGCGAATGGAGCAGGCTGCCCGACCTGGACGGATCTATCTCAGCCCCAACACGGCGGCGCTCGCCAGGGGCTACGTCCGGCTCGGGGAGCCGGTCGTGCGCGAGGTCAAGGGCGCCGGGCGCGTAGAGGTGTTCGAGCTCGAGGGGGTCGGGGCCGCCCAGGGCCCGATCGACGTCGCTCGTGCCCGGGGGCTGACCCCCCTCATCGGACGCGAGGAGGAGCTTCGTACGCTCGAGAGCGCCTTCGAGGCCAGCCTTACCGGGGGTGGACAGCTGGTGGGAATCGTCGGCGAGCCGGGGATCGGCAAGAGCCGCCTGTGCTTGGAGATCGCCGAGCGCTGCCGCGCCCGCGGAATCCCGGTCTTTCACGTCGCTGCGCAGGCGCACGCCAGAAACATCCCGCTGCTTCCGGTGCTCACCCTCTTGCGCTCCTACTTCGAGATCGCCGACGTGACCTCGGACCCGGAGGCGCGCGGGCGAGTTGAGGCCAAGCTGGACCGGCTCGGTGACCGCCTCGCCGACGAGGCGCCGCTGCTGTGCGACTTCCTCGGCATCGCGGACCCGGAACGCCCGGTTGAGCGGATCGATGCCGAGGCGCGGCATCGGCGCCTGCTGGAACTCGTCCGCCGCCTGATCTACGCCCAGAGCTCGCGCGAGCCCGCGCTGACCATCTTCGACGACCTGCAGTGGATCGATCCGGCGAGCGAGGCGTTCCTGCTCGCGTACGTGGAGGCCGCCCAGGGGAACAGGGGGTTGACCCTGCTCAGCTTCCGCCCCGACTACAGCGCGCCGTGGATGTCGCGGTCCTACTACCGCCAGATCCCACTGAGGGCGCTGCACGGAGAGAACGAGCGAGAGCTGATCGCCGAGCTGCTCGGCACCGACCCGTCGCTCGCCGAGGTCGGCGAGCTGATCAGCGAGCGCGCCGACGGCAACCCGTTCTTCGCCGAAGAGCTGGTTCGCTCGCTCGCCGGCTCCGGTCACCTGATCGGCAGACCCGGCGACTACCGGCTTGCGGCACCGATCAGCGAGGCGGAGGTGCCGGCGACGGTGCAGGCGGTGCTCGCAGCCAGGATCGATCGCCTGCCCCCCGAGCGCAAGGCGGCGCTCGAGGCGGCAGCGGTGCTCGGCAAGGAGTTCCCCGCCCCGCTGCTGGCGCGGGTGGCCGAACTCGATGACCCGGCGCTGGACGAGGAGTTGCGGGCACTCGTGGCGGCCGAGTTCCTCTACGAGCGCACGCCCGGCCCCGAGCCGATCTATGCCTTTCGCCACCCCCTTACGCAGGAGGTCGCCTACCGCTCGCAGCTTCGGGAGCGCCACGAACAGCTCCACGCGGCGGCAGCACGGGCGATCGCAGATCACTACCCCGATCAGCTCGACGAGCGCTCGGCGCTGATCGCAAACCACTGGGAGCGGGCGGGCGAGGATCTGGAGGCCTCGCATTGGTATGGACGCGCCGCCGCCTGGTCCGGAAACACCGACCCGGCGGAATCGGTGAGGTCGTGGCGCCGCGTGATCGAGCTGACCGATGGCCTGGCCGCGTCCGAGGAGACGGAGGGGCTCGGGTTGGCGGCGAGGGTTGCGACCGTTCATTTCGGCTGGCGCCTCGGGCTGTCGAGCGACGAAGCGGAGCGCATCTTCAAGGAGGCGGAGCGGATGGCGATCAAGAGCGGAGATCTGCGCTTGCGGATCCTGCTCCTCGGCGGCTACGGCGCCGTGCTCGGCCTGGGCCAGGGGAGGATCGATGAATACGCGCGGCTAGCCCGCGACGCGCTCGCGCTCGCCGAGGAGGCGGACGACCCCTCGCTGTGCATGCCGCCGAACGCCTGGGCGTTCTTCCTCACCGGCGATCTGCGCGAGGGTCTTGCGGCGCTCGATCGTGCGCTCGAGGCCGCGGGCGGCGACCCCACGTTCGGCGCGGGAGTGGTGTTCACGTGCCCCTACGCCCTTTGCCTCGCCCAGAAGGGTGCCTTCCTGACCATGCTCGGAGACCTGGAAGCTGCGCACGCCGTGCTTGCGGAGGGGCGGGAGATCGCCCGGGCGCAGGGCGATCCGGAGACGCTGGGAAGCAACCACGGCTTCGCGAGTCTGCTCGCATATGTCGCGGGAGACGCCCACCGCGCGCTCGAACACGGACGGTTATCCGTCGAGCTCGCCGAGCGGACCGGCGGCGCGCTGTGGCGGACCTGGGCGTGGACCGACCTCGGGGTGGCCGAGCTGATGCGCGGCCAATGGCGGTCGGCGATCGAGGCGTTGCAGCGAGCTGAGGAGATCTCCGAGGAGGGTCGCTCGGGAGTCGAGGGACGGGCCCTGCGCCTGGCACATCTCGCCGAGGCCCAGCTGGGCGCCGGCGACCCGGAGCTGGCCTACGAGCTGGCGGATCGGGCGACGCGAGCCGCAGCCGACCAGGGTGGGACCGTCGCGGTAATTCCGGCCGGCCTGGCGATGGCGCGGGTGCTGTTGGCCGCCCCCGGCCCGCCCCGGGCGGACCAGATCGAGGCCGCCCTCGGCTCGGTGCTGGAGATGGTGCAGCGGATCGGGGCGCGTGGCTATGAGCCCCAGGTCCGGTTCGAGCTGGCTCGTCTTGCGCGACGGCTCGGAGATGATCGACGCTACGGGCGAGAGCTGGGCGAGGCGCGGCGGCTGTTCGTCGCGATTGGCGCCCACGGTCGCGTGGCGGAGCTGGACGCTTCAGAGTTCGACGGCGCCTCCGGGATCGAGCGGAGCGTGCGGCGGTGAGCCCCAAGGGAGAGGACCCAAGCGGCCGGCTTCCGGGAATCCCGTGCCGTTACGGGAAGGTCGGCTGCTACACGGGGCTTTACGAAGGAGAGGCCTGGATCCTGGAGCCCGAAAGCCCCGAGCAGCTGCGGCGGATCTTCGCCTACGCTCGCGAGAGCGGCCGTCGCGTGACGATGCGCGGCACGGGTCACTCCTTCGACGGCCAGCCGATCGGCGAGGACCTGGTCGTCTCGACGCAGCGCATGAACTCCATCGAGCTCCTCGATCGCGACCGCGTGCGCGTCGGGCCCGGCGCCAGGTGGGGTGAGATCTTCGCCGCGACCCAGCCCCATGGCCTCGTCCCGGCGATCACCGTGACCACCGACAGCGCGACCGCCGGCGGCACCCTCTCGGCCGACTGTCTCTCACGATTCTCCCCCGCCTACGGCAAGGAGGGCGCGCAGGTCGATGAGTTTGAGCTCCTGACGACTGAGGGTGAGCTGCTCGTGTGCTCGGCTCCGCCAGCCGATACACGCTGGGAGAGCCTCACGCGGGAGCAGCGGGCCTTCCGTGGCGTGATCGGCGGCTTCGGCTACCTCGGCGCGATCGTCTCGATCACCTACCGGCTGCTTGCGGTGGGAGCGAGCGAGGACGGCCGGATCGGCGTGCGGACGTTCGCCGGCACCTACGAGAGCTTCGAGCCGCTGGCGCGCGACCTGCTGCCGGCAACCAAGCGGACCTACGGCGAGAAATCGGACCCCAACGACCGGGAGAAGCTCGACGCGATCTGGTCAGGGGTGGTACCAAGGCGCGGCGGGCGCGACCGGGTCTTTCTGTTCACCTCGGCATTCACCCCGGAGTCCGACCGCCGACGGCTGATTCTGCATCGGCCGAGGCTCTGGGTGCGGGTGCCGTACGAATGGCTGATGCGCGTCGGCTGGACCTGCCGTCTTCTCTGGGGGCTGGCCTTCCGCATCGGCTTTCGCCGCGACGCGTACGTCGACGACCTCGAGGGCTTCACCTTCTTCATGGACGGAAACGCACGGGCGAAGCGGGCCGGCAAGCGGCTCGGCTTCTCGATGCGAAACATCCAGCAGACCTTCGTCGTCCCCTTCGATCCCGCTGGCGAGCCCGGCTGGCAGGCCGGACATGATGCGCTGATTGAGTGGCTCGACCTGGCCGAGGGCCTGCTCAACGAGCGAGGGCTTCGACCGACCCTGCAGGACGTCCTGTTCCTGCCCGGCGACGAGCCGTTCCTGTTGTCCTCCACGGCTGCCGGGGCGGGGTTCGCGGTCAGCTACGCGTTCGAGACCTCGCGGCCCTCGACGCTTCGGTCGGCCTCCGAGGCCTTCACCGTCCTTGCCGACCTGCTGTGGGAGAGGTTCGGGGGCCGGGTCCACTTGGTCAAGAACGTCATGGCCTCCAAGCCCACGCTCGCCGAGATGTACGGGGAGAGCGCCAAGCGCTTCTTCGCCCTGAAGCGCGACCTCGATCCCGCGGGGATCCTGCGCAACGACTTCCTCGAGCGCACCTTCGGCGAGCTCATCAGCGCCCAGACCGGCGAGGGCTGAGCCGCCCCCGGTCGCGAGGGCCCGCGGGAGCTACCAGGAGCCCCCGCCCCCGCCACCGCCGCCTCCTCCACCGCCGCCGCTGAAGCCTCCACCGCCACCGCTGGAGGACTCCGGCGCGACCTGGGAGGAGAAGCCGGAGCTGAACTCGTTTCCGTTGAAGGAGGAGCCGAGGTAGGCGCCGGTCAGATACCCCGACGACCAGGAGCCGTCGGCGCTCTGCAGCACGGGTTCCGGGATGCGCCCGGACTTGATCATCCGGTCGGCGGTGCCGAAGGCGACGCCGTAGATCAGGATCCGTTTCCAGAGCTCCAGCGTCGCCGGCGGGTCGTCGTCGAGCCGGGGGAAGTCGTCGGTCCAGCGCTGGAAGGACTCCCATTGCGACGAGCGCTCGCGGTACTGCGGGGCGAGCCGCTGCAGCCGCCGGGCCGGCCAGAAGGCGACGATCGCAACCCCGACCGCGCCGATCGCGGCGGTCACGAACCAATGATCCTCGACGTTGTTCTGGATCAGGCAGATGACCGCGACGAGGATGGCTCCCACCAGCGCGACCAGCAGGCTGAGCGGGTTGAGGTTTCGGTCCCAGTCGATTTGTCCCTCGTCGGCGGCGTTCAGCGAGCCGGTCATCTTCTCCCAGCGGGAGCGCCAGGTTGCGCTGTGCTCGGGGATCCGGTCCTTCATCTCGCTCAGGGGTACGGTGTCGTCCTTGACCAGCTCGTCGAAGAAGTCGAGCGTGTCCTTCTCGTAGGGCTCGAGCTTCGCGTCGCTGCGGCGCTTGCTCGCCACCTTGATCGCGAGATCGAGCTTCTCGTCCTCGGTGGTTGCCTGCTTCGTGTCGTAATAGCCCTGCTCCACCAGGTCGAGGAGCGTTGCGAGCACCGTGTCGTTCGTGTCCTCACCCTCGTGCGCCAGGCCGTAGGCGAGGGCGGGGCTGGCGTCGTCGGGTGGCTCGGGCACGTACTTGGGAGTCGAAGTCGGATGCTCCCTCGTCAGCCACAGCATCAGAGCCAGTGAGAGGAGCAGCAGCGCCGTGATCAGCCCCGCGAGCAGCTCGGCGTGATGCGCGACGAAGCGCTTGGTCTTGTTCCAGGGCGAGTTGAAGTCGTCGGTCAGGTCCTGCTCCTCGGCGAGGATCGCGGGCAGGCCGTTGCCGCTGTGGACGCCCGCGGCGCTCACGTCCTGGCTGGGCTGGCGCGGGATCGTCACCCGCAGCTCGACGAACTGGTGAGCCGGCACGTCCGAGGCCTCGAGGGTGGCCTCGCCCTGTCCGCGGACGGTCTCGCCCTCGACGTCGCGCGGATGCCCCCAGACGCGGTAGAGCGGATTGCTCGGGTCGAGCGCGGGGTTCTTCAGGTTCGCCGTCAGGCGGTCGAGGCTGAAGTCCCACTGGTCTCCCCAGACCTTCCAGTAGACGTCGATCACGTCGTCGTAGGCGCGCACGTGGTCCCGCGCGGTGACGCGGTAGATGATCGTGAAGGTGCGACGCTCGCCGCTGGCGTTGTGGTGCCAGACGATCCGGACGCCCTCGGGAGTGCTGGTGACGCCGAAGCGGCCGGTCTGGTCGGTGCAGCCGAACGTGGTGCAGCCGCCAGGCTGGTACACCCGGTTCCCCTCGCGCACGCTGATGCTGTTCGCGTCGATCGTCTCGCCGCCGCTCAGCGGGATGTCGCGGTAGGAGGCGTGATAGTCGCCCTCGTAGTCGAAGGTGAGCCGCTCGGCGACCACCAGGCTCGAGTCCCTGGCGAGGCGCAGGCTGACGTCGGCGTCGGTGACGTCCGCGCTCTTCGCCAGAGCAGCGGTGGGAAGAGCGAGCAGCGCCGCCAGCGCGGCGAGCGCGATGACGAAGCCCCGGCGCATCCTCAAGCTCAGGCCTTCGGCTCCTTCGCCGGCGCGGGCGCGCCGTCCTGCGAGAAGCTCACCTCGGGTGTCGCCTCCGACTTCTTCGGCGCGTCGAAGAACTGGCGCGGCTCGAAGTGGAAGGAGTTGGCGACCACCACCGCCGGGAATTGTTGGATCAGGGTGTTGTAGGTCTGGACCGTGTCGTTGTAGACGCGGCGGGTGATCTGGATCTGATCCTCGGTCCCGGAGAGCTGGGACTGAAGCTGCTGGAAATTCTCGGTGGCCCGCAGCTCGGGGTACTGCTCGGCGACCACCATCATCCGGCCGATCGCCGCGGTCAGTGCGTCCTCGGCGGCCGCCTGGCTGGGCGGCGCCTGGGCGGCGACGGCTCCGCTGCGCGCCCTCGTGACCTCCTCGAAGGTCTGGCGCTCGTGCTTTGCGTAGCCCTTCACTGACTCGACCAGGTTCGGGATCAGGTCGTGGCGGCGCTGGAGCGCGGCCTCGATCTGCGCCCAGCTGTTGTCCACCGCGTTGCGGCGGGAGATCATCCGGTTGTAGAGGAACCAGGCGGCGATCGCCAGCAGCAGGGCGATCCCGATGATGATCAGGACGAGAGTCAAGGCGCGCCTACGGTAACGCCTCGGAGGGCCGCCGTCACGAGCCCGCGGCCGCTCTCGCTAAACTGAATATCCGACTTCGCGGGTAGGAATAACGTGACTGAAAGCACGAAGCAACAGATCGATGTCTGCGCGACGAGCGAGTTGCCGAGCGGTGAGATGAAGCTGGTCGAGGCCGACGGCGCCAAGATCGGCGTCTTCAACTGCGCCGGCACCCTCTACGCGATCGAGGATCGCTGCTCGCACGACGACGGGCCGCTCGCCGAGGGCCCCTTCGACGCCGATGCCTGTACCGTGGAGTGCCCACGCCACGGGTCTCTGTTCGACGTCACGTCCGGTCGGCCGAAGACTCTCCCCGCCTACCAACCGGTCACCACCTACCCGGTCACGATCGAGGACGACACAGTCAAGCTGGAGGTTCCGTAGATGGCCACGCCCGAGACCGCCGCACGTGAGCGCCCCGCCGAGGAGCGGGCACTCGCCGGCATCAACGCCGACTACAAGGAGAAGTTCGGTTTCCACGATCCAGAGTCGGGCTACGCATACAAGGCGCCGAAGGGCCTCTCACGCGAGGTCGTCGAGTCGATCTCCTCCTACAAGGACGAGCCGGAGTGGATGCGCGAGTTCCGAATCAAGGCGCTTGAGCACTTCCTGGAGCGGCCGACCCCGCAGTGGGGCGGCAACCTCAACCAGATCGACTGGGACGACATCCACTACTTCGTCCGCGCCTCCGAGAAGAACAGCCAGAACTGGGACGAGGTCCCCGAGGACATCAAGAACACCTTCGACCGGCTTGGCATCCCCGAGGCCGAGCGGAAGTTCCTCGCCGGCGTCGGCGCCCAGTACGAGTCGGAGGTCGTCTACCACCAGGTCCGGGAGGACCTCGAGAAGCAGGGCGTGATCTTCCTCGACATGGATTCGGGGCTGCGCGAGCATGAGGACATCGTCCGCGAGTACTGGGCCACGGTGATCCCGCCGAACGACAACAAGCTTGCGGCGCTCAACTCCGCCGTCTGGTCGGGCGGCTCGTTCGTCTACGTGCCCAAGGGCGTCAAGGTCGAGATGCCGCTGCAGGCCTACTTCCGGATCAACACCGAGAACATGGGCCAGTTCGAGCGGACGCTTATCATCGCCGAGGAGGGCTCCGACGTTCACTACATCGAGGGCTGCACCGCGCCCGTCTATTCGACCGACTCGCTGCACTCGGCCGTGGTCGAGATCATCGCCAAGCCGGGCGCTCGCGTCCGCTACACGACCGTCCAGAACTGGTCGCAGAACGTCTACAACCTGGTCACCAAGCGGGCGGTCGCTCAGGAGGACGCGACCATGGAGTGGGTCGACTGCAACCTCGGCTCCAAGCTGACGATGAAGTACCCGTCGATCTACCTGCTCGGCGAGCGGGCCCACGGCGAGATCCTGTCGATCGCCTTCGCGGGCCAGGGCCAGCACCAGGACGCCGGCGGCAAGATCATCCATGCGGCGCCGAAGACGACCTCGTCGATCTTCTCCAAGTCGATCTCCAAGGACGAGGGCCGCACCAGCTACCGCGGCCTGCTCGAGATCGCCAAGGGCGCGACGGAGTCGAAGTCCAAGGTCGTCTGCGACGCCCTGCTGCTGGACGAGCACTCCCGCTCCGACACCTACCCGACGATCCGGATTAGTGAAGACGACGTTGACGTCGGCCACGAGGCGACCGTCTCGAAGATCGGCGAGGAGCAGATCTTCTACCTCCAGTCGCGCGGCCTCGACGAGGAGGAAGCCTCCAAGATGATCGTCAACGGCTTCATCGAGCCGATCACCAAGGAGCTGCCGATGGAGTACGCGGTCGAGATGAACCGCCTGATCGAGCTCCAGATGGAAGGCTCGATTGGCTGAGTCGGCTGCCGCCCAGGCGGCTGCCGAGCCCGACTGGCTGACGGAACGGCGCCGCGATGGAGCCGCGCTGGCGACGGAGCTCGGCCTGCCCAGCCAGAAGGCGAAGGGCTGGGAGTTCACCGACCTGACGGAGCTGATCGAGGAGGACTTAGAGGTCCCCGGAGAGGCCGACCCCGCCGCGCGCGAGCTGGCGGATGCGGTGCTCAATATCCCCGAGCAGGGGCCGCGAGTCGTGCAGATCGACCAGACCATGATCGACGGCTCCGTCCCCGCCGACGCCGGCGCGATGCCGAGCGAGCCGGTGGTCACCACGCTCGCTCGCGCGGCGGAGCTCTTTCCCGAGCTGGTCCGCGAGCGGCTGGGTTCGCTGGTTCCCTCGGATGATCCGTTCGTAGCGCGCAACGACGCCGCCTGGCGGGGCGGCGCCTTCGTCTACGTCCCGGCGGGCCAGGCCCTGGAGGCCCCGGCGCAGATCGAGGCGATCCACGACGCCGACCGGGCCGCGCTCGGCTTCCGCACCCTGATCCTCTTGGAGGAGGGCGCGCAGGCCGAGGTCTGGGAACAGTGGCTCGCCACCGACAGCGAGCGGGCCGGGCTCTTCAACACGGTCTCCGAGGTCTGGATCGGCCCCGGCGCCAACCTTCGCTACGTCACCGCCCAGGGCCTCGGCCGGGAGAGCTGGGTGTTCGCCACGCAGCGGGCGGAGGTGGAGCGCGACGCGAGCTTCGACTGGGTGGCACTCGGCTTCGGCTCCTCGCGCGGGAAGGTGCGGATGGAGACCCGCCTCAGCGGGCAGGGCTCGAGCGCGCGCGTGACCGGCGCCTACGCCGGCAACGGCTCCCAGCACCTGGACTTCGACACCACCCAGGAGCACGCGGCGCCCAACACGACGTCCGATCTCGCCTTCCGCGGTGTGCTCGAGGAGTCGGCGACCGCGGTCTGGCGCGGGATGATCCGGGTCGATCCCGGCGCCCAGCAGACGGACGCCTTCCAGGAGAGCCGCAACCTGCTGCTCTCCAAGTCGGCGCACGCGGACGCGATCCCCGGTCTGGAGATCGAGGCCAACGACGTGCGCTGCACGCACGCCGCCGCCGTCGCCCAGATCGACGCGGAGCAGCTCCACTACCTGCGCTCTCACGGCCTGGCCGAGGAAGAGGCCAAGCGGCTGATCATCGAGGGCTTCCTCGAGGCGCTGGTCGAACGCCTCGGCGAGGGCCCGGTCAGGGCCGCCGTCTCGGTCGCCCTGGAGCGGAGGCTCGGCGAGATCCTGGGCGAACGCCAGGTCGCTGCCGCCTAGCGCCCCTGGGCCGCCCTCCTGCGATAATGAGAATCACTCTCAAGGAGTTGCTAGCCTGCGGGCATGGCGCTGACCCAGGCGGCTGCTGATTGGGAGAGCTCGGCGCGCACGGCGCTGAGCGAGGCAGGCCACCGCGCCGGCGGTGCCCGCGAGGCGGTGGTCGGGCTGCTCGCGCGCCAGAGCTGCTTGCTCTCGGCGCAGGAGATCTCGGACCGTCTCCGGGAGTCGGGCAACGACGTTGGTATCGCGAGCATCTACCGCGCCCTCGACCTTCTGCACGAGATGGGGCTCGTCCAGCGGGTCGAGTTCGGGGAAGCGGCCGCTCGCTTCGAGCCGATCGTCCCGGGCGGTGAGCACCACCATCACGCCGTCTGCGACAAGTGCGGCCGGGTCACCGCCTTCGAGGATGAGCGCCTCGAGCGGCAACTCGAGCGGCTCGCTGGGCGTCTGCGCCACGCGATGAGCGGCCACGACATCGTCATCCACGGCGACTGTGCACGCTGCGCCCGCAAGTAGCCATGGAGTCTGTGGCGATGCAGGAGCTGACTACGACCGGTCCGCCCGCCATCGCGGCTCAGGACCTGACCGTGCGCTACGGCCGCGAGCCGGCTCTCGATCAGGTCAGCTTCCAGATCCCGCCCAGCTCGACCGTCGCCCTGCTGGGGCCGAACGGAGCCGGAAAGACGACGCTCTTCCGCGCCGCGATCGGCCTGGTGCGGCCAAGCTTCGGCTCCATCAGGCTGGTGAGCCGCCGGATCGCGTTCGTCCCGCAGCGCCTCGACATCGAGCCCTCCTTCCCTGTGACCGTCTCCGACGTCGTGCGGATGGGACGCTACGGCGACCTCGGCTGGGTCGGACGCTTCGCCGACCGCGACCGCGAGCTGGTCTCCACCGCGCTCCGCGAGCTCGGGATCGAGCACCTCGCCCACCGCCGGTTCGGCGATCTCTCCGGAGGCGAGCGTCAGCGGACGCTGCTCGCCCAGGCTTCAGCGCAGGATGCGGATGTCTTTCTGCTCGACGAGCCCTTCGCCGGGTTGGACGCCCCCACCCACGCCGCGCTCCGGCGCCTCCTCGCCTCCTGGCGGGAGCGCGGCCGGACGGTGCTCGTCGCGACGCATGACCTGGAGAGCGCGAGGCGCGACTACGACCTCGTGCTCTGTCTCAACCGGAGGATGATCGCCTTCGGGCCGCCGGCGACCACCTTCACCGAGGAGATCGTCTCGGAGACCTTCGCTGGCCACATCCTCAGGGTCGGCTCTCTGCTGGTCGACACCGCCCATCACCACCACGGAGCCGGCTGATGGGCTGGCTCATCGATCCCTTCCAGGCGGAGTTCGTGCGGACGGGAGCGCTGGCGGCGGCCGCCGTCGGGGTGATCTCGGGGGTGGTCGGCTGCTACGTGATCCTGCGCGGCATGGCGCTGATGTCGGACAGCCTGGCGCACGGAGTCCTGCCCGGCGTCGCGATCGCCTTCGCCCTCACCGCCGGAGCGTCCGGCAGCGACCCGGACCAGACGGCGATCTGGCTCGGCGCCCTCGCCGCCGGCCTGTTCACGGCCGGCGCGACCAATTTCGTGCTGCGACGAAGCCAGGTCCGGGAGGAGACTGCGGCCGCCGTCGTCTTCGTCTTCATGCTCGCCCTCGGGGTGGCGATCGTCTCCCGCGTCGAGGGCTACTCGGTCGACCTCACCTCGTTCCTGTTCGGCGACGTACTCGGCGTCTCGAGCGGCGAGGCGACCCTGAGCGTCGTGTTCGCGATCGGGATCGTCGCCGTGGTGGCTCTCCTCTACCGCCCCTTCCTGCTGCTCTCCTTCGACCCCCAGCGCGCCGCCGGGCTCGGCCTCCCCGTCGAGCGCCTCCATCTCGCCATGCTCGTCCTGGTCACGCTGGCGGTGGTGATCGGCTTTCGCGTGGTCGGCGCGCTGCTCGTCCTCGGGCTGCTGATCGCGCCACCCGCCACTGCCGCCCTGCTCACCAAGCGCCTGCCCGCGATGATGATCCTCTCGGCCGCGATCGCGGCGGCGAGCGCCCCGCTGGGGCTGATCCTCTCCTGGAACCTGGATCTTGCGGCCGGCGCCTCCATCGTGCTGGTCGCGGTCAGCGGGTTCGTGCTCGCGCTGGCCCTACCCGCCGCCCGGAGAGCGTCTTGACCCGGGCCGCACTGGGGGGTGCGGCGCTCGCCGTCATGGCGCTCGCCGCCGCGCTCGCGGGATGCGGGGGGAGCGGAGGCGACGGCCGCACAATCGCCGTCACCACCGGGATCTGGGCCGACGTGGTACGGCACGTTGCCGGGCCCGATGCGGACATCGACCAGGTCATCCCCGACGGCACCAGTCCGCACGAGTTCCAGCTCAGCGCCAAAGACCGGGCGCAGATCGAGGACTCGCTGCTCCTGGTCTACAACGGCGCCGACCTCGAGGCCGGCATCCCGATCTCGGACATCGACGTCCCCAAGTTCGCGATGACCGATCACGTCGGCCCCCTTCAGCATTTCCAGGGGGCCGGCTCGCGGGTGCACCCCACCCCGGAGGAAGAGGAGATGGGTGGCGAGGACCCGCACGTCTGGATGGATCCCACCCGGGTGGCCCGTGCGCTTCCGGCGCTCGCCAGCGAGCTGGCGAGTGTCGACCCCGAGCATGCGGACGGTTACCGGGCCAGGGCTCGGGCGTACGCCGCTCAGCTCCGCCGAGCCGATGCCGAGATGCGCCGGACGCTCTCGGCCGTCCCGCCTCAGGACCGCAAGCTGGTCACCTCACACGACGCGCTCGGCTACTTCGCCGATCGCTTCGGCTTCCAGGTGATCGCGACCCCCTTCCCCGCCACCGGCCCCGAGGCAGAGCCGAGCGCCCAGACCGTGCACGAGGTCGAGGATGCGATCCGCCAGTCCGGCGTCCCCACCGTCTTCGCCCAGGAGACCGACAACCCAGAGGTCCTGGAGGGCATCGCCTCGCGCACCGGCGTAGGTATCGAGGAGCAGCTGCCGGTCGAGGCCCCGGGGGACGCAGGCTCCTACATCGGGATGCTGAGGCGCGACGCGGAGGTCATTGCGGCGGGCTTGGGCGGGACACCCGCGTCCTGACTGTGCCAGCCTCCCGCCCCGTGGCATGGGGACGGGGAAATCGGACGCTCGCAGTGATCGCCGCGGTCGGGCTGACAGGCATCGCGGCGGCGGGCTGCGGGGACGGCAGCCGGTCCTTGACCGCGTCGGAGTTCGTCGACGAGGTCAATGACCAGGGCGTGACGATCAGGCTCGGGAGGCAGCTCCAGGCGAGTGGCGGGACCGAGCAGGTCTTCGCAATCGCGCTTCCGCCGCTGCCGGGTGAGCCTGCGTCGGCGCCCGGTCGGGAGGGAGGCCGCGGCGGGACCGGCTCCCTGTATGTCTACAGCGACACCGGCGCCGCGGAGGAGGAGCTCGTGGCGTGCCGCGCATCGGCGGGGCTGCTCTGCTTCCGGGCGTCGAACGTCGTCGTCGTCCTCGACGAGGAAAGCGGCGGGATCGAGTCCCAGCGGCTGGCCGTCGCGATCAGGCGGCTCGGTGGGTAGAGGCGCCGTCCGGCGCCGCGTTCCAGGGAGGGGGCACCGAGCCGCTATTTCGTGGCCGCGTCGGCGTCGACGATCCCGTAACCCATCACCGGGTCGTAGGTGCCGTGATTCGACGACGTCGCCTCCAGACGATCGACGATCTGCTGGTTCGTCAACCCCTGACCGGCCAGCAGCGCCGCGACGCCCGCGACGAAGGGGGTGGCCATCGACGTCCCGGCGAGCGTCTCGTAACCTGAGACTCCGTCGGAGCACTCGTAGTCGGAGCCGGGCCAGATCGTCGACCAGACGTCCTCGTCATCCTCGCAGAAGATGCTCCCGAGGCCGCCCGGCGCTCGAACTCCAACCAGCGACTGGTTGACCGGGAAGTTCGAGTAGTACGTCGGCAGCCCGCGGCTGTCCGTCGCCGCCACGCAGACCGCGTGCACGGCGAAGGAGGGGTACTCGCAGAGCGGGAACGTCTCGTTCCCGGCAGCTGCGACCACCAGCGAGCCCTGATCCCATGCGTGGTCGACCGCGTCTTCGATGTCCTGATTGAGCGCGGTGAGCTGCCCTACGATCGGGAGCTCGCCCAGGCTGAGGTTGATCACGTCGGCGCCGTGATCGGCCGCGTAGTTGATCCCGGCCGCGACGGTCTCCAGATCGCCCGAGCCACTCGCATCGAGGACCCGAACGGGCATGATCTTCGCCCCCGGGGCGGTTCCGGCCACCCCGATTCCGTTGTCGGTGACAGCGCCCGCGATGCCTGCGACATGGGTTCCATGACCGTTCTCGTCCTGGGGCCCGGGCGGGCAGTCGGTCCTGCCAGCGGCGAGATCGACGCCCGTGAGGAGCTTCGCCTGCAGGTCGGGGTGCTGGAGGTCGACGCCCGTATCGACGACCGCGATCGTCGCACCGGCACCCTGCGCGCGCGTCCAGGCCTCCGGGGCATTGATCTGGTCGAGTCCCCACTGCTTGGCGAAGAGCGGATCGTTGACCGCGCCGGACCCCGGCGTGCCCCCGGAGTCGTAGTCGTAGCTGGTCGTGGTACACGGCTTCGGGGCGGGCGGTCCCTTGCCGCCCTTCGCGGCCAGCGCGACCGGCGCCATTGACATGACGACGACCGCGACGGCGATCGGCAGGAACGTGCGCGCGCGTGCTCTCAACTTTTCCGACCTCCCGAAGGGTGGATGGACGCCCAAGCAGCCTCAAGTTATACCCACTTCCTGGTATGCACGCCCCACTTCGCCCCCTCACGCGTTCGCCTGCGAGAGCAGGAACAGCCCGAAGCACGTGAAGCCGACCATCACCGCGAGCATGAAGTACTGCGAGCGTGACGCGTGGCGCACGGTGTCGTAGACGGCGAGGGCGCGGTCGTGCGCCAGGGTGAGCGCCGTGACGTGGCCGATCACCAGAGCCGCCACTTGCACGTACCAGACCGTGTTGGAGCTGACGATCCCGTAGTTGATCCCGCCCCCGGCCGTTCCGAACAGATCGGATCCACGTCCCAGTGGATCCGAGAGGATGTAGGTGAACTGCGCCTGCTCCTGGTAGAGGAAGGCGCTGAAGTAGTGGGCGACGATGTAGGCGAGTGCGATCGGGATCAGCGTGTGGGCGAACGACCGCCCAAGCTCCCTGACCGGGGGAGATCCGCGCACGGTGTGCATCCCCTGCACCCCGAGCCAGTAAAGAGCTGAGACCCCGGCGAATACGATCAGCAGCCAGATCGTATTCGCGATCCGGAAGGAGTCCGGGAGGCTGAAGCCGAGGTCGGTGCCACGCTCGAAGGTCCAGGTGATCGCGGCGGAGAGCACCCCCTCCTGGGCGCCGTCGAAGCTGGTCACCGCGATCGAGGCCAGGACCAGCGCCGCCGCCCCTGGGACTTCAGCCCACTCGGGAACGCCCGTGAGCAGCCTGCGCCGACCCAGCCGCCCCTCCCGCACCTCGAACAGCGCGAGGCGGGAGAACATCTCGAAGTACGCGTTGAAGGCCTCGCCGCGGCGGATCCACTCCTCCACCCCGAACAGCGCGATGCAGAGGAACGTGGCCCCGCTGTAGATCACCGTGGCGACCGCCACCTTGTGGGGGGTGGGAGCCGCGCCGCCCCCCGCGATCAGCTCCAGCCAGACGAAGAGCAGGACGCCGAACACGGCGGGCCAGCGGCCCAGGGAGTCCGGATATCGGAAGGGCGCCGGGGCCGACTGACCGGCCACCAGGCGAAAGCCGCCGGAGATCGCCCGGCCGATCGCGCGCCACGGGTTGAACGCCCGGAAGACGTCCGCCAGCAGCACGCTGACCAGGACCATTCCCAGCCAGAACGTGTAGAAGGCGAAGACGATCGAGAAGTTCTGCGTCGGGTCCTCGATTCCGCGGAAGCCGGCGTAGAGCACCAGCACGAAGAGACCGACGCCGATCAGCCCGCAGAGAACCTCTGTCGCCGGATTGAGGACCGCGGTCGAAAGCCAAGGCGGCAACGGTCGCCATTCCTCCCGCTGCAGCCTCGCCTCGGTCCAGGCCACCGAGAGCAGCGCGAAGGAGATGATCAGGACCAGCGACGCGCCCCAGGCGAACAGCCACGCGGGCACCGGCAGGTCCTTCCGCCCCACCAGGGCGTGGGCGGACGCCGGCTCAGGCGCGGCGAGGATCGCGACCGCGGCGGCGATCGCGACCGCGAGCGCGGTCTTCCCGCGCAGCGATCTCACCTGACCCTTAGGGATTCACCCGCAGCTCTGCGATCTCCGCCTCGCTGCCGTCGGTGCGGTGGACCTCGATCTCGAAGACGCCGTCCAGGCGTGCCGGGAACGAGAGCCGGGCCGGGCTTCGCAGCGCGGGCCTCTCGATCTCGTAGCCGTGCACGTGGATCTCCTCCTCGGGGCGGTTCAGCCGGACCTCGAGGTTGACCTGCTCACCTTTCTCGTAGGTAAGGGTCCTGACGCCGCCGACCGGCTCGCCGTCGTTCACCGTCAGGACCTCCGCCGCGGCGGTGGTGGTCGCGGACGCAGGTCCGTTAGCGGACCCGTCCTCGTCGTCGCTGCCAGCCTGCAGAACGATGAAGAGCGCGACCGCTGCCGCGACGACCGCAGCGAGCATGCCAAGCCGTGCAGCGGTCGATCGCATCTACGGCGTGCCTTCCCGGGTCGTGGTCGCGGGCTGGGTCACGGTCTGCGTCGAGCCGCCGGACAGCGAGGGCTCGTCGATCGTGTCGCGGGAGCCCAGGAAGAGGAAGAGCAGGATGATCGCAATGCCGAGCAGGATTCCGAGCGCGATCCCGATCGCGCGGTCGCCCACCCTCGCGAAGCGTCCGCGCATTGATCTCCGCGTTCAGCTGACCCCGTCGAGCAGGCGCCAGTTCGCCCGGAAGGCTGCCTCGGCGGCCGCGACCAGAGCGTCCTCGTCCCTGGGGCTCATCGTCTCCTCGATCAGGCGGCGCGCCTCCCCGGCGTGCGCGTGGTCCGCCTCCTCGTGGACTCGGAAGTATTCGCCGCCCGGCCCCCCGTCGAGCCCGTAGAAGCGTGCGAGTCCCTCGCGCTTGACGCGCGCGATCTCCGGCTGGCCGCTCTCGATCGCGTACATGCGCGCAAGCTGGGACAGGTAACCGTCCGGAGCCGTCCAGACGCTCACACACTCCGCGGTCTCCGGCGTCGGCTGCGCGCCGATCTCGCCGCCGGCCGCCTCGACGAAGCCGTCCCAGAGGCCGACGTGCGCCTCCTCCTCGGCGGCATGAGCCGCGATCTCGTCCCGGCGCTCTGCCGGAGCGTGTTCCTCAGCCAGGCTGCAGAGCCGCGCGAGAGCCTCGGTCGCGTGGCGGTACTGTCCGGCGTAGCGGGCGAGCTCCTCGCGGGTCAGCTCACCGGCCGACCAGCGTACGTAGAAGGGGTGCTCGAGCACGTTGTGACGGGCTCGACTCTCCTCGATCCGCTCCCAAACCGTTCCGCTCACGTCGCTCTCCTTCCCTCGGCTTTCCTCCAGGACGCGCGCAGCATACCCTCCGCCGCCTGCGTCCCCCTCGCCCCGACATCGCCATCCCTCCGCTGCCGGCCGGCCTCGATTGGGTCGGCGATCCCGTTCACTCGCTCGATCGGCTGGTCGCAACAACGCCGGTGCTGGTCCACTTCTTCGACCTCGCCCAGCTCAACTCTTTCCGCACCCTCCCCTACCTGCGGGCCTGGCACGAGCGATATTCCGACGCCGGCCTAGCGATGATCGGGGTCCACTCCCCCCGCTTCCCCTTCACCCAGTCCCACGACGTGGTCGCCGCGGCCGCTGAGCGCCTCGAGATCGGCTGGCCCGTGGTCGTCGACCCGGAGTTCGCGGTCTGGCGGCTATACGAGCCGCACGGCTGGCCGGCGCTCTTCCTCTGGGGCCGCGGCGGCGCGCTTCGCTGGTACCACCTCGGCGAGGGCGACTACACCGGCACCGAGGAGGCTGTTCGGGAGGAGCTCGCCGGGCCGAATGGCGGCCACGACTGGCCCCCGCTGCTCGAGCCTATCCGCCCCTCCGACGCGCCGGGCGCCGAGGTGATCGCCCCCACGCCGGAGATCTTCCCCAGCGGAACGGCCGAGGAGCCTTGGCCAGTGGCCGACGCCGACCGCCGCCTGGAGTTGGAGTACGAGGCGGGGGGCGCCTACGCCGCGACCGACGGTGAGGGCGAGATTGCCATCCGGCTTGACGGCGAGGGGCGCGATCCGATCCCGGTGACCCACCCGGGGCTCCAGGAGCTCACCTCACACGAGCGCACCGAGCGCCACAGGCTCGAGCTCGAGCCCTCGGCCGGTCTGCAGCTCTACTCGATCCAGTTCGCCGCCGGCGTGCCCGAGCGGGAGCAGGCTTAGGCCACGCGAAGGAGGGCGTATGCGTAATCGCAACTATCTGATCGGGGCCTTGGTGGGCGTGATCGGGGGACTGGCCCTCTCCGGCGTCGCCTCGGCGACCCCGATCTCGCAGACGCTGCAGACCACGCTCTCGCCGAGGAAGCAGGACGAGAAGAGGTTCGGCGGCGTCAAGCTGCACAACATCATCGCGACGGAATTCGACGATTTCGCCACGTCGCAGTCGCCGCGGAGCACGATCTTCACGATCGATCCGAACGTCAAGTTCGTTCCCGGCAACATCCCGGTCTGTCAGCTCAGCCAGATCCAGAACAAGCCCGACGCTCAGGCGCGGGCCGCCTGCCCGCGGAGCATCACGGGCCAGGGCACGGTCGAGATGAACGGTGGCGCGCTCAGGGGCACGGTGACGTTCTTCCGGGGCGGTTCCTCGCAGGACATCTTCGTGCACACCGACGTCGCCAGCGGCGCCTTGATTCTCGACATCATCGGCGACATCGCGGGCAAGACGCTGACGTTCACGAACATCCCGAATACGCCGGGCAACGTGCTGACCAAGTTCGACACCGTGTTCAACAAGCGCAAGACGGGCGGCAAGACGTTCTACGTCATGGCCCGGTGCAGGAAGAAGAAGTGGAGGACGACGGAGCGGACCACCTTCTACAGCGGTGAGACCCTCTCCGCGTCGTCAGCCGGGAAGTGCAAGAAGCGCTGAGTCCTCGCTCGAGACGAGCTAGGCGCCTGAGCCGGCGAGCTCCTTGCGGATCTCGCCGGGGAGCATGAAGCGGACGTCTTCGTCGACGGTCTTCAGCTCCGAGACCTCGGTGGCGCCCCGGTCGCGGAAGAACCCGACCAGGCGCTCGACCAGCTCCTCCGGGGCGCTGGCGCCGGAGGTGATCCCGACGGTGTCCACCCCTTCCAGCCAGGCCTCGTCGACTTGGAGATGGTTGTCGATCAGGTGCGAGGCGGCGCCATGCTCGCGCGCGACCTCGACCAGGCGGTTGGAGTTCGACGAGTTGGTCGAGCCGATCACCAGGACCAGGTCGCTGGCGCGGGCCAGCTCCTTGACGGCGTGCTGGCGGTTAGTGGTCGCGTAACAGATGTCGTCGGTCTTGGGCCCGACGGCGCTGGGGAACCTCTCCTTCAGTCTCGCGATGATCGAGCTGGTCTCGTCGACCGAGAGGGTCGTCTGGGTGATGTAGGCGATCCGGTCGGGATCCTCGACGTCGAGATCGTCGACGTCGGACTCGGTCTGGACGAGCACGATGTTCTCGGGTGCCTCGCCGGTCGTCCCCTCGACCTCCTCGTGACCCTCATGACCAATCAGCACGATCGTGTAGCCATCGGCGGCGAACTTGCGCGCCTCGACGTGGACCTTGGTGACCAGCGGGCAAGTCGCGTCGATCGTGCGGAGCTTTCGCTCGGCGGCGTTGGCGTGGACGCTGGGGGCGACGCCGTGGGCGGAGAAGACGACCATCTCTCCCTCCGGCACCTCGGTCTCCTCTTCGACGAAGATCGCGCCGCGCTTCTCGAGCTCGCGCACGACGTGCTTGTTGTGCACGATCTCCTTGCGGACGTAGATCGGCTCGCCGTAGAGCTCGAGCGCGTGCTCGACCGCCTGCACGGCGCGATCGACGCCGGCGCAGTAGCCGCGCGGCGCCGCGAGCAGGACCCGTGAGGGACCCTTCTTGATTTCCAGCGAGGTGGACGGCACGTCCGCCGGAAGGGTAGCGGCCGCCTGTCGGCGGGCGCTAGGCTGAGCGGCGGGTATGGCACAGGGACACATGGACAGGCTCACCTCGATCGACGCATCTTTCCTCACGAACGAGACGTCGAGCGCGCACATGCACGTCGGGGCGATCCTGATCTTCGAGGGACCGCCGCCCGCCTACGACGACTTCCTCGGGCACGTCGAGAGCCGGCTCCACCTGGTGCCGCGATTCCGCCAGAAGCTCGCCTTTCCTCCGGTCGAGACCGGCCGCCCGTTCTGGGTCGACGACCCCCACTTCCACCTCGCCTACCACGTCAGGCACTCCGCGCTGCCCTCACCCGGCTCGGAGGAGCAGCTGCGCAACATCGCCGGCCGGCTCTTCTCGCAGGCGCTCGATCGCTCGAAGCCGCTCTGGGAGCTGTGGCTGGTCCAGGGGCTGGAGAAGAACCGCTTCGCCCTGATCACCAAGACCCACCACGCGCTGGTCGACGGCGTCGCCGGCGTCGATATCGCGACGGTCCTCTTCGACGTAAAGCCGGTGCCCGAGCCGCTCCAGCCCGAGCGAGACTGGGTTCCGCACCCGCCACCCTCTCAGGCCGAGCTCGCCGCACGCGGCGTAGTGGGGGCGGCTAGGACGCCCCTGGGCCTGGCGCGCCGGGCCGTCCGAGCGGCCTCCGATCCGATGCGGGCGACCCGCAGGCTCGTCGAGACCGGCGAGGCGCTCGCCGAGGTCGCCTGGAACTTCACCAACCCGGCGCCCGACGTCCCGCTCAACACCGAGATCGGCTCGCACCGCCGTTTCGCCTGGACGCGTGCCGAGCTCGACGACTTCAAGCGAATCAAGGACATCTTCGGCGGCACAGTGAACGACGTCGTGCTCGCCGTGGTCAGCGGCGCGCTCCGCAGCTGGCTGCGCAGCCGCGGGGTGAAGACGGAGGGGCTCGAGCTGCGCGCCCTGGTCCCCGTGTCGATCCGGGCGGAGGACGAGCGCGGCCAGCTCGGCAACCGGATCGCGGCGATGCGGGGCCCGCTCCCGGTCTACATCGAAGACCCGGTGAAGCGGCTGGACGCCGTCCGCCGTGCCATGGACGGATTGAAGGAGTCGAAGCAGGCGCTCGGAGCCGAGGTGATCTCCCGGTTCAACGACTTCGCGCCGCCGACGCTGCTGGCCCAGGCCTCGCGGATCAACTTCTCGACGCGCCTCTTCAACCTGATCGTCACGAACGTGCCCGGTCCGCAGATCCCGCTCTATGTGCTCGGCCGAGAGCTCCAGGACGTCTTCCCGGTCGCCTTCCTGCCGGAGAATCACGCCCTCGCGATCGCGATCATGAGCTACAACGGCGGCATCGACTTCGGCCTGCTCGGCGACTATGACTCGATGGACGACATCGACATGATCGCCACCGGAATCTCGGAGTCGATCGCGGATCTGCTCGCGGCTGCCGAGGCCGCAGAGGCGCGCACCCAAGCCGAGCTCGCCTCGCGCGCCGATCTGCCGAGATAGCCGTTCCTGTCTACTCCGGCCGGATGTAGGCGAGCATGATGCCCATCACGTCGTCGGCCGGGTGCGGGCTGTTGTACTCGCTGTGGAGCCGCACGGTCTGCCCTGAGCGGATACGCGCCAGGGGATCACCCGTGCAGGTGCTCATCGCGAGGACGTTGTGGACGTTCGCCGGGTCGAGCGTCGCCAAGGAGCGGCAGATCGAGGCGCCGCCCTCGCTCTCGTTGGTCGCCTCGACGGCGATGCCGTGCCCGTGGACGTGGCCGAGCGCGGCGACGATGTTGCCGGGAACGTTGACGTTCCAGTCCCAATGTGTATCCGAGTAGCCCGCCGGGATCGAATACTCCGAATCGCCGCACTGATCGATGTCGAGCCAGACGGGCCTCACCGGCTGGACCGACTCCCACGAGGGCCTGGTTCTGTAGGTGACCTGGACGTAAACCGTCTTGTCCGCGGGCGAGTGGTTCATCAGGTCGACGAGCATGTTCCACGAGTCGTACCAGCGGACCCTGTAGCCGTAGCCGGGGGGAAGCTCGATGGCCGTACGCTCGTTCCCCGAGGCGAATAACCGCTCGCCGGCGAGTCCCAGCCAGTCCCCTCCGCAGGTCGCGTCCCGCCGCCATTGGCTCGTCCAGACCGCGTGGTGGAGCATCGGCCCGGTGTCCATGTTGACGCTGTTGCCGCCCGTGTCCACGAGATCCGGCTTGAAGCTTGTGATGAAGCAGTCAATACACGGTCGCTTCACGGCAAACTGGAGCTTGTTGTGGATCATGCCCGGATCGTCCATCGTGCCTGCCGGGATCGTGTACGGCCCGTAGCGCACTGTCGTCGTTCCCGCATGCGCAGCCTGAATCGTGAGGAGCGAGGCGAGCAAGGCAGCCAGCAGGACATAGACGATTCGCTTCACGGCTGATTCCCTTCAGCGCGCGCCGCGCGGTGCTCGGGCTCTTCGATCTGTGCTGGCGCTTACCCGGGAGCGTCAGCTGCCAATCGCCCTCTGGGCACTTGCCCTAGGGCCTCGGGCGACCCGTTTAATGGTGGGGTGCCCTTCAGCGTCCAACTCGGGATCGCTCTGGCCGTGGCGACGGCGCTGGCGTCGATCCTCGGCTTCCTCTACAAGCACAAGGGCGCCGTCGAGAGCCCGCGGGTGGACTGGCGCCGTCCACTCTGGAGCTCCGTCGCCCTCTTCCGCTCCCGTTGGTACGCGCTCGGCGTCCTGGTCGCGATGGGCGGTTGGGGCCTGCATGTCGCCGCGCTCTCGCTGGCGCCGATCTCGCTCGTCCAGGCCACGATCGCCGGCGGTCTGGTGATGCTCACCGTGGTGGCCGATCGATTCTTCGCCCACCGGGTGACCCGGCGGGAGTGGATCGGAGTGGCCCTGGCCGCAGCCGGACTGGCCTTCCTCGCGGCAACCCTCGACGGGGAGGCCGACTCGGCCCATTCGAGCTACGACGCCGCCACGCTGAGCGCGTTCGTCGCTGTCGTCGCCACGATCGGAGTGCTGGTCGCCATCCTCGGCCGGGACGCCCCCCGCGCCGGCGTGCTGCTGGGCGCGTCCGCGGGCCTGCTCTGGGCGGCCTCGGACACCTCGATCAAGGCGCTCAGCAATCACCTGGGCGAGGACTCTGTCGCGGCAATCCTGCTCAGCCCCCTGGCCGGGGTCATCCTGCTGGCCTCGCTGGTGGGTCTGCTGGTCTCGGCCCGCAGCCTGCAGCTCGGTCCCGCCGTGTCCGTGATCGCGGTGACCAGCGTCGCGGCGAACGCGCTCACGATCGCCGCCGGGCCGATCGTCTTCTCGGAGCCCTTCCCGGATCAGGCCCTGGGCGTGACGGCGCGGCTGTTCGCCTTCGCCCTGGTGATCTGCGCAGCCGCTCTTACCCCTCCGCCGCTCGAGGTGGAGGCTCGGCTGCCGGCGCCGTAGGCGCGCGGTTTGTCGTGCCGCCCGGCGGGGGAAACGGGCATCGGGATCCTGCACACACTCTCCGACACGGAGGTCGGATATGTGGCGTTTCCGGATGTTCCTGGTGGCCGGTCTGGTGGCCCTCGCGGGTCTCGCCGGGACGGCGCCCTCGGCCTCGGCGATGGCCAACGACGATTACGCCAGCTGCCTCGGGTCGCTCTCGTCGTTCGCCGGCTCGCTGCAGCTCAGAGACGACTTCGCGCCGCAGCCGGGCGCGACCGTCGCGATCGGCGCTCGTGCACACGAGGATTTCCTTACCTGCCTGAGCGGCGTGCCCCTCTAGTGTCGGTTATCGCTCCGACCGTCGGCGCGATGCTCTGACAACGACGCCCCGGCCGGGATGACCGGGGCGTCGGCTTTACGTGACCTGGACCTGCTCGCGCTGGCGACGCGCCAGGGCGTCGACCGTCACCGCAGCCAGAAGGACGCCGCCGGTGATCATGTACTTGACGTCCGAGTCCAGTCCCAGCAGATCCATCCCGTTCGAGATGGATCCGATGACCAGGGCCCCGAGCAGCGCCGACCAGACCGAGCCCCGGCCGCCGAACAGGCTGGTGCCGGCGATCACCGGTCCGGCGATCGCCAGCAGCAGGACGTCGCCCGAGCCGGATGCCTGGTTCACCGCGATCAGCCTGGATGCCGCCAGGATCCCGCCGGCGGCAGCCATCGTCGAGGCAATCGTGAAGACCGCGATGCGGACGCGGTTGATCGGAATCCCTGCGCGGCGCGCCGCCTCGGCGTTGCCGCCGACCGCGAAGATGTGGCGGCCGAACCTCGTTCGCGTCGTCAGCCAGGCGAAGAACGCGCAGAAGGCGACGAGGATCAGCGCCGATAGCGGGATACCGCGGTCCGAGACGAGGATCGCGACGGCGATGAAGGTCGCCGCACCGACGATCACGGTGCGGATGACGATCCCCGCCAGCGGATCCGTCTCCAGGCCCGCCCGCTGACGGCGAAGGCGCTGCAGCAAGCCCGTTCCCAGCGTCGCCGCGGTGACCAGCACGGCGATCGTGTAGCCGACCCCGGCGCCGTAGAACGTTCCCGCCAGGTCGGTGATCGTGCTCGGTGGCAGGTTGATCGTCCCGGTGTCCCCGAGGACGTAGAGCAATGCCCCTTGCCAGGCGAGCAACCCGGCCAGCGTCACCACGAAGGATGGGATCCGGAAGAAAGTCACCATGACACCGTTGAAGAGCCCGATCAGCGCGCCGGTCATCAGGCCGGCGACGATGGCGAGATCGGCGTTCCAGCCGTGCTTCACGGTGAGCACGGCCATCACACCGGCCGCGAGCCCGCTGACCGCGCCCACCGAGAGATCGATCTCTCCGAGCAGCAGCACGAGCACCACCCCGACCGAGATCGTCCCGATCGCCGCGATCTGAAGCGTCAGGTTGGTCAGGTTGACGGCGGAGAGGAACCGGTCGTTCTGAAGTTGGAAGATCGTCCAGATCAGGGCGATCGTGATCAGCACCCTGACGGACCCGAGCTCGCCGCGGGCCAGACGGGCGAAAACGCTGAGCCTTCCCTCTACCGGCTCCGCGCCTGCGACTGTCTCAGTGGCGCTTTCCATCACTGATCCTCCTCCTTGACCTTGAGCTCGGCCGAAGCGCCGGTGATCGCCGCTACGACCTCCTCCCGAGTCGTCTTCTTCACGTCAAACGTTGCCTCGCGCTTGCCCAGCCGCAGCACCACGATGCGATCGGCGACCTGGAAGACGTCCTCCAGGTTGTGACTGATCACCACCACGCCGAGGCCGCGCTCGCGCAAGCGCCTGACGAGGTTGAGCACCTGCGCCGTCTGGGCCACCCCGAGCGCCGCCGTCGGCTCATCGAGCAGCACGACCTTCGGCTGCCCGAGCAGGGAGCGCGCGATCGCCACGGATTGGCGCTGCCCACCCGAGAGGCTCCCCACCTCGGTTCGGACGCTGCCGAGCGTGGTCACCGAGAGCTGATCGAGCAGCTCGCGGGAGTGCTGCTCCATCTGAGTCTCGTTCAGCGCGGGAAGCGGGACGCCGCCGTCGCCGACCACCTCCTGCCCCAGATAGAGGTTGGCGACGACGTCCAGGTTGTCGCACAGCGCCAGGTCCTGGAAGACCGTCGCAATCCCCAGCTTCGCTGCCGCATTCGGATCGCTGATCTTGACCGGCTTTCCCTCGAAGTAAGTCTCGCCGGAATCGGGCGGCTGGACGCCGTCGATCGCCTTGATCAGCGTCGACTTTCCAGCGCCGTTGTCCCCCACCAGGGCGACGACTACGCCGGCGTCGACCTCGAAGTCGACCTCGGACAGGGCCTGAACGGGGCCGAAGCTCTTGGTGAACCCCCGTAACGCGAGGAGATGGTCGGGCTTGCCGTTGCCGTTCTGCTTCCGTTCGCTCACCTTCTCATCTCCTCGCGCTTGGGGTCCATTCTCCTACTTCATCCGCTCCCTAGCTGATCCCAGCCTGCTGGCAGGCCGACTGGAACTCAGGGGTGCAGACGTCACCCGCGGTCCAGTATCCGTCCGGACCGATGAGCGGCTGACCGCCGTACTCCGCGGTCGCGATGTTGTCCTTGGTCACCGCCACCGGCGTCAGGAGGTCCGAAGGGACATCCGTCGCGCCGTTGTTTGTCTTGGTGGTGATCATGTTGGCCGGGATCTGCTTGCCCTGGGCCAGCGCGACTGCGATCTGGGCCGCGGCCGTAGCCTCAGGCCTGGTCGCCTTGTAGACCGTCATGTACTGGTCGCCGGTGAGGATCCGCTGGACGGCGTCGAGCTCGGCGTCCTGTCCCGTCGACGGGATCGTCTTCGGGTCGATGCCGGCGGCCTGCATCGCCGCGATCGCGCCTCCGGCGGTGCCGTCGTTCATGGCGTATAGACCCTTGAACCCGGTCTTGCCGAGCGCGGTGATCGCCTGATCCATTTCCGTCTGGGCCTTGTCGGGGCTCCAGTCGGGAGTGTCGTACTCCTGGGCGACCTGGACGCCGGCGCCGTTCAGGGCCGAGTCCGCACCCTGACCGAACAGCTTGGCGTTGTTGTCGGTCGGGGAGCCGTTGATCTTCACGATCGGCCCGGTCGGGTTGCCGTCAGCCGCGAGCTTCTTCACCAGGGTGCTGCCCTGCAGCTCGCCGACCCGAACGTTGTCGAAGGAGACGTACGCGTCGACGTCAGGCGTGTCCAGGATCAGCCGGTCGTAGCTGACGACGGGGACGTCCTGCTGCTTCGCGAGGGTCACCATCGACGCGGCGGACGCGGAGTCCACCGGGTCCAGGACCACTACGTCGGCCCCGTCGGTCAGAGCCGCCTCCATCTGGGACTGCTGCTGCGCGGCGTCCTGGTTCGCGTTGCTGTAGATCATCTCGCAGTCCGAGCACGCCGCCTTGACCGCGTCCTCGAACTCCGGATGGTCGTGCGCCTCGTATCGGGTCGTCTTCGACTCCGGCAGCAGGAGCGCGATCTTCGGCCCTCCCCCACCTCCATCGTCGTCGCCGCCGCAGGCGGCGAGGCCGAGCCCGATCGTGGCCGCCGCGATTCCCATCACCGCGGCGCGGGCCCACCTCCTCCTTGAGTCAGACATCACACTGCACCTCCGTTCGAATTGTCCTCTCTCTGTGCTCTTGCTGTCCTCATTTGTATTGCAAGCCTTGGCTTCGGTCACGCCGCGACGACCTCCCGCCAGGGAGGCGGCGAGGTGAGGAAGCGGTCCGGCGGCTGGACCACCAGCGCCAGGGCGCCGAGGAGCTCCGCCCGCTCTCCGAGGACGCCGGGAATCACGCTGACCTGCTCGGCGGCGCTGAGGATCGCGTAGCGGCGGATCGACTCGGCGATCGGCTCGGTGACCAATTCTCCGGCCGCGCTCAGGTCCCCGCCGACGATCACGCGCTCCGGGTTGATCAGGTTGCAGAGGTTGGCGACGGCGACGCCGATCGCACGCCCGGCCTCCGCGATCAGGCGGACCGTCGCTGCGTCTCCGTCCGCCGCCAGCTCGAGCAGGCGCTTCACGGAGACCGCCTCGTCGCGGCTCGCGCCGAGCACCTCGGCGATCGCCTTGGCGGAGGCGACGGTCTCCAGGCATCCCCGGCTGCCGCAGCGGCAGATCGAACCGCCGGGTTCGACGACGGTGTGGCCGATCTCGCCGGCCGTTCCGCCCGTCCCGTGATAGAGCCGCCCACCGAGGAGGAGCCCGGCGCCGACACCCGAGGAGAGCTTGATGTAAACGAGGTCGGAGAGTCCCTTGCCGCTTCCCCAGACCGATTCGGCGAGCGCGCCGAGGTTGGCGTCGTTCTCGACGTGGACCGGCAGCTCGAGGCGCTTGCAGAGCTCCGCCCCGGCGTCGACGCCCACCCAACCCGGCAGGATCGCCGAGGACCCCACGGCCCCCGTCGCGCGGTTGATCGGGCCGGGCAGGCCCATGCCCACGCCGAGCACCCGCTCGCGCTTCGCCCCGGCCTCCGTCAGCACGGCCTCGACGAGCTCGACCGCGGAGTCGAGACCCTCCTCCGCGGAGTGATCCACGTCCAGATCCCGCGAAGCCTCGGCAAGCACCTCGTGGGAGAGATCGGACACGGCGACACGCAGGTGGGTGTGGCCGAAATCGACTCCGAGGGCGAGCCCGGCCGAGCGCTCCAGCGACAACAGCACGGGCGGGCGGCCGCCGTGCTCACCGTGCGCGATGCCGGCGTCCTCATGCTCTGCCGCCAGGCCCGCTTCGATCAGGTCCGAGACGATGCTGGAGACGGTGGAGCGGGAGAGCCCCGTGGTCCTGGCGATCTCGGCGCGGCTCGCGGTGCCGCGATCCCGCAACACGTCGATGACGCGCCCGCGGTTCAGTTCGCGTAGCGAACGAAGCGATCCGGACTCTCCACCCTCCACTCCGAGCGGGAGATTTACTCACCCTCCGCCTGTTTGTCAAGGCTTCGGACGAATTCGGCGTATTAAGCCCATGTTATGTCCATATCAGACACAAAGCTGCCTGAGGCGGCCGCGGCGTGCCCCGCGCGCCGCCGGGCGGACTGAGCTGTGAGCTGCGAGGCTCAGTACCCCAGCGCGAACTTCGCGTCCTCGGACATCATCTCCGGGGACCAGGGCGGGTCGAAGACCATCTTCGGGTGGACCTTGTTGATGCCCTGCAGCTGGCCGACGAACTCGCGCATCTGCTCGGAGACCTGCGGGCCGATCGGACAGGCCGGCGTCGTCAGGGTGAAGGTGATGTAGGCCTCCTCGTTCTCGATCTCGACGTCGTAGACGAGCCCGAGGGAGACGAAGTCGAGGCCGAGCTCTGGGTCGATGACCTCCTCCAGCGCCTCGTAGATGTCCTCTTCGGTTGCGGTTCCCGTTGCCATCCCCAATAAGGATAGAGGCGCGCCTGAGTAGCCTTCCCAGCCGTGTTCCTGCTCGTTCTGCTCTTCATCCTCGTCCCGATCGCGGAGCTGTACGTGATCATCAAGGTCGGCGGCGCGATTGGGGTCGGGCCGACGATCCTGATCCTGATCGCGGACGCGCTACTCGGCTCGATGCTGCTGCGGCAGCAGGGGCGCGCCGCCTGGGTGCGGTTCAACCGCGCCCTCGCCGAGAACCGCCTGCCGCACAAGGAGGTCTTCGACGGGGTCCTGATCATCATGGGCGGCGCCCTGCTGCTGACGCCGGGCTTCATCACCGACATCTTCGGCCTCATCTTCCTGATCCCGCCGACCCGCGCGCTGGTCCGGGCGTTCGCGTCGCGCATGGTGCGGCGCCGAATGGCGGTGGGCGGTGCGGCCGCCTGGACCTTCGGCCGCGCGACGCGTCCCCCCCGACGTCGACCGGCTCCCGGAGGTCCGCCGCCCAGGGAGCCGGAGGACCCGTTTGGCTGGGAGGAACCGCCCGGGCCCCCGCGGCGGCCCGGTCCCCGTCCGGATGACATTGAGGGAACCGGGAGGGAGATCGACGAGGAGGACGAGTTGCCGCCCGGCCGGGAGCCGTTCGGCGGATGAGCCACGCGGGCGGCGCCTTCGTCCGCGGCTTCGGCGACCTCGCCCGCGGCC
This sequence comes from Actinomycetota bacterium, assembly GCA_046725395.1. Lineage (GTDB taxonomy): Bacteria > Actinomycetota > Thermoleophilia > Solirubrobacterales > 70-9 > DASUPK01. The sequence goes on along the minus strand of JBKOYL010000008.1, from coordinate 43,127 downwards.
GGGGAGGGATCGCCTGGAGCCTCGCCGCCGGCGGGGCCGTCACCCTGGAGGGCGAGCGGGTAGCCGCGACCGAAGCCGATGCCGTGAGCGGCGAACCCGGCGGCTGGGCCTTCGACACGCGGCTGGATGGCGATCCGCTGCACGGTGCTGCGACCTTCCGGCACATCGCCGTCGAAGCGCCGGACCGCGGCACGATCGTATGCACGGCGATCGGCGCGCAGGGGATCCCCGGCCACGGCGAGGAAAGCATCACGGGTGCCCTTCGGGCCGGAGGGGAGGAGATCCCCTACGAGGAGGCGCTGATCTCGACGCAGTACGGGGGCGACGATGAGCCGACCCGGTTCGGGCTCGAGCTGTGGCCGCAGGAGGCTGATCAGACGAGCCGAGCAGGGGCTACCCGCGTCTCGGCGTCGATTCTCGGCGGTACGCGGGTGGGGACGATCTGGGCGGGGTTCTTCCGCTGCCATACCGACGGTGCCGAGGGCATCGGTACCTACCTGCTCTGGCGCGGATGAGCGAGGAGGCGACGATCACCACGGTGATCTCGGACTTCGGCGGAGTGCTGACCACCCCCCTGGTCCAGTCGTTTGCCGCCGTGCAGGATCAGACGGGCATCCCCTTCGAGGAGCTCGGCCAGGCCATGGCCACGATCCAGGAGAAGGAGGGAGAGCATCCGCTCTTCGAGCTCGAGAAGGGGAATCTGAGCGAGGCGGGCTTCCTGGCCAAGGTCGGCGACGCGCTCGAGCCGGCGCTCGGCCACCGGCCGGAGCTACACCGCTTCCGCGAGATCTACTTCGACGCCCTCCACCCCAATCAGCCGATGATCGAGCTGATGCGGGAGGTGAAGAAGCGCGGCTTCCGGATGGGGCTGCTGACCAACAACGTGCGGGAATGGGAGCCGCTCTGGCGCTCGATGCTGCCCGTCGACGAGATCTTCGAGGTCGTGGTCGACTCGGGCTTCGTCGGGTGCCGCAAGCCCGACCGCGAGATCTACGACCTCACACTGGAGCGGATGGGCGATCCGCTGGCTGAGGAATGCCTGTTCATCGACGACACCGACGTCAACTGCGATGCCGCGCGCGCTCTCGGCATGTCAGCCGTCCACTACCGCTACAACGAGCAGGCGATCTCGGAGATCCGCAAGGCGCTCCGCCTGTGATCGCGGCGCCTCAGTTGTCGGAGCCGTAGCGGTCCCACATGTAGAGCTCCGTCGCCTCACGGCAGAGCTCCATCACGCGGGGAGGCGAGAGCCACTCGAGGACCAGGTCGAGCGCCCGCTCCTCGGAGATCCCCTCCTCGAACGCCTCCTCGCCGCGGAAGCCCGCGGCGAGCTTGAGCGCCTCGCGGCGGTGATCGCCGAGGGACTCGAAGGCGCCCATCAGGAAGTCGCGGTTGGGCACCGGCTGGCCGACCTCCATCGAGCCGTGCCACGCCGCCAGCATCGAGATGTCGTGCTCGTCGAGCTCGGAGATCGCCTTGGCGTAGTGCTCCTGGAGCTCCTCGTCGGGGATCTCGTCGACCCAGGCGCGAACCGCCTCGCCGAGGAGCTGGCGGCGCGCCTCGCGGCCGACGGAGTCGGCGATCGCCCTGATGGCGTCGGCTGGGTCTACGAAGCAAAGTGTCATCTCGGCGGGCCTCCTGTACTCCTGATCTGAGGCCAACTTAGACTCGCCCCCGGCGGAAAAAATCCGGCTCTGGTTTCCGCGCGTTATGCGTGAAACCACGCCGAATCCCGCCCTTGGATCGCCGCCTCCGTCCGGCCTATGCTGGCTCGGGATGCCGCTGAAGCTGATCGTCGGACCGCCGAACTCCGGCCGAACGGGCGCCGTGCTCGAGGAGTTTCGCTCGCTCGCTGCGCGGAATCCGCTCCTCGTCGTCCCGACGGTCGACGATGTCGAGCGCTTCGAGAGCGAGCTCACCCGCGGCGGCGACGCCGTGATCGGCGCAAGCGTCGGCACCTTCGACCAGCTCTTCCGGCTGGTGGCGCGCGCCGCGGACGCCCCGGCGGGAGCGCCGCTGAGCCGGACGCAGCGGCGGAGGCTGTCGCGGGAGGTCGTCTCCCGCACCAACCTCAGGCTGCTGGCGCGCTCCGCGGCCCGTCCCGGCTTCTCCGCCGCGCTGGAGGAGCTGATCTCTGAGCTGCAGACGGCTCTGGTCGACCCGGCGACCTTCCGCGAGCGGGCCCGCGAGGCCGGTCCCTACGAGCTCGAGATCGCGGCGCTGTACGAGTCCTACGCGGAGATCCGAGCCGAGCTCGGCCGCCACGATTCCCACTCGCTGGCCGCGGCGACCACCGCGGCGCTGCGGGCGAACCCCGACTCGTGGGCAGGCCGCCCGGTCCTCCTCTACGGATTCGACGACCTCACCCTCGAGCAGCTCGAGTTGGTCCGGGAGCTCGCGCGGACGGCGCCCGTCACCGTCGCGCTGCCCTGGGAGGATCGCGAGGTCCTCACCCAGGCCCGCGGCGCCCTGTTCGCGGAGCTGCGGGACCTCGGCGGCGTCTCGATCGAGACCCTGGAGGCGCGGCCGGAGTTCACCCGCAGCGGCACACTCTTCGAGCTCGCCCGCCTTTTCGGCGAGCCGACCCTCGACTCGGAGCCGATCGCGAACGACGGCGGGCTGGCGCTTCTGGCATCCGCCGGGGAGCTGGCCGAGGCCGAGGCGGTCGGAGCCGCGGTCGCCCGCCTTCTGCACGAGGGCGTGGCCGCTGGCGAGATCGCGATCGTCCTTCGCGATCCCTCCTCCTCGGGACCGCTGTACCGGCGTGTGCTGTCGCGGTTCGAGATCCCGGTCGCCGTGCAGGCAGACCTCGCCACGACCAGGACCGCCACCGGGACCGGGCTGATCGCGCTGCTCGAGGCTGCCGTCGGCCGCCGCCGCGCGAGCGACCTCCTCGCCTATCTGCGGACCCCTGGCATGGCCTCGCCGAATCGCGTCGACTGGTTCGAGCGGACGGTCCTGCAGGGGCGGCTGCGGACGGCCGACGAGGCGATCGAGGCCTGGGTGGGCGACGCCGAGAACGGCAACCGGGGAATGGCGCCGGTCGAGAAGCTGCGCAAGGCGGGCTCGGGGCCGGAGCTCCTCCGCGAGGCCGGCCGGCAGGCCCGCTGGATCGCCGAGTCCGCGATCCGAGATCGGGGCACCGTCGCGGGCGACGACAGGGCCCTCGAGCTGCGCGCCGCCGCCGAGATCGAGACGGCGCTCGGCGAGCTCGCGGAGCTCGATCTCCCCCACTCGCCCGCCGACGCGATCGCGGCGGTCACCGGCCTTCAGGTCCCGATGTGGCGCGGCCCGACAGAGGGACGAGTCCGCGTGATCAGCCCCTACCGCGCCCGCGCCAGGCGGGTCGCCCATCTGTTCGCCTGCTCGCTGCAGGACGGCGACTTCCCCCGCCGCGACACCGGCGGGCCGCTCCTCTCCGACGACGCACGCGCCGCGCTCGCCCTCCCGCCGCGCAAGCAGGCTGAGGTCGAGGACCGCTACCTGTTCTCGATCTGCGTGACCAGGCCGAAGGAGAGGCTTTGGCTCTCCTGGCGGAATGCCGACGACGAGGGCGGCGCGACGGCACGCTCGCCGTTCGTCGACCAGCTCCGGGAGCTGCTCGCTCCGCCGCTACCGAGCGACCTCGAGGAGCGCGACGAGGCGCTCGCCCGCGAGGCGCGGGGCCGAGGTCTCGCCGACTCGGTCTTCACGCCGGGCGACGCCCCCTGCGAGGACGAGTTGGCACGAGCAGAGGCGGCGAGCGGCGCCGAGGCGTCGGCCACCGAGCCCGTCCGGGCTGCGATTGCCACCCGCCTCAACGTCGCGCGCGACCGCATCACCGACGAGCGGCGGCGGCCCGGGCCGCTGCGCCTCGAGCCCGTGCTGGAGCGGATGGCGGACCAGACCGTCTTCGGCTCGACGACGCTCGAGAGGTACGCCGAGTGCCCCTACCGGTGGTTCGTCGACCACGAGCTCAGCCCGAGGCGGATCGGTCCGGAGGAGGAGCCACTCACGGCCGGCCAGGTCGCGCACCAGATCCTCGAGGGTCTCTACGCCGAGCCCCCATCGCCCGAAGGCCGCCCCACCCCCGCGACCCTGCCCGCCTGGATAGAGCGCGCCCGCGAGCTCACCGAGGCCTTCGGTCCCGCGCTCCTGCCACCGGAGCGGGCCGACACCGCGGCCGCGCTCCACAGAGTCCAGGGACTGGTTCTCGCCTTCCTCGCCGACGAGGCCGAGACGCCGACGCCGTTTGTCCCCGTTCCCGAGCTCGCCGAGGCGCGCTTCGGCTTCCCGGACTCCGAGAAGCCCGCGCTGCCCATTGGGACGGGCGCCGTCCACGGGCAGATCGACCGGGTCGATCGCGGCCCGGGGGGCGAGGCGCTCGTCCAGGACTACAAGTCGGGAGCGAAGGTGGACGGAGGCAGGGGGATGCTCGACAGGGGCAAGCTCCAGCTCCAGCTCTATCTGCTCGCCGCACGGGAGCTTTGGGGGCTCGAGCTGGCCGGCGGCGTGTACCGCGCACTCGGCGCCCGTGGCGAGGACGACCGCAAGCCGAAGGGCCTCCTCCGCAAGTCGCTCAAGGAGGAGCTCGAGGGACTCCATCCGCGGCAGAACGACCACCTCGCCGACGAGGACTTCGACGCCGCCCTCGAGGCCGCACGTGAGAAGACGGAGGGGATCATCGCCTCGATCCAGGGCGGCGACATCGGCCGCCGCCCGATCGGCGGCTCCTGCCCCGCGTACTGCCACTTCCAGCCGATCTGCCGGCGCGAGCGCGGCCTTCCCGAGGAAGAGCCCTCGAAGGAGGAAGAGGAAGAGTGAGCGAGCGCACCCCGCAACAGGGCGAGGCCGCGGCCAGCCGCGACCGCGATGTCTTCCTGCGCGCCGGAGCGGGCACCGGCAAGACAACGGTCCTGGTGGACCGCTTCTGCGCCGCGGCGCTCGATCCGGACTCGGGGGTCGAGAGGATCCTGGCGTTCACCTTCACCGAGCGCGCGGCGGACCAGCTCCGCCGCCGCGTGCGCGAGGAGCTCGGCCGTCGCGCGGCCGCCGCAAAGGGCGAGGAGCGCGGGGCATTGCTGGAGGCGGCAGAGGCGAGCGAGCGCGCCTGGATCTCGACCATCCACGGCTTCTGCCGGCGGCTGCTCGCCTCGCATCCCGCCGCGGCCGGGATCGACCCGCACTTCCGCGTCGTGGACGAACCGGAGGCCGACCGGCTGGCCGCGCGCGCCTTCGCGGCGGCGCTGGAGGAGATGGTCGAGGGCGGCGGCGCCGACGCCCTCGAGCTGGCGGCCGCGAACCGCCCGCGAACCCTGCTCGGGATGACCCGCGGCGCCTACGACGAGCTGCGCAGCCACGGCGATCCCGAGCCGGCGCTGCCGCCCCTCGCGCCCCCTGACACACGGAAGGCGCTCACCCAGCTCGTGGAGGTCGCGCGCGAGGCCCACCGCGAGTGCGCCGACGCGAGCGGCAGGTCCGCCTCCAGCCGCGATCGGATCGGACAGGCCACCGAGCTCGATCCGTCAGCCGAGCCGGGCGAGGAGCTGCTGCGCGTCCTCCAGGGCCTGTCGATCACCTCCAAGGCCGACGACTTCAGGGGCGCGGCGTGCGAGCGCTACACGGAGACCCTGAAGCGAACCCGGGCGGCCGTCGCCGCTTCCGTGCTCGGCCCGGCCTATGAGCAGCTCCGTGAGCTGATCTCGAGATTCGGGCTGCGCTACGAGGAGCTCAAGGCTCAGCGCTCGGCGCTCGACTTCGAGGATCTCCAGCTGCGGGCGGTCGCCCTGCTGCAGTCATCGGGACCGCTCCGCGAGCGGTATCGCGAGCAGTTTCTCCATCTGATGGTGGACGAGTTCCAGGACACGAATGGGCTTCAGCTCGGCCTGATCGAGCAGCTGCGCGGGCCCGAAACGCGCCTCTTCCTCGTCGGCGACGAGTTCCAGTCGATTTACGGCTTCCGGCATGCCGACGTCGAGATCTACCGGCGCGAGCACCGGCGCTTCGCGGAGGGCGAGGAGGCGCGCCGGCTGGCGCTCCCGCTGACGGGCAACTTCAGGGCGGCGCCCGAGATCCTGGCGCTGACCAACGCGATCGGAGCCGGCCTGCTCGACGGCTTCGAGCCGCTCTCCGCCGCCGTTGGCGCCGAGCCGGCCTCCGGGCCGGTCACCGAGCTGCTCCTGACGACCGACGACCGCAAGGGATGGGAGGCCGGGGAGACCGGTCTGCCGATGGTCGACGATGACCCGAGCCCGGCGCCGAAGGTCGCCGAGGCCCGACGGCTCGCGGCGCGACTTCGGGGGCTCGCTGACGCCGGCGAGGACCCGGCGGAGATGGTCGTCCTCCTGCGCGCATTCACGCACGTCGCCGCGTTCGAGCGGGCGCTGACGGAAGCGGGGCTCGATCCCTACGTCGTCGGCGGACGCGGCTTCTGGTCCCAGCAGCAGATCGAGGACCTCCGCTGCCTGCTCGCCGTCGTCGCGAACCCGCTTGACGACGAGGCGCTGTTCGGAGCCCTCGCCTCGCCGGCGTGCGCGGTCCTCCCGGACACGCTCTGGCTCCTGCGCAGGGCGGCAACCGTGGAGCGGGAGGACGGCCGGGAGAGCGTCCGCCACGTCTGGCCGGTGGTCAGGGACCTGGCCGAGCAGGGCGAGGTCGTCGAGGGCGATTCCGAGGCGGCGAAGCTGATCCCGGAGGACGAACTCGAGCGCCTGCGGGTGTTCGCGCGCAGCCTCACCGAGCTGCGCCGGCGTGGGACCGAGGGCGGCCTCGAGGCGCTCGTCGACCGGGTCGCATCGGCCTTCGGCTACGACCTCGCGGCCCTGATGCTGCCCGAGGGCAGGAAGCGGTGGTCGAACGCCCGCAAGCTGATGCGCCTCGCACGGGAGTTCGAGTCGCGGGAGGGTCCGGACCTCGCCGCCTTCCTCGAGTATCTCGACCTGCGCGCGGCTCAGCGCGACCGCGAGTCCGAGGCGGCCACTCGAGCCGAGGGCCACTCGGGGGTCCGGGTGATGACCGTTCACGCCGCCAAGGGCCTCGAGTTCGAGATCGTCGCCGTCGGCGACCTCGGGCGAAACCTCCAGCTGGGCTGGACGCCGCTTCGGGTCGCCCCGGGAGAGGACAGACCGGACGGCGGCGAGGCGATGCGGGTCGGCGTCCAGCTCGGCCGGCTCGGGCGACCCTCCGAGCGGCTCGGGGATTACCAGGAGCTCACGGACCTGGCGGCTGCGCGGGAGGCGGAGGAGGAGGCCCGCCTCGCGTACGTCGCGGCCACTCGCGCGAAGCGGCGCCTGCTGCTCAGCGGCACTTTCAACCCGAAGAAGCTCGAGGAGGAACCGATCCGCCGCAAGCCGATCACGCAGCAGCTGATCCGCTCGCTGCTGGACGGAGACTGCAAGGAGCGCGACGTCGAGATCCCGGCCGCGGGTGCGGAGTGCCCGACGGGGCGCCTCCGGGTGAGGGTCAGCGCGCCCGGGCCGGGAACGGGCGCCGAACTCCTCGCTCCTCGCGGTCGGGAGGCGCCGGTGGAGGCCCCCGCCGGATCCGAGCCGCCCCTGCGCCGGCCGGAGGTCCCCCCGGCCCTGATCGGCGGGCTCTCCTACTCGGCGCTCTCGGGATTCGAGAACTGCGGCTACCGCTTCTACGTCGAGCGCGTCCTGGGGATCCGCGAGCCTGAGCTGGCGCTCGCGGATGGCGACGGGAGAGCGGCGCCCGAGGTGCGCAGCCGCTTCGGCCCGGGCCTCGCCGTCCACTCCCTGCTCGAGTGGAGCGCGCGAAACCGCTGGCGGGAGCCGGATGAGGATCGAGTCGCCGCGGCGCTGCGCGAGCAGGGCCTCGAGGGGGCCGGCGAGACGCTCGGCCAAGCGCTCGGGCTCGTGCGGGCATTCCTGGGATCCGACCTGCGGGAGGAGATCGGCGACGCGAGGGTGAGCGCCGAGGTGCCGTTCGTGATCTCGATCGGGGGAACCCTGATCCGGGGCTCGATCGACCTGCTCGTCGAGCGCCCCGACGGCTCGGTGCTGGTGGTCGACTACAAGACCGACCGGCTCGAGTCCCGCGACCCGGCCGACGTCGTCGAGCGCTATTCGGTCCAGCGAGACCTCTACGCGCTCGCCGCCGCGGCGCGCGGAACGCCGGTAAGGACCGCCTACGTCTTCCTCGAGCAACCCGAGTCGCCGGTCCGGAGCAGCTTCGGCGAGGCCGACCTCGAGGCAGCCCGTGGGCGCATCGAGGCCGTGCTCGATCGACTCGGCGCTGGTCGCTTCGAGGTCACCCATCGTCCCCACAAGGCGCTCTGCGCCGACTGCCCGGCGCGCGAGCGGCTCTGCAGCCACGACACGGCGGCGCAGATGCGTGACGACCCCGACCCGCCGATCGAGCCCTCGCCCCGTGACGAGCCGGAAGCGGGGGCGGTGACCGCCGAGCCGCAGCTCAGCCTGCTGGAGCGGTCGTGAGCGAGTCGCGACTCGGCCTGTTCGGCTACGGCTCGCTCGTGCTGCGGGAGAGCGCCTCGATGACGCTCGGGCGCCGCGTCCGAGAGCTGCGGCCGGCCCGCCTGCACGACTGGCGGCGGCGCTTCTCCCAGCGCCGCGACAACCTGACCTGCGAGAAGACCTTCGAGTGCGACGGCGGCTGGCGACCGGAATGGATCCTCGGACTCAACATCGAGGAGGTCGAGGACGAGGCGGGGCCCGTGAACGGAGTGGTCATTGAGCTGACCGAGGCCGAACTCGATCGGCTCGACATTCGCGAGATCCGCTACGACCGGGTCGAGGTGACCGGCTCCGTCGCCGGGGATGACCTGCCCGAACGGATCGTCACCTACAAGGCCAAGGCGTTCCACTTCGCGCCCGAGCCCCCCGATGACGCGGTGATCCTGCGGACCTACGCCGACGCGGTCGAGACGGGGTTCGAGGCGCTCGGCCCCGGCGAGCTGGATCACTACCTGGCCACGACGCCCTACCCGGTGGAGCGCGTCGAGGCGACCCTGGTGATCGACCGGATTCCGGCCGGCAACCCACGAGGCTGGTAACCGGCGCACCTCCGCGCGCAGTTGACTACGGTTCAGCCGTCAGTGACGGGAGGTTCGACGTTGAGCAGCCGTAGGGGTGCGGCTCAATCGAGCAAGCGAAGGGTCGCGGCCACCGCGATCGCGGCGCTGGTCGCCTGTGCGCTGAGCGGCCTGTCGAGCTCCCACGCCCCGGCGCTGAAGGCCTCGCGCCCGAAGGTCTCGGCGACAACCCCGGTGGTCTTCGCCGGCAACAACTGGGACGGCACGGCCGACGTACTCCGCTTCACCCCGCCCTCGAAGTCCAGCCCCGGCGGATTCACGCGGATCGCCCGCCTCAACATCGTCCCGGATCGGGATCAGCGGATGCAGGAGATCCTCACCAACCCGGTGCGCCTGGCCTACTTCCTGGCGATTCGCGAGGCGATCGGGGAGGGGCATGACCAGTTCGTCGACGACATGTACAGCACCAACGACGGCACCCACCTGATCGTCTCGCGCCCGAGCTTCGCGGACGTCGTCTCCCTCGACCTCGCCACCGGCCAGATCGCGTGGCGGTTCGTGATGGACGGTCAGCGGTCGGATCACATGGGACTCTCCCCCGACGGCCGCCACGTCGCGGTCTCCGACTCGACGGCGAACGTCGTGCACGTCCTCGATACCGCCACCGGTCAGGAGGCGTGGAGGTTCCCATCTGGGGATTCGCCTCACGAGAACACCTACTCGCAGGATGGGAGCCGGATCTTCCACGCCAGCATCGGCCTCGTCTACACGCCCGCCGACGAGCCGCTGTTCGACTCCACCAAGGGCGACCGCCGCTTCGAGATCGTCGACACGAGCACCCATGAGGTGATCAAGACGCTCGACATGGGGCAGAAGCTCGCCGAGGCCGGCTATCCGAACATGAGCGCGGCGGTCCGGCCGATGGCGCTCTCGCCCGACGAGGGCAAGGTCTACTTCCAGGTCTCCTTCTTCCACGGCTTCGTCGAGTACGACTTCGCGCAGGACCGGGTCACCCGGGTCGCCAACCTGCCCAACCTGGTGCCCGACATGCCCCGCGAGCAGTACGTGCTCGACTCCGCGCACCACGGGATCGCGATGAACTCGGCCGGGACGAAGCTCTGCGTCGCGGGCACGATGGACGACTACGCCGCGATCGTCTCCCGCTCCAGCTTCGACTACCGCCTGGTCCAGGCCGGCGAGAAGCCCTACTGGTCGACGAACAGCCGGGACGGCGGGTACTGCTTCGTCTCCTGGAGCGGCACCGACAGCCTCAGCGCGATCTCCTATGACTCGGAGATGGAGGTCGCCCGCATCCAGGTGGGCGATCATCCGCAGCGGGTCCGCAACGGCGTGGTGCGCACCGACTGGGCCAACGCCCAGGCAGGCTAGCCCGGCCCCTCCCGATCAAGAGACGGCCTCCTCCTCGATGGCGGTCGCGCGGCCGAGCTCCTCCCAGCGGTCGAGCTCCGTCTGGAGGCGCTCGAAGCGCCCGCGAATGTTGCCGATCGCGTCCGAGCCCAGCACCAGGCGCAGCGGCGGATCGCGGGAATCGAGCGCGGCGAGGATCGCCTGGGCGGCGAGCCCCGGATCACCCGGCTGCTTGAGGTGCTCGTCTCGGACGTACGCCCGCGTCGGCCCGACGGTCGCCGCGTACTCCTCCATCTCGGAGGAGAAGCACGCGGCGTCCTTGCGAAACAGCCCGGTCCGGAAGGCACCCGGCTCGACGATCATCGCCTTGATCCCGAACGGCGCTACCTCCTCCCGCAGCGTCTCGGTCAGCCCCTCGAGCGCGAACTTCGTGGCGCAGTAGGCACTGAAGCCGGCGGCGGTCACCTGCCCCCCGACGCTCGACATCTGGACGATCGCCCCGCCGCCCTGCTCGCGCATGTGCGGCAGCACGGCGCGGGTGAGGGCGGCCGGCGCGAAGAAGTGCAGCTCGAAGAGATCGCGCAACTCCCGATCGGTGGTCTCCTCGACCGCCCCGACCTGGGTGCGCCCCGCGTTGTTGACCAGCACGTCGATCCGGCCGAACCGCTCGATCGCTGCCTCGACCGCGGCCTCGCGCTGTTCGGCGTCAGTCACGTCCAGGTGGATGACGGCGATCCGCTCAACCTCCTCCAGGCCCTTTATCGGGCCCGGCCGGCGGGCGGTCGCCGCGACGCGATCGCCGCGCTCGAGCGCAGCCTGGGCGAGGGCCAGCCCGAAGCCGCTCGACGCGCCGGTGATCAGCCAGGCCCACTCGTCGCTCATGCAGGGATCATGCCTGACAGGGAGCTTCGGCTGACATCCGAGGATCCTGCCGAGTGGGGCTCCCCTTGTAACGGGAGCATGATCCGTGAGACAGTGGCCCGGGAACCGAACCGACGGGGAGAGACCATGAACGAGGGGAGCTACGACGCGGTCGTGATCGGCGCAAGGTGCGCGGGCTCGCCCACGGCGATGCTGCTGGCGCGCAAGGGCTACAGAGTGCTGCTCGTCGACAAGGCGACCTTCCCGAGTGACACGATGTCCACCCACGTCATGCATCCACCCGGCGTGGCCGCGCTCGAGCGCTGGGGGCTGCTGGAGCGCCTGGAGGCGACCGGCTGCCCGCCGTTCGAGACCTACTCCTTCGACTTCGGCCCCGTCTCCGTGTCCGGATCGCCTCGGCCGATCGACGGCGTGGCCCGCGCCTACGCTCCGCGGCGGACCGTCCTCGACAAGTTGCTGATCGACGCCGCCGCCGAGGCTGGCGCGGAGGTCCGCGAGGGCTTCACCGTCGAGGAGATCCTGGCCAACGACGGCGCGGTGACCGGCATCCGCGGGCACACCAAGGGCGGCAGCTCGGTCGTCGAGAAGGCGAAGGTCGTGATCGGCGCCGACGGCAAGCACTCCCTGCTTGCCAAGGCGGTCGAGCCCGAGACCTACAGCGAGCGGCCCTCGCAGCTGGCTATGTACTACGCGTACTGGAGCGATCTGCCCGTCGCGGGATTCGAGACCACGATCCGCGCCGACAACCGGCGCGGCTGGGCGGCCGCGCCGACCCACGACGGCCTGACGGTCATGCCCTTCGGCTGGCCGCGCGAGGAGTTCAAGGCCAACCGCGGCGACATCGAGGGCAACTTCTTTGCGGCGCTGGAGCTGGCGCCCGAGTTCGCCGAGCGCGTCCGGGGAGCGAAGCGGGAGACGAGGTACGTCGGCTCCGCGGAGCTGCCGGGCTACTTCCGCAAGCCGTTCGGACCCGGTTGGGTGCTCGTCGGCGATGCCGGCTACCACAAGAACCCGATCACGGCGATGGGCATCAACGACGCCTTCCGCGACGTCGAGCTGGTGACCGGCGCCCTGGACGACGCCTTCTCGGGAAAGCGCCCGTTCGACGAGGGGATGGCCGCCTACCAGCAGACGCGCGATGCCGAAGCCATGCCCGTCTACCAGTTCACCTGCGAGTTCGCGACGATGGAGCCACCGCCGCCGGAGATGCAGCAGCTGATCGGCGCGATGCAGGGCAACCAGGGGGCCCAGGACGAGTTCGTAAGCGTCCAGGCCGCGACAATGCCCGCTCCGGAGTTCTTCGCTCCGGAGAACGTCGGGAAGATCATGGCCGCTGCGAGCGTGGCGGGCTGACCTACGCGCGGTGCCAGTGCCGAGCCCACTCGCGGAGCTCGCCGATCACCGGCTCCAGCGAATGCCCCTTGCGCGTGAGCTCGTAGCTCACCCGCACGCGGTTCCCGGGCTGGACCTCACGGCGGACCAGGCCAGCCTGCTCGAGCTCCTTGAGCCGGCAGGAGAGCAGCCGATCGGACATCCCCGGCACCGCCTCCTTGAGCTGGGCGAAGTGAAGCGGCCCATCGGTGAGCGCGTACAGGATCGCGCCGGCCCAGCGGCGTCCGATCAGCTCCACCGCTCCGTGGAAGTGAGGACAGACTTGTCTCGGCTTGGCCGCGCCCCCCGCTCGGCCCTCGCCTGTCGGAGATCTCACCTCGACTTAAGCTTACCGATCGTAAGGGCCGGTCAAACAGCCTCGCATCAGGTGCACGGCCCCGTGCTCACCGCACTGGTGCTGTCGCGGAGGGCGTTCGCCACCACGCCGTTGGGCACCGCGTAACCGCCCGGCTTTCCCTGCGTGGTCGCCGCGAAAACGGTGCCCATCACCCTGCCGGCGGCGTCGACCAGCGGTCCGCCGGAGTTGCCGCTGTGCACCTCGCCTCGGAGCGAGGTGAGCTGGCGCGTGATCGGGCCGCGCCCGTAGGAGTCCTGGGTGACGACCGGGCCGGTTGTCCCGACGCGGGCGGGCGCGATCGCGAACGGCCCGTTCTCGGGGTACCCGAGCACGGCCCCGGCGGTCCCGGGCCTGACCTGCGAGGCAAGGGAGAGAGGGCTGCCACCGAGCCGGCTGACGCGCAGCAGGGCGAGGTCGTTGGAGGGGTCGTAGTGGACCGGCGTCGCGTCCAGCGAGGAGCCGGAGCCGGCGGGGGTCACGGTCGTATCGGTCTCCCCCGCCACCACGTGTGCGTTGGTGACGACCAGTCCCGGCGCCGCGATCCAGCCGGAGCCCTCGACACCCAGCCCACACGCCGTGCCCAGCACCCGGACGACGCTTCTGCCGGCGGCTCGCACCTCGGGGTCCCGCGCGATCTTGGAGTCCGGCGCCGCGACGTCCGGGCTCGGACCCTGCACCGCGACCCTCGGATCGATCCGATGAAGCGCGTTGATCAGCGAGCTCGATGGCGGGAAGGTGTCGTTGAGGGCGCGCAGTATTGCCGAGCGCTGCACCGCCTCCCGGAGGCTCTTGACGCCGGGCGCGTTGAGGGCGACGGCGCCGAACAGCCAGGCGAGGCCGAGTGCCAGCGTGACCAGCAGGACGGCGCCCGCCGACGCCTCGGCGATCGCGAGGCCGCGCCGCTGCTCGCCGGCGCCAACCAGACGGCGGCGCATCGCGAAGGCCACGCCCTCCAGGGAGACCGCGGCGATCCCGCCGATCAGCAGGGCTCCGGCGAGGGCCGTCGCCGGGGCGTAGGGGGAGTGGGAGCCATCGGGCAGCAGCGCCGGTCCCAGCCGGCTGCCGAGGAAGGCGCCGATCGCGAAGCCGCTGAGGCTGAGCAGGCCGACGATCAACCCCTGCTGGTAGCCCCAAAACGCCATCGCGACGGCGAAGGCGATGATCAGCCAGTCGAGGCCGGTCACGGTTTCCCGAATACAAGCGCAGGAGCGACTACCTTTGCGCCCGTGACTCCGCCCGTGACACGGTCACGGACCCGACGTCGGGAGGAAGGGCCGCCGCCGAGGCGGCCCGTTCGTCCTCCCCGAGCACTGCGCGGACCTCTCACCGAGCGCCAGCGGCGCTTGCGCCAGCGCGCGCTTCCGCTAGCGGTGGTCGCTCTGATCGCCTTCGTCATCGGCGTCATCAGCGCGGCTGGCAATCCCGAGAAGGAGATGGCCGAGCGGTTCGTCGACGACTGGGCTCACCAGGACTTCAAGGCGATGCACGACGAGCTCTCGGACTCGGCGCAGGCCCAGTACTCCGCCACGAAGCTCGCCACGGCCTACAGGGTGGCGCAGGATGCCGCCACGGCGACGGCGATCGACCCCGGCGACGCCGATGGCCCGAAGACCGTCAACGGAACCGACGTCGTCGACGTGCAGGTCGGCGTGCGGACCAACCTCTTCGGCAAGGTGGAGGAAACGCTGCGCCTGCCGCTCGACGGCGGCAAGGTGGCCTGGGATCCCCATCTGACCTTCCCGGGCCTGGGGCCGGGCGAGCGCGTCGGACGTCGGCTCAAGCTCGGCCGCCGGGCTCCCATCCTGGCCAAGCATGGCGTCCCACTCGCCACGGGACCGACCGGCGACCGCTCCTCCCCCCTCGGGTCCGACGCGATCGACGTGGCGGGTGAGACGGGCTTGCCCGACGCGGAACAGCAGGCGAAGCTTCAGCGGGCCGGCTATCCCACCAATGAGTCCACCGGCGTGACCGGACTCGAGCTCGCCTTCAACGGCCGCCTGGCGGGGAAGCCAAGCGGCCAGCTCCTCGCCGTCAAGCAGGGCACCTCGCTGCCGGATGTGCCCGCGAGCACGCCGGGCCGCGTCCTCGCGAGCACCCAGGGGGCGCCGGGCCAGCCGGTGCGGACGACGATCGACCCGAGGCTGCAGACCACCACGGTGAACGCTCTCGGCGGCCAGTCCGGCGGCGTGGTCGTGCTCAACGCCAAGACCGGCGCCGTTCTCGCCCTGGCCGCCTCGGCCTACTCGGCGCCCCAGCCGCCCGGCTCGACGTTCAAGGTGATCACCACGACGGCCGCCCTGGAAGGCAAGGACGTGAAACTCACCGACACCTTCCCGGTGCTCACCGAGGTCAACCCGGACCCCACCGCGGGAGCACGCGTGGTCCACAACGCCCACGATGAGCCCTGTGGCGGCACCTTCGTGGTGGCCTTCGCGGAATCGTGCAACACCGTGTTCGCCCCGCTCGGGGTGAAGGTCGGCGCGAAGCGCCTCGTCGACACCGCCGAGCGCTACGGCTGGAACCAGCCGGTCAGCCTCTACAACGCCTCGGCGACGGCCGCCGCGAATCCGCAGAAGATGACCATCCCCACTGACTTCAGCGGTGACACCAGCCATACCGACCTGTCCGTGACGGCCTTCGGGCAGGGCAGGGTGCTGGCTACGCCGCTGGGCATGGCATCAGTCGCCCAGACGGTTGCGAACGACGGCATCCGAAGCCCAACACCAATCGTCAAGGACCCGGCGCTACGGAGCGACGCCAAGCCCGTCCAGGTCACCTCCGAAGAGAACGCGCGCGTCCTCACCGGCCTGATGCGGGCGGTGGTCACCTCCGGCACCGGGGTCGCCGCCGACATTCCCGGCGTCCAGGTGGCCGGCAAGACCGGCACGGCCGAGCTCGGGCCGAAGCCCGGACAGCCACCCGCCGCACCCGGCGAGGAGAACACGGTCAAGCAGATCGTCGACGGCTGGTTCATCGCCTTTGCCCCCGCGCGGAATCCGAAGCTCGCGATCGCGGTGATGTTGATCGATGCCAACGGCGACGGCGGCAGCACCGCCGCGCCGATCGCCCGGGAGATACTGGCTTCAGCGCTTTCCCGTTGACCGGATCAAGTCGGGTACCCGAACGCCACCCCCACCATCGCCAGCCCTCCGCCGATCGCGGTGAGCAGCCCGCCGGGCGCCTCCAGCGCGAGGCCGAGCGGGACCCCGATCAACGCCAGCGCCGTCCCGCCGGCGATCAGCGCCCACCAGTTGAGTCCGCCCGCCTCCGGGTCGGGAGCCGCAGGCGCGGTGAGCACGGTGCAGAGCAACATCAGCCCGACACCGACCAGCCCTCCCGCGACGCCGAGCAGCTGGATCAGCGCCAGGGCGGCGCCGATGCCGCCGATCACGAGCAGGGCCTGGAGCTGGGTCTTCCTCATGGGCCGGAGGGCGCGCCTCCGTGAAAGCTAGATGTCGAGCGTGATGGCGCCGGTCTCGCCCTCGTACTCGATCTCGAGCTCGAGCGGCCGGTTCTCGTTGACGCCGGTGCCGACCAGGAAGAGCACGATCGCCCCCTGGGTGGGGCCGTTTGCGGCCGCGGTGTCCGGTGCCGGCACGTCCTCCCCGCCGCCGAGGTCCGTGCCCAGGGGCGCCGCGAAGTCGGTGCTGCTCGGGATCGCCTCGTAGGCGGCGCCTGTGGTGTCGACGATGCTCGTCTCCGGATAGGTCGGCAGCTTTACGGTGTCGTCGCCGGCGTTGTGGATCGTCAGGAAGACCCCGAGATACGACTCGCTCGGGGGAGGCGGAACCTTCTGCCCACTCAGGTATTCGCTGTCGTCGGGCTGGGACGGGTTCAGAAAGCGGGTCTCCTGGACGTTGAACTCCAGGTCCCCGAGCTTGATCGGAACGCCCTCCTCCGCCTCCTTGCTCAGATCTTCGCCGCAGCCGGCGACTCCCAGCAAGGCGAGGGCAAGCGCAAGTGCCAGGGCTCCCTTGTTGCCGCGGCGCATGAGGGCGCGCAGTCTATCCGCAGCCAGATCGGGGTCGCGCCGACCAGCGTGACCCTAGGCGGGCAAGGCGGGGACCCGGTCGGACCCGGCTACCGTGGCGCGCGGCGGCGCCCGCCCCGACTCGATCAACTCGGCGAGGCGGCGCAGCGCCTTGCTCCAGCGGCGGCGCCACCACCGCTCGCGTCCGATCTCCTTGATCCGCTCGAGCGGGCCGGGAGGGATCGTCCAGAAGGTCAGCGACAGCTTGGTCGTCGGACCCTCCTCGAGCTCCCAGACGATCCGAATCGGCACCCGGTCGAGCCGCCCCCCGCGGCCATGCTCCACGACCCGGTAGGGCCGCGCGGTCTCGGCGATCACGGTTTCCATGTACCGGACGCCGGCCGGTGCGTCGACGCGGAAGCGGGCGGCGGCCCCCTCTCCCGTCGCCGCTAGCCGCTCGAGCCGGTACTCCCTCGCGAAGTGGTCGGTCCAGGCTGGGCGCACCGCCAGGTCGCAGATGAAGTCGAAGACGCGCTCGCGCGGGGCGTCGACGGAGATGGTCAGCGAGATCGGCCCCACGGCCGGGCGATTCTAGTTCCCAGCGGCTCCGCCCCCCTTCGTGCGTACGCCGAGGCAGATCAGCCCGGAAAGTATGGACTTTCCGTCGCAAAGTAACCAAACTCACTAGCCAATCCGCAGTACCGGGAGTAGTATGCGCCGCACCCCCGATGACCGTGACCGGACAGAGTCAGGATGACGTCCGTCACGCCGGAGAGCCGGCTGGCGGCGTCGGATCGTTCATCTGCCAGGGATGCTCTTTTCCGGTCAGCTTCGAGCCCGCCGAGTCGATTCCGAAGTGCCCCAACTGCGGTGGCACCGACTTCCGCCGTGCGTCGATGTTCGAGCAGCCCACCCTCAGGAACATCGCGGTCACGCGCCCCGCGGCGCAGTCGACCGACTGGCTCGAGGACGTCCGTGAGTCGATCACGGAGGCGGGCAAGTACCTCGCCATGTTCGCCGACGGCCGGACCCGAGTGATCGCGCTCGATGCCGGGTGGTCCCGCATCGGGCGGAGCCGCTCGGCCGACATCCGCCTCGACGATCCGACCGTCTCCCGGCGGCATGCGGTGATCGTCCGGACGCCCGAGGGGGACCTCAGGGTCCTCGACGACCGCTCGATGAACGGCATCTACGTCAATGGGGAGCCCGTCGACTGGAGTCCGCTGGGCGATGGCGACGAGCTGCAGATCGGCCGCTACACGCTGAGCGTGATCGAGAGCGAGATCGACTCGGCCTAGCCGGCGCCGACCGCCTCGAGGGCGTCGGACAGAGCCGGATCGATGGGCACGGACTCCTGCATGGAGACCGCGGAGAGCACCTCGCCGACGAATGAGCGCGGCGGCACCACCAGCCTCAGCTCCTGCCGGCGGTTCCGAAGCCGGGCCGCGGCGTCGAAGATCAGGCTGATTCCAGAGCTGTCGATGTAGCTCGTATCGCTCAGGTCGAGGACGACGGCGCGAGTCCTGTTCGACAGGGTGGCGAGCAGCTTCTCACTGAGGTCGTCGACGTTCGAGGCATCGACCTCTCCCGCAACGCGGGCGAGCTCGACGTCACCGTCGCTCTCGAATGAGAGACGGGCCAGCTCGGGCATCATGGCCGCGCCCCCAGGCGCCGGCGAAGTTGCACGGTGGTGCCGTCGTCCGCGGCCTCGATCGAGACATCATCCATGAATTCCCTCATCACCGGGATACCTCTCCCGCGGTTGTCCCCTCGCGGCTCCCGCCAGCTGCCCCGGTCCGCGACGGTGACGGTTGCGACGCCGTCGCTCAACTCCGCCCTCAGCGAGATGGTCGCGTCGCCGGGTCCGTACGCGTGCTCCACGACGTTGGCGCAGGCCTCGCTGACCGCGATCGCGAACGCGGCGCAATCGTCGTCCGTGCCCTCGTGCCGGGTCACCCAGCGGCGGACCAGGTGCCTGACGGTGGCCAGCTCCTCGGCTTCTGCCGCCACCTCAACCTCGAGCGTCTGCTCGAGCGGGACCGCCTCGACGACGAGCAACGCCACGTCATCCGCGACCTCTACACCTTCGGTCAGCTCCGCGATGATCGCGCCGCATCTCAGCTCCGCGTCGTCGGGCGCCGAGCCTGCGGCGGCGACCAGCGCCGCCTCGCCCTCCGAGAGGCGTCGGCCTCGCCGCTCGATCAGCCCGTCGGTGTAGAGGATCAGCGTGTCGCCGGCCGCGAGCGCGACGCTCGCTTCGTCGTAGCCGGCGGCGCGCGTGCCGAGGGGCGGCCCGGAGGCCTCGGTGAGGAAGATTGCGTCGCCATCGGCCCGGAGCAGCAGCGGATAGGGGTGGCCGGCGCGGGCGAAGGCGACTGCGCCGGTATCCAGGTTGAGCGTCGCGTAGATCACCGTCGCCATCCGGGACTCCTCCCGGTCGGCGAACCGCGCCAGCCTCGTCAGCACCTCGCTCGGCTGCTCGACGTCGAGCGCGTAGGCGCGCATCGCGCTTCGCAGCTCTCCCATGAAGGTCGCGGCGGCCATCCCGTGTCCCGCGACATCGCCGATCGCCAGGCCGAGCCTGCGAGGCCCGAGCTCGATCACGTCGTACCAGTCGCCGCCCACGGCCGATTCGTGGGCCGCCGGCAGATAGCGCGCGGCCATGCTGAAGCCGGGCAGCTGGGGAAGGTTGCGCGGAAGCAGGCTTCGCTGCAGAGTCTGTGCGATCCGTCCCTGGACCGCCAGCCGGGACCGCTCGATGGAGAGCGCGACTCGGTCGGCGACAAGTCGGAGGAGGTCGACGTCGCCTTCGCCGAACTCCCGCCGGGTGAGCGAGCCGACGTGGAGCACACCGATCACCTCCCCTTCGACGATCAAGGGCACGCCGAGCAGCGAGCGAACCCGCTTCTCGCGCATCAGCGGATTGACGACGGTGACGGGCGAGTTGTCCAGGTCCGGAATCACCACTGGAGCCCGTGTGGCGGCCACCCGACCGGCGAAGCCGCGCCCGATCGGAAGCCGGAAACCGCGCTCGACTTCCTCCTCCAGGCCCTTGGCCGCTCGCGCCGCGAGCGTCCTCCCGTCCTCCTCCACGAGCAGGACCGCCGCCGTGTCGACCTCGAGGATCTCCCTGACCCTGATGAGCAGCTCGTTGAGGAGGTCCTCCGGGTCGAGATAGGCCAGCGCCGCCTCGGTCACCCGGTGGACGTCGCCGAGCCGGGCGAGCGCCTCCTCCGCAGCGGCGGCTCGCCCCGTCATCTGGTCGGTCGTCGAGTCGGTCATACCTCCCGCCCGGGGCCTAGGTTCGCAGGTCTCGGTGGTATTGGCAGTGTCCGCGACGTAGACCTTCGAAGCGCCGCTGGTGGCGAAGCCGTCGACCTACTCTGTCGAGATGCTCGGATCCGCTTGAACCTTCTCAGGGATGATCATCAGGAAGTTCCGCTTGGCGTCCGCGGCCAGCGACTGGATCCGATCGGCCTCCTCGGCCTGACCGGTGAGCCGCAGCTCCGTCACGTAATGGCCGAGCAGGTCCTCGACGTCGAGCTGGCCCTCGGCGTCGAGCTGCTCCAAGGTCACCTTGGCGCCCTCGCCGAGGCGGCGCCGGATCGCGTCGCGGTCGAGGTTGAGCTCCTCGTCGACGCGGACGTAGACGCGCCCGCCGGTCATTCCGGCGCACGCCCACGGCCCGATGTCGCCCAGGACGACCGCGCGGCCGGAGGTCATGTACTCGAAGGCGAAGCCCTTGGCGTTGGCGCGGTCCACGATGCAGCCCTGCGAGTCGTCCAGCGGCTGTTCCGGCTCGCCGGCGAGCACCACGTCGGCGCCGGAGAGCCGGATGCAGAAGCGGGAGTCGGCCGAACCCTGGACGAAGAGGCGGCCCCGCTGGGCGCCGTAGGCGAACGACTTGCCCACCGAGCCATTGACGCGCCGGCCGTCCGCGTTCTTCCCCTTCAGGATCGAGACGGTGCCGCCCAGCATCGTCTTGCCGACGCCGTCCTGAGCGCCGCCCTCGACGCGGCAGATCACACCCCACTCGTTGAAGGCGCCGAAGCCCTGGCCGGCGACGCTGCCGCCGTTGAAGACGAGCTCGGCGAGCTCATCGGCCTCGGTGCCCTCGGGCGCGCCGTCGTAGATCCGGGCGCGCGCGATCGCGCCGGCGAGCTCCGTGCCCAGCACGCGGTCGTGGGCGTCGGTGCGCCGCGGGAACTCGACG
This sequence comes from Actinomycetota bacterium, assembly GCA_046725395.1. GTDB lineage: Bacteria > Actinomycetota > Thermoleophilia > Solirubrobacterales > 70-9 > DASUPK01. The sequence continues at coordinate 21,976 of JBKOYL010000008.1, read as the reverse complement.
CTCACGCAGGAGCCGTCGAACACCTTGTCCGCGACGGCGGCGATCTCGGCCGAGGCCTGCTTGGGCTCCATCCGCAGCGGCTTGGCCCGGACCAGGCCAGCTTCGGCGCGCGCCTCGACCAGAACCTCCTCGGTGACCGGGAGATCGATCGGCTCGAGGTCGAGGAACTCCTCCAGCGGCGTGATCAGCGGCGCCAGGTCGATCTTCTCCTGGTGGGAGATCTGCTCGAGCAGGTCGTAGCGGCCGACCAGGTCCTGGGCGCGCTCGTAGCCGAGCGAGGCGACGACCTCCTTGACCTCCTCGCCCATCGCCTGGAAGAAGCGGGCACAGCTCTCGGCCGCGGAGTCGACGGCCTGCGGGGTGAACTTCTTGAGTCCGTGCTCCTGGGCCTGCTCGACGGTCTCGATCTGGGTCGCGATGCCGACGTGGCAGGTGTCGAGCTGGCAGCCGCGGCAGATCGTGCAGCCGAGGGAGACCATCGCGAGGGTGCCGAAGGCGACCCGGTTCGCCCCCATGCAGTGCAGCTTCACGATGTCCTGCGCGTGGCGGTAGCCGCCGTCGGCCCAGATCTCCACCCGATTGCGGATCCCCGCCTCCATCAGCGCGCGATGCACCGCGCGGGTGCCGATGTCCGAAGGCAGACCGACGTGGCGCAGCGCGTGCTGGCGCGCGGCGCCGGTGCCGCCCTCGAAGCCCGACAGGGTGATGATGTCGGCGCCCGCCTTGGCGATCCCGAGGCCGATCGTGCCGATGTTCGGCACCACCGGAACCTTCACGGACACACGAAGATCAGGGTTGACGGTCTTGAGCTCGTCGATCAGCTCGGCGAGGTCCTCGATCGAGTAGAGGTCGTGGTTGTTGGAGGGCGAGATCAGGTCGGTGCCCGGTGAGGCGTTTCGGGCGGCGGCGACCTTCTCGGAGACCTTCTTGCCCGGGAGATGGCCGCCCTCGCCGGGCTTCGCCCCCTGACCGATCTTGATCTCGGCGACGTAGGACGAGTTGAGCATCTCGGCCGAGACCCCGAAGCGGCCCGAGGCGACCTGCTGCCCGCGCCACTTGCGGTACTTGCCGTACATGTCCGGGATCTCGCCGCCCTCCCCGTTGATGCAGAGGATGTTGATCGCCTTGGCGGCCTCGGCGTAGGCGCGGAAGGCCGGCTCGGACTGCGAGCCGAAGCTCATCGAGCTGATCACCACCGGGTAGTCGTGGTGGCCGACGCTCGCGTCGACCTGCGCCGGATCGACCGGGTTGCGATCGGGCTCCTTCCGGAGACCGATGATGTGGCGCATCGAGATCGGGTTCTGGGCCTCGAGGTCGCGGACCTTCTGCGAGTACTCGGAGAACTCGGCCGTGCCGTTCGCTGTCGCGATCGCGGCCTTGTAGACCTTGGGGTAGAAGCGGAACGTCTTCGCCGGCTTCGCCTCCTCGTCGCCCGCGAGGATCTTGTGGCGCTCGTCGGTGTCGGCGTCGAGATGGGTGAAGCCGGTGCCGCCGCCCTTCTCGGAGGCGGCGAAGGCCTCGGTCTGGAAGATCTCGGCCAGCTCCGGCTTGATCCCAATCGAGGAGAACTGACGCGCGTAGCCGCGCACCTCGTGGATGCCGATCGTCGAGATCACCTTCTCGATCCCCTTCCGCAGCGCCGAGCAGAGGTTGGCGACGTCGTTCTCGTAGTCGTCGACGCAGATGACTTCGACCATCACGTAAGGGCAGACGCCGTTGGCGCCCAGGCCGAGGGCGATCATCACGTCGTGGACGTTGCGGATCGCGGCCGAGCGCAAGACGATCGAGCAACGCCGTCGCAGGTTCTCGCCCTCGCCGACCTGGTACTGCTTGAGCGCCTGGTCGATAGCGGAGGTGGCGAGGTGGGCGTCGATGTACCGGCGCCCGCCGTCATAGACGGTGCGGTCGGTGAGCACGAGCAGCTCGGCGCCCTCGGTGACGGCCACAACCGCCTCTTGTCTGAGGCGCTCGATCGCGCCTTGGGTCGTCTCCGACTCGAGCAGGGCGATGTCGATCGCCTTGGCACGAGCGCCGAAGGCAGCCCAGAGATCCTCGAGCAGGTAGGTGCCCTGCTCGTTGGCGATCCGGCGATAGGTGCTGTCGGAGAGCGGCGCCAGGTCGTGGTGGCCGCCGAGGATGACCGGGAAGTCGGTCTCGATCGTCCCGCTGTCGGACGACGGATCAGTCAGCGAGGGTCGGCGGCCGAACACCGCGCGGGTCGAGAAGTGCTCGATCTCCCGCTCGCGGTCGATCGCCGGGTTGGTGACCACCGCGACCGTCTCCTTGAAGTAGTCGGCCAGGTTCTGGCGCTCGGGCGAGAGCGCGGCCAGCGGGCCGTCATAGCCGAGCGAGCCGATCGGCTCGGCGCCGTTGTCGGCCATCTGCTGGACGAGCTTGACGTCGTCGCGCTGCCAGCCGAAGCCGGCGAGCACGCGACCCTCGACCTTGACCGGCTCCTCCGGGCCGGCGTCGGTGTAGCCGGGGATCTCGGCTCCCTCCAGCGGGCCGCCGGTCTGGAGCGCGCGCTCGTACGGGGCAACCTGGTCCGTCCCGGCGCGCCTGAGCCAGCGCTTGCGGACCTCGGCCAGCATCTCGGCGTGCGGATGGAGGGTGGCTCGCTTGCGCTCGCGGTCGATCATGACCATGAACTTCTGGCCCGGCGCCATCGGCTGCGGCTCGGAGACCGTCTCCTGCACCGAGACCACTCCCGGCTCCGAGCTGAAGATGAAGTCGTGCGGGGTCTCGAGCTTCCACAGCGGCCGCAGCCCCATCGCGTCGGCGGAGAAGACGCACTCGTCCATGTGTCGCGCGATCAGCGCGACGGGCCCCTGTGCGTACGGCCCCATCGCCTGCCGCAGGTAGAGGTAGAAGGAGTGGAGCTCCTCGGGCAGGGCCGCGATCTCGTCGACGATCGGCGGCACCACCATTTCCATGGCCTCGGCCAGCGAGAGGCCGTGGCGGCGGACCAGCGTCTCGATCGTCCGGTTCAGGTCCTGCGAGTCTGAGTTGCCCTCGCCGATCGGCACCCCGAGCATCCGCGCTTCCTGGCGGAGCTGCTCGATCGTGTTGATCTCGCCATTGTGGCCGAGGACGCCGAAGGGCTGGACACGAGTGAAGGACGGCCAGGTGTTGGTCGAGTAGCGGTTGTGGCCGAAGGCGCCGATCGTCTCCATGCGCTCGTCGGAGAGGTCGGCGTAGTAGGAGCCGAGCACCTTCGGGTTCCCCATCACCTTGTAGACGGCGGTCTTGCCCGAGAAGGACGCGACGTGGACGCCGAGGTTCTCCTCGAGGGCGATCTTCAGGTTGAAGACGGCGCGGTCGGCCTCCGCGGCCTCCGGCACCAGACCCGCGAACTGCCAGAACTGCGGCTCCTCCTCTCGCGCAGTCGCGCCCAGGGCGGCCGAGTCGACCGCCCCAACGCGCTCGGCGAGGATCCGGAACCCGGCGGCGCCCAGGAGCTCGCGGGCTCCGTGGCGGACTTTCTCGAGGTCCTGGGAGCGCTCGACGAAGAGGTGGGCGACGGCAAATGCGTCATCGAGGGCAAGCGCCGGGTTGTGGCCGCCCTGGCGCACCTCCTCCGCCCAGATCTTCGTCGGGATGTCCACCAGCAGCCCGCAGCCGTCCCCCTCGCCGTCGACGTTGCCCGCGCGGTGGAGCATCTTCTGCAACGACTCGAGAGCGAGCGTGACCGGCTCGCGGCTCGGGGTGGCGTCGCGGCGCACCGACGCGTAGAGCGCGCACGCATCCTTGTCCTCGACGCTCGGTGGAGCGACGAGGGGCCGATACGCGCGCTCAGGGGAGTAGCGCATGCGCTCTGGGGACGAGTTCTTCAATTGGGCTTCCGGTTCCGCGCCTTCTTCGAGCGGGCGCGCGACGGGGTTGGACCGACGGAGCGGCGGAATTATAGGCGGGGCTCCACTCGGCGCCGCGGAGGCGCCTACCGGCGGTCACGCCGCTTTGACCGCAATTTGCGAACGGCGGAGACCGGCGCTTCGCAGCTCCTGCACCGCTACTTTCAGGGCGGTGAGCGGTTGCAAATAGTGTTTAGCGAACGCTCACAAACCTGATACAACGACGAAGGATGAGCAAGCAGAACAAGGCAGAGCGCGGAGAGCGACCGACGGGGAGCTCATCCAACCCGGGCTCGGATACCGAGCGCTTCCGGGCGATCGCGGACGTCAGGCACAACGAGGCCGTGACCGCCGAGTCCGGCGTCCCGGCGGATCAGCGGGACCACGAGCTGCGCCGGCAGATGCGCTCGCTCGAAGAGTTCTCCTGAGCCGCTGAACCGATCATCGGGCGCCCCGGCTCCGCGAAGCCGCGAGGCTGTCCTGTCCTGCTGTTCCATAGGAACAGCAATCCAGGAGAGCTTGCGAAATACCCGGGTTCCATCCGCCGGTTAGCCCCAGGGCATCCCCTGATAGCCGCTGTCGAACGGGACGCCGATCAGGAGGGCGCGGACGTCCCCGTCGGAGTTGTTCCGGATCGTTCGCTTGACCTCGGGGGCGTAGCGGGCGTAGGTGCCCGCCGGCGCATCGCGCTCGTCGCCGTCCGTCACCAGCGTCGCCCGCCCCTCGAGGACGATGTAGACCTCCTCCTGGTTGTCGCCCGCGTGGTCGTGCTCGGGGATCTGGCCGCCGGGGGCGATGTCGACGACGTTGAAGCCGAAGGCCTCGGCTCCCAGGGTCTTGCGGGCGAGGCGCCAGGTCGCGTTCCCGCTGCCCTCCATCTCCTCGAACTCGTCGACGTGCTTGATCGTGTAGCCCTCGGCCATAGCTCCTCCTCCGTTCCCCTTGTCTCTCCGTGGTCGGCGAACATATCCTGTCCGCCGTGGGAGACGACTCCGCCCAGAGTCTCGAAGAGGCGATCGGCCGTTACAACCAGGCTTGGAACGACCACGATCTCGACGCGATCACCTCGATGCACGCGCCCGACATGGTCTTCGAGAACCACACGGCTGGTGAGTCGGCGCAGGGCGAGGAGGTCCGCGAGCACATCGGCGCGATCTTCGAGACCTGGCCCGACATCCACTTCGAGACCCGTCGTCTCTACGTGCGCGACGGCGTCGTCACCCAGGAGTGGACCGCGACCGCGACCCACTCCAACACGATGCGTCGTGGAGACCTGACCGCCGAGCCCACTGGGAAGAAGATCGAATGGCGAGGGGTCGACGTGATCCCGTACGAGAACGGGATGATCAAGCGCAAGGACGTCTACTCGGACTCCGTCTCGATCCTCCGCCAGGTCGGCTTGCTCGATTAGAGTCCGGCCGGGTCAGCGCCGGTGGAGGGCCCACCCCGCCACCGCCGCGGCGCAGGCGGTCAGGATGCCCGCCGCGAGCAGGGCCGCGCCGGACCGCTCTCGATCGCCCATGATCGAGTCCCGCGCCCGCGCGGACATGATCGAACCGGCCGAGGCGAACGACATCACCGACCCCGCCGACCCCGCGGAGGCGATGGAGAAGGCGGAGCCCGCCGACCCGATCGAGCCGATCGAGGCGAACGAGCCGACCGAGCCGACCGAGAGGGCGGAGCCCTTTGACGCGATGGAGAGGAACGAGTCCTCCGAGCAGAGCGAGAGGGAGCTGTTCCGGGAATCCCTCACAGCTCCGGCACGTCCGCGCCCATCGGGGAGAACGGCAGCCGCTTCACCTCGGCCCAGTCTCCCACGCGCTCGCTGAGCTCCTTCATCACGCCGCCGGTGCTCTGCCAGAAGGTCCAGACGAGCACCGTCGGACCGGCGCCGGAGATCGTCGCCCCGATTGCCCCCATCCTCGGCGCCTCCTCGACGATCTCCATGGAGCGCGGGTAAAGGTGGGCGCGATGGGGCTGGTGCAGCCGATCCGCGAGGCCCCGCCCGATCAGTGTGAGGTCCGAGCGCTGGATGCCGAGGACGAGCTCGGTCGCCGCCGAGATGTTGGCCACCGCGTCCGCCACGGGCACGCTCTCGGGAATCGCCCGGCGCGCCTCCTCCGTCGGAACCTGCTCGTTGGGAATCACCACGACCGCCTCGACGCCCTGCGGAGGATCGAGCCGGGTCGCGGTCACGGCTCCGTCAGTGCTGGCGCAGACGACGAAGCCGCCGTAGAGCGCGGCCGCGACGTTGTCAGGGTGCCCCTCCATCTCCGCTGCTCTGACCAGGATGTCCTCCGGCTCCTGCGCAAGCTCGTACAGATGGTCGGCGGCAAGCAGCCCGGCCACGATCGCGGCTGCGCTCGAGCCGAGGCCCGCGGCCAGGGGGATGCCGCTCCGAATGCGGAAGGCGATCCCGTCCGCCGGCCGCAGTGACTCGAACGCCCGCACGCAGAGGTTGGAGCGGTCGAGTGGCACGCCAAGCCCCTTGGCCTCCACCGAGAAGGCCCCGGTCTCCTCGACCTCCAGCTCGAGGTGGACGGCTAGCGCGGCGGCGAGCACGTCGTAGCCCGGCCCGAGGTTGGCCGAGGAGGCCGGCACCTTGACCAGCCTTCGTCGCTCGGTCACCTCATCGCCGCCACTTGATCGTGCAGCCGACGGGTTCAGTCTCCGACCGCTCCGGCTCGCGTCCCTCCAACACGGCATCGAGCGCGTCGCGGAGCCAGGCCGCCCTCTGTGAGGGGTCGTCGTAGTCCGCGTCTGGCGCGCCGGTATAACGCAGCCGAAGCTCCGAATCGAGCACGTAGACATGAGGAGTTCGCTCGGCCCCCCATTCAGCGGCGACCTCCTGGCTGGCGTCGTGAAGGTAGGGATGCGGCCAGCCGCCCTCGCTATCGACGCGCTCGACCATCGCCTCGAAGGAGTCGGCGGGGTACCGCTCAGCGTCGTTGGAATTGATCGCGACCGTGCGAACGCCCCGGGCGGAGTAGTCGCGGGCTACCTCGAGCATGCGCTCGTGCCAGGCGAGCGCGTACGGACAGTGATTGCAGGTCCAGTAGACGACCGTCGCGGCCGCCCCGTCCGCGAGGCGATGGCGCTCCCCATCGGTGCCGGGGAGCTCGAAATCGGGGGCCCGCTGGCCCATCGCGATCAGCATTCGCCGGAGGCTATCCCGTCAACGACCGACGGCTGACCGCAGCGCCTCCAAGACGTCGTCGGTCTCGGGCAGCGGCGAGGTGCGACCGTCCCGGCGGCGGTAGACGCGGCAGGCGAGACCGGTCGGCTCCCCCCCGATGGGCGGCTGGATGTCCTCACCATCGACCCGGATCGTGGGCGAGCCGACGAATGACTGTCGCGCCGCCGCCTCCTCGGTGTCGACCTCGACGACCTCGATCGAGTCCGGATCGAGGCCGGCCTCCGCCATTACCTCACGCAGGATCGCGAGCGCCCGCTCCCAGGAGGGGCACTCTCGCCACCAGAGAAGCTCGACGCGCGGCTGCGAAGCCATGCGCCCAGGCTAGCTACCGCCGATCGTGTGGCCCACGGACAGAATCGGGGTCGAAGCTAGTCGAAGACCGCCTTCTCGACCTCGGCAAGTTCCGCCTTGCAGCCGGTCACCGCCGGTGCCTTGCCCAGGGCGGTGTCGGGGTCCTTGAGGCCGTGGCCGGTGAGCACGCAGACGACCGTCTCCGGCTTGGCCATCCCGTCGGCGACGGGCAGGCCGTGGGCGAGCAGACCGGCTACAGACGCGGCCGAGGCCGGCTCGCAGAAGATTCCCTCGCTGGAGGCGACCCAGTGGTAGGCCTCCAGGATCTGCTCGTCGCTGACCGCCGCGACTCGCCCACGCGAGGCCGTGAACGCGTTCATTGCCTCCTCCCAGCGGGCGGGGTTGCCGATCCGGATCGCGGAAGCGACGGTCTCGGGCTTTGAGATCGGGTGGCCCTCGACCAGCGGCGCGGCGCCCTCGGCCTGGTAGCCGTAGAGGATCGGGGAGGTGCCGTACTCCTGGAATCCCGCCCACCACGAGGTCACGTTGCCGGCGTTTCCTACGGGGATGGCGAGCGCAGCCGGTGCCTGGCCGAGCTCGTCGCAGGTCTCGAAGGCGGCGGTCTTCTGGCCCTCGATCCGGTAAGGGTTGACCGAGTTGACGAGCTCCACCGGATGCTTCTTCGCAAGCTCGCGAACGATCTCGAGCGCCTGGTCGAAGTTGCCCTCCAACGCAATCACGCGGGCGCCGTGAATGAGCGCCTGGGCGAGCTTGCCGATCGCGATCTTGCCCTCCGGGACGATCACAGCGCCCCGCAGCCCGGCCCGGGCCGCGTACGCCGCACAGCTGGCGGCGGTATTGCCGGTGGACGCGCAGATGATCGCCTCCGCCCCGGCGCCCTTGGCTCGCGACACGGCGACCGTCATCCCGCGGTCCTTGAAGCTCCCGGTCGGATTGGCGCCCTCGAACTTGAGGTAGACCGCGGCCCCGACCCGCTCCGAAAGGCGCGGTGAGTGGATCAGCGGCGTGGAGCCCTCGTTCAAGGTCACCACGGGGTCCCCCTGCTCGAGCGGAAGGTGATCGCGGTAGCGCTCGATCAGGGCCGTCGGCACCCTAGGTCCACTCCTCCTCGATCACCCGAATCGAGCGTGGGGGCGAGCGCAGGAACTTGAGCTTGGCGATCTTCTTGAGCGCCGCCGCGAAGCGCTTCTCCGAGACCGGGTGCATGACCATGATCAGCTGGGCCTCGCCGCCGAGGCCGCGCTGGACGACGCTGCGCACCGAGACCTCGTTGTCCCCGAGCACCTCCGCGATCTGGGCGAGTACGCCCGGCCGGTCGTCGACCTCGAGGTGGAGGTAGAAGGCCATTTCCACGTCCTTGGCGATCCGGAGCTTCGCGTTCTCCTCGAACAGCGGGGAGCCGCCGGCGATCACCGAGACGACGTCTCCCAGCACCGCGGACGCCGTCTCCGGCCCCCCTGCCCCGGGGCCGGACATGGTGATCTCGGTGATCGCGGGAGACTCGACCATCACCGCGTTGAAGGGCCCCTCGATGGGCGCAAGCGGGTGACCCGGATACAGAAAGCAGGGGAAGACCCGCACGCTGATCTCGGCGTCGCCGACTCGCTCCGCGACGCCGAGCAACTTCAGCGAGAGGCTGAGCTCCTTCGCGTAGGCGAGGTCGTCCGGCTTGATCTGCTCGATTCCCTCGTAGGGGACGTCCTCGAGCTTCACCGGGACTCCGAACGCGAGACGGGCCAGGATCGCCATCTTGGCCGCGGCGTCGGCTCCTCCTACGTCGTCGCTCGGGTCGGCCTCCGCATAGCCCAGCTCCTGGGCCTGCGCTAGCGCTGCCTCGTAGGAGAGGCCGCTCCGGGCCATCTCGGTGAGGATGTAGTTCGTCGTCCCGTTGACGATCCCGAAGACCTTCTCGATCGGGATCGCGCCGAGGCTCTCCTGCACCACCCGGATCACCGGGATCGCGCCGGCCACCGCGGCCTCGAAGCGAAGCTGGGCGCCCCCCTTGCGGGCTGCGGCGACCAGCTCCGGGCCGTGGTGCGCGAGCAGCTGCTTGTTGGCCGTCACCACGTGCCGGCCCTCCTCCAGCGCGCGCGTGACGTACTCCAGCGCCGGATCGGTGCCGCCGATCAGCTCGACGATGATCTCGCTCCTCGCGAGGAGCCGGTCGAAGTCGCCCCTGTCCCTGGAGAGGACGCCGCTCACCCTCGGACGGCGCCCGGAGACCTCCGCCACCATGTCGGCGCGCTCATTGAGCAGCCTGCGGAACGCTCCGCCCACCGTCCCCTTGCCGAGGATGCCGACGTTGACCGTCGATGCCATTACCGATCCCTGGTCAGCAGGTCGTCCCAGGTCTCGCGGCGGACCACGACCCTCGCACCGCCGTCGCGGCAGAAGATCACCGGCGGCCTCGGCACCCCGTTGTAGTTGTTGGCCATTGCGTATCCGTAGGCGCCGGTGGCGGGAGTGACCAGCACGTCCCCGACCCGGGGAGCCGCCAGCTCGGTGTCGCGGATCAGCACATCGCCTGACTCGCAGTGCATGCCCGCGATCGTCGCCAGCGCGTCGGGCGTCTCCGCCGCCCGGTTCGCGACCACTCCCTCGTAGCGGGATCCGTAGAGCATCGGGCGCAGGTTGTCGGACATCCCGCCGTCGACCGCCACGTAGGTGCGCACGCCCGGGATCTCCTTGACGGTCCCGATCCGGTATGCGGTCACCCCAGCGTTGCCGACCAGGGAGCGCCCGGGCTCGACCAGGATCCTCGGCACGCGCTCGAACACCCGCTGCACGCCGCGCACCTTCACATCGACGTAGTCCTCGATCGCCGGCGGCTCGTCCGAGTCCAGATAGGCGATGCCGAGCCCTCCGCCGACGTTGATCATCCGCGGCTCGAAGTCGACGGCGTCGCAGAACTCCGCGATCACCTCGATCGCCTTCACGTACGGCTCCAGCTCGAAGATCTGCGACCCGATGTGGGCATGCAGGCCGATCAGCTCGAGGTGCTCCGACGCGCGCACCCGCTTCACGGCGGCCTCGGCGAGCCCATCCGCCAGCCCGAAGCCGAACTTGGAATCGAGCTGACCCGTCTGGACGTAGTCGTGGGTGGAGGGCTTGATGCCGGGGGTGACGCGGATCAGCACCCGCTGGGGACGGTCCAGCAGGCGATCGGCCAGCTCGATCTCGTCGAAGGAGTCAACAATCAGGTGACCGACGCCGGACTCGAACGCGTAGCGGAGCTCCGCCTCCGTCTTGTTGTTGCCGTGCAGGTGGATCCGCTCGGGATCAAAGCCCGCGGCGAGGGCCATGTGGAGCTCGCCTCCGGAGGCGACGTCGACCGACAGGCCCTCCTCGCGCATCACGCGATAGGCGGCGGTGCACGGAAGCGACTTGCTCGCGTAGATCACCTCGAACGACTCGGTTCGCCGCTCGAAGGCCCGGACGTACTCCCGGGCCCGGCCCCGCATGTCGTCCTCGGCGTAGATGTATGCCGGGGTGCCGAAGCGCTCGGCCAGCTCGGCCACGTCACAGCCCGCGATCTCGAGATGCCCCCGCTCGTTCACGCGCGAGCCCGCCGGGTAGACCGGAGAGGCGGCGATCGGATCCGTCGTGACCGAGCCCGAGCTGTGTGCCCGCGTGCTCATGGGGCAGGGATTCTGAACGAGATCGGCCAGAATCCCCGCAATGGAGCGCTCTCTGCGCCGGCGCCCGGTCCGAGAGGACCTCCACAGCGGGCTCTCCTACGCGCTCTGGCTGCCGGATCATCCTCGACGGAAGCCCTCGCCCGGGGTCGTCGTCATCCACGGAGCGGGGTCGCGCAAGGAGAACCATGCCGACTTCGCGCGGCTCGCGGCAGCCAACGGCTGGGCTGCCCTTGGCTTCGACCTGCCCGGCCACGGCGCTTCGGCGCGGGGCTTCAACGGCTCGGCCGTCGAGGACGTGATCGCCATGGTCCGGCTTCTTCGCTCCCGGCCTGAGGTCGATGACCGCCGGGTGGCTGTCCGCGGCTCGAGCCTCGGCGGTTTTCTCGCGATCTGCGCCGCCTCTCGGGCGCCGGAGATCGCCGGCGTGATCGCTATCTGCCCGGCGAGCGAGGACCACCTCGCCGCGGGCGTCAGGCAACGGCGGTTCGGGATGCGCGTCGAAGACCCGATCGACCTCGAGGCCTGGCTCGCGGCTCAGGACGTCGGCGAGGCCGTTGAGCGGATCGCAGGTCGGCCGCTGATCCTGCTGCACGCCGAGGGCGACACGCGGGTCCCGAGCGAGCACACCGAGGGTCTCTACAAGCGGGCGGGAGAGCCGAGCAAGCTGGTGGTCGTGCCCGGAGGCGCACACACCACGGTGCAGCACGACCCCGAGCTGCAGTCGCTCGCCCTGCGCTGGCTCGAGCGGCAGCTCTACAGGTAGCCGAGCGGGTCGACGGCCTGTCCGTTGACGCGGACCTCGAAGTGGAGGTGCGGGCCGAAGCAATGCCCGGTGCAGCCCACCAGTCCGATTGTCTGCGCCTGGCTCACCTGGCCCCCGCTGACCAGGATTTGCGACTGGTGTGCGTAGCAGGTGGAGAGTCCACCGCCGTGGTCGATGCAGGTGTAGTTGCCGTAGCCGCCCTCGTAGCCGGCGATCTCGACCGTCCCCGAGGCGGCCGCCCGGATCTGCGTCCCGGTCGGAACCGCGATGTCGATCCCCTCGTGGAAGCTGCCCCAGCGCGGGCCGAACCCCGAGACCACCGGCCCGTTGACCGGCCAGATCAGCCCGTATCCACCGGGACGGATCGGACCCGCCGGCAGCGCCCCGGCGCCCTGAGCGAGCTGCTCGGCGATCTTCTGGGAGATCTCCGTCAGGTCTCCCTCGAGGTCGTCCTGGCGCTTGCGGACCGCCTCGAGCGTCGCGTGCTGCTTGCGGCGCGCTGTTGCGAGCTCGGCGGTCCGCGCCCTGAGCTCCATCCTGGTGACCTCGAGCTCGTGCTTGCGGGCGGCGATTGCGTCGCGGGCGGCCCTCACCTGGTTGACGGTCACCTGCATCTCGTTGCGCAGGCCGCGCACCCGGGAGACGATGTCGTTGTCCTGATTCTGCAGCGTCCGCTCATAGGCCGTGCGGGCGAGTAGGTCGTCGAAGCCATCCGCCTGCAGGAGCACCGTGATCAGGTCGGGCTCGTTCGTCTCGTAGATCGCGACCAGCCGTTCCTCGAGGATCGTGATCGCCTCGCGGAGCCGCTGCTTGAGGTAGTCGAGGCGGGCCTGCGCCTGGACGAGCTCCGCCTGCTTCTGAGCGAGCTGCGCCGCGACGGCGGCCTCCTTGTTGCGAAGCGCCGCGACCTCGGTGGTCAGGCGATCGATCTGCGCGGACTCGTGGCTGATCCGCGTGGTGAGCACGCCGGCATGGGTCCTCGCGTGCGAGAGCTTCGCCTGCGTCGCATTGAGCTTCTGCTGGAGGTCCTGGCCGGATGCGGTGCCGATCGCCAGGCCGCAGGCGCACGCGACCAAGGCGCCGGAGAGCGCCAGCCGGAACCGCTTGGATCCCGTCATCTGAGCCCACAGGGTGACCGGGGCGAGGGGGTGGAACTGAAACGGCGGTTGCAGGCGCCCTCGCGATCGGGCGCAGGGGCTAAGCGGCGCTTGCGGCCGGCTCGGAGGTCGCGCCGCTCCGCCCGGAGCCGTTCCTGGAGCCGTTCACCGCGCGCCTCGCGATTTCGGCCGCCTCGGCGAAGCGCTCCTGGTAGGTCCGCGCCTGCATTCGGGAGATCACCAGGCGCTGCACCTGGGCCGTGCCCTCGAACAGCTGGTAGATCTTGGCGTCCCGGAACCACTTCTCGAGCGGGCAGTCGGTGGTCTGCGCATAGGGGCCGACCAGCTCCATCAGCGTGGTCGTCGCCCACATGGTCACGTCGCCCGCCTTGAGCTTCGACATGGAACCCTGTCCGCCGGTCATCGGGATGCCGTTCCGGCCCATCCACGCCGCGCGCTGGACGAGCAGGCGGGAGGCGTCGATCTCGGTCGCGACGTCGGCCAGCACCTGCTGGATGCGCTGCTCCTCGAGCGCCGGCTTCCCGCCGTCGACGGTCTGGTCCGCCAGGTACTCCAGCGTCCACTCGTAGGCGGCCTGAGCGATGCCGAGCGCCGAGGCGCCGACGATCGGACGCGTCATCTCGAAGGTGGCGAGCGCGTTCGAGGAGCCCGCCTTCTGACCCGAGCGGGCGCGCTCCAGCTTGCGGTTCAGCTTGTCCATCCCACCCAGCAGGTTCTCGACCGGGATCCGACAGTCGGCGAGGATCACCTCCGCAGTGTGGGAGGCGCGGATCCCGATCTTCGACTCCTTCTTGCCCTGGCGCAGCCCCGGGGTGCCCTTGCCGACGACGAAAGAGGCCTGGCCGCGGTGGCCGAGCTCCGGATCAACGGTTGCGACGACCACGTGCACGTCCGCGATCCCGCCGTTGGTGATGAAGACCTTGCTCCCGTCCAGCACCCACTCCTCGCCGTCGAGCCTGGCGGTGGTCTTCAGGCTCTTCACGTCCGAGCCGGCTTGCGGCTCGGTCACCGCGTAGGCCCCGAGAGCAATCTCATCATCGCTGCCGAAGCACTGCGGGACCCACTCGGCGATCTGCTCCGGGGTGCCGGAGGCGGCGATGCCGGCCGCCGCCAGCCCCGAGCCCTGGATCGCGAGTGCGATCCCGGCGCAGCCCCAATGGAGCTCCTCCGCGGTGATCACGCCGAACTGACCGTCCGGGTCGGCGCCCATGCGCTGCATGTGCTCGAGGCCGTGAAGGCCCCACTTGCGCGCCTCCTTGATCACCTCCCAGGGAGTGCTCTCCTCCTCGTCGTGCTTGCGGGCGACGGGACGGATCACCTCGCGCGCGAAGCGGCGAACCTGCTCGCGGTGCTCCCTCTGCTCTTCCTTGAGGGCGAAGTCCATGGCTGGGCAGGCCTCTCTCTCGGTGCGGTCGGGCCGTTGGACGCGAGAAAAAGCGGACCCGATTGACTGGTCAGTCAATCAGCTTACCCGAACCGGAAGTGGAACCTGCCACTTACCGCGCACGCTCCGCCGATGAGTTTGTTGCCGTCGCTCGGCGGCGTCCGGGCGACACATGCGGGTAGCGTTCGCCGCCGTGCGCGCCCCCCGCCCCGACCTGGGATTGCGACGCCCGCTGCAGAACGCGATCGACTGGTTGCGCTTCGAGGTCCCGGCGCGCGTCGATCGGCGGCATCTGATCGGCGGCGGGGTGCTGGCGATCGCCGCCCTCGTCGCGCTGTTCATTGCGATCAATCCCTTCGGCGGAGGTGGCGAGGACGAAACTCGCGTGGTGACGATCTCGGTCGCGACGGACAACGCGCAGCAGGCCCCCGTGGGGACGCTCGGCTTCCCGCTGGTCGCCACCCGCAACACCACCAGGATCAGCGGTGCCGATCCCATCGCGGATGCCGCCGCCGCGGCGCTCGCGACCCATCCCCCCGCGCCGCAGGGCCGGCCGCTCGAGGCCGTTGCGGTCGTGCCCGACGACAGCTGGCAGGCGGGGATCGCGGCCTCGGTGCTGGCGGGACCGCCGACCCGGATCCCCGTGTTGATCAGCCAGCATGACGCCGTTCCCGATGCAACCGCCCAGGCGCTCGCGCAGCTCGGCCCGCGCGGGCGCGGCCCGGGGGGCGTCGCCGTCTACTCGCTTGGCGGCGCCTCCGCTCCCTCCGATCTGCGGGCCGCGGAGGTCGAGGGAGATTCGCCCGCCGCCATCGCAAACGCGGTGGACCAGCTCCGCCAGCGGCTGGTGCGCCGAGAGCCGCAGAACATCCTGGTGGTGAGCTCGGATCAACCCGGGTACGCGATGCCGGCCGCCGCCTGGGCGGCGCGCTCCGGCGATCCCGTGCTGTTCACCGGGAAGAGCGAGGTGCCGGAGGCGACTCTGGCGGCGCTCCGCCGGCATGTCGCCTCAGCCGTCTACGTGCTCGGACCGCGGTCCGTGATCTCGAAGACCGCCGCCGCGCAGCTGGCACGCGTCTCCGCCAGCGTCCAGCGCGTCGGCTCGACCGGTGCCGTCCGGAACGCCCTGCTCTTCGCCCGCTACACCGACGGCTCGTTCGGCTGGAACATCAACGACCCGGGGCACGGCATGGAGCTCGCCAACGTCGACCGGCCGCTCGACGCAGCAGCCGCCGCATCCCTCGCCTCGAGCGGGCAGTGGGGACCGCTGCTCGTCACCGACAAGGCCGACGCCCTGCCGCCCGAGCTGAGGACCTTCCTGCTGGACATCAAGCCCGGGTACCAGACGGATCCGACGCGAGCCGTGTACAACCACGTCTGGCTGATGGGCGACGCGACGGCAATCGGCGGAGAGGTACAGGCGGAGGTGGACGAGCTCGCCGAGCTCGCCCAGATCGGGGCCGCCGCCGGGACGCAGGGAACCGCTCGCGGGGGAATCGCCCAGCCCGGCGGCCCCGAGGGAGAGCCGGTGCCCAGGCCTCAGAAGGGGAAGAGGTGAGCGAGGTCGAGCGGCCTGACCGCCTCAGCCGGCCGGTGACGGTCGAGGACATCCGGGCCCTCGCCGGGCCCTCGACGCCTCACTTCGCGCTCCAGGTGCGGAATCGAATCAGGCGCCTGATCGAAGCGCTGCCGGAGGACGACCCCGTGAGGCGCGAGGGTGAGCTGCAGATCGCCCGCCTCGAGGAGCTCGCCCAGCACAGCGGCGAGCCGCGCGGCGGCACGGGCGTAGCGCACTGAAGACGCGAACCGCCCCCGGACGCGAAGCGGAGGAGGCGGTGTTTAATGCTGGTCGATGAATGAGGTTGCCGAGGGCGTCTGGCGGCTTCGGAGTTCCCACCTAGGCCGGTGAATCGAGATGCGGTCGAGGGCGGGCATCATCAAACGGGTCGCTCCTCCGACCTATTACGGGTCGCGCCGTCGCGCGCCCTCGCATCATCGGAGCGCCCTCGCATCAACGCTACTTCGCGCCCGCCTCGACCGGCGCGTTGTCGAGGGAGCGCCAGAGATACAGGCAGGCGAGCGTTCGATGCGGCCGCCATTCTTGAGCGAGCTTCTCGAGCTCCCCGGGCCCCGGCAGGTCGTCCATGCGGTACGCAATCTGAACGGCGCGGCGAATCCCCAGGTCTCCCACGGAGACGACATCCGGCCGGCCGAGATGGAAGATCAGGAACATCTCGGCCGTCCAGCGGCCGACCCCCTTGACCTCGATCAGCGCGGCGATCACGTCCTCGTCCGGCAGCTTCTGCAAGCGTCTGAGGTCGAGTCGGCCGTCCTTGACGCGCATCGCGAGGTCGCGGAGAAACTCGACCTTCGCGTTGGATAGCCCGGCCTTCCGCAGCGTTTCACGTCGCTTGCGCAGGAGCTGCTCCGGCGCCGGCAGCCTCCCGCCGAACTGCCCGACGAGCTTCTCCCAGATCGACCTCGCCGCCCTGGTGGACAGCTGCTGGCCGACGATCGCGCGCGCCAGCGCCTCCCAGGGATCCGGCCGGCTGCCGCGGCGGTCGATCGCCGGATCGATCGGGCCCCGCTCCTCCATCAGGCGGCGGATCACTTTGTCGGCCCGCATCAGGTAATGGTCGTCAGAGGTCCACTCCGCCGCCGGACTTCGCAAGACGGGTTGCCCCTGTCGGGGCACCTTCGCATTACGCGCGCCTACGGGCCTCGTGCCCATGGCCATCGCTACCTCAACGGCCGCCGACCGTGCCCTGTGAGATCAGACCCTCTGAATGAGCGTGCCGGTGCCGAGGCCGCCCCCGCAGCACATGGTCACCAGGCCGGTCTCCTGGTCGGAGCGCTCCATCTCGTGGAGCAGCGTGGTGATCAGGCGCGCGCCGGTCGACCCGAGCGGATGACCGATCGCGATCGCGCCGCCGTTCACGTTGACGCGATCCATGTCGGGCTCCAGCTCGCGCCGCCAGGCCGCAATCACCGAGGCGAACGCCTCGTTGATCTCGATCAGGTCGATGTCATCCATCTTCATCCCGTTGCGCGTCAGGATCAGCTGAGTCGCGGGGATGGGGCCGGTGAGCATCATCACGGGATCGACGCCGACGGTCGTCTGATCGACGATCCGCGCGCGCGGCTTCAGGCCGAGCTCATCGGCCTTCTCTCGCGTCATCAGCAGCACCGCCGCGGCGCCGTCGGAGACCTGCGAGGAGTTGCCCGCGGTGATCTTGCCGTCCTCCTTGAAGGCCGGCTTCAACGAGGCGAGCTTCTCGAGCGAGTCCTCGGCGGGCGGGCGGATGCCCTGGTCGGTGACGAAGGTGTCGCCGTTTGACTGCCAGGGGATCATCTCCCGCTCGAAGCGCCCCTCCTCGGTCGCCTGGTGGGCGAGGGTGTGAGAGCGCAGACCGATCTCGTCGAGCTCGGAGCGCGGGATCTCCCACTTGTCGGCGATCATCTCGGCCGAGATGCCCTGGGGGACGAGGTTGTAGCGCTCCATCAGCGCGGGCGAGAAGGCCAATCCGTGCTCCTTCATCACCTCGGCGGAGTCGGCGAAGGAGATGTGGCCCATGTGCTCGACGCCGCCGCCGATGACGACGTCGTGGACGCCGGAGGCGACCAGGGCGGCGCCGAAGTTGACGGCCTGCTGCGCCGAGCCGCACTGGCGATCGACCGTGGTGGCGGGCGTCTCGATCGGCAGTCCGGCCTCGAGCCAGGCGTTGCGCGCGATGTTTATCCCCTGCTCGCCGAACTGCTGCACGCAGCCGGCGACGACGTCCTCGACCTCGGAGGGGTCGATGCCGGCGCGCTTGATCAGCTCGTCATAGGTCTTGGCGAGCAGGCTGGAGGCGTGGACGTCCTTGTAGTAGCCCTTCTCCTCATGCCCGCGTCCGACCGGGAGCCGGGCGGCCTCCACGATCACCACCTCGCGTCCACTGAACCTTGCGTTCTCAGCCACCTCGGCCCTCCTCAGTCGGTTTCTTCAAGCAACCAAGCCTTGTAGGGGAAGCATACACCCATTGACTGGCGAGTCAGCCAGTCGCGGCACTCGCCTCGGCCATCAGGCTGGACTCTACGCCGATCACTGGCGTGATAGACCGTCCACCGATGGCGGAGTCCGATACATACGAACGGCCGGCGATCGCCGGCAGCGGCACGATCGCGACCGGGCTCGCCGCCTGCGCCACCGTCGCCTCCACGGTGAGGCTGCTCGCCAGATCGGATGCCTCGGCCTGGAAGGCCGAGGAGCAGGCGCAGGCGCTCTGCGCGAAGCTCGACGGCGCCGATGCCAAGCGAGTCAAGGTGACGACCAACGCCGCCGACCTCGCGGATTGCGACGTGGTGATCGAGGCCGTGATCGAGGAGCTCGAGCCGAAGGTCGAGGTCCTGAAGACCGTCGCCGACGCCGCCCCGGAGGCCGACCTGGCGACGACCACCTCATCGCTGTCCCTCGACGAGCTCGCCTCGCGCGGCGGCCATCCCGAGCGGACCTTCGGCCTCCACCCCTTCAACCCGGTCGTCCGCATGGAGCTGATCGAGCTCTGCATCCCGGACGGCGCGCGGGATGAGATCGCGACCCGCGCCCGCAGCTGGTGCGAGTCGATCGGCAAGACGGCGGTCGAGGTTCCCAACGAACCGGGCTTCGTCGTCAACCGCCTGCTCTTCCCCTACCTCTTCGACGCCGTGCGGCTGATGGAGCAGACGGGGATGAAGCCGGAGGAGGTCGACCGGTGCATGACGTTGGGCGCGAACTACCCGATGGGGCCGCTCGCGCTGCTGGACCTGATCGGCGCGGACGTCGCGGTCGCGATCGGCGAGGCGCTCTACGACGACAGCGGCGAGGATCATCACCGTCCCCCCGGGCGCTTGATGGGCCTGGTCGATCAGGGCAAGCTGGGCCGAAAGTCCGGCGCCGGCTTCTACGAATACGACTAGAGCGCCAGCCGAACGTCCCGGACCACCCGCTATAGGCCCTATTCCGGGACGTTCGCTGGGGAGAGATCGATGGTGAGCTGGGCAACCGTCTCGCCGACCGCGTCGAAGACGGCGGCGTCGAGCTTGTCCGGGGTGTCCTCGAGCGTGTCGGCGTAGCGGTAGGAGAAGTCGATCAGGTCGATCGCCGGCACACCCCGCTCGAGGAAGGGAATGTGGTCGTCGATCACGGGGGTCTGGGTGGTGGCGGGGAAGGTCGCCTCGGTGCCCGCCTGGTCGGCCGCCGCGCGCAGGAGCTCCCAGAGCTGCGGGCTCGAGTTCTCCTCGCGAGGCAGGCGCGCGCCGCGGTTGGCGATGTAGTCGAGCAGGATCATGTCCCCGATCTCGCCGGGGTGGGCGGCGGCGTAGGCGCGGGAGCCGCGCAGCGCGCAGAACTCGAAGTCCTTCTCGCTGCAGCCCGGCGGCTCCTCCTCGCCGTCGAAGAGGACGAAGCGGATCTCGCGATGGCCGGCCGGGAGCTCGGGGGGTAGCGAGCGGGCGAGCTCGATCACGCCCGCGGTGCCGGCGGCGCTGTCGTTGGCGCCGACGAAGCCGCGCGGCTGGTACTCGGTGTCGTAGTGCGCGCCGATCAGGATCGCGGGCCCGGGCCCCGGCAGGACGCCGACGATGTTCCGCAGGACGCGCTGGGTGCCGGAGCCCGGGACGGGCTCGAAGCGCGCATCGGGGAGATACCCGCGGAGCGTCACGGCGAGGTTCCGAAGCTTCTCCGAGCCGGCCGGACGCTGACCGACCGCGACCTGTGCGCGGACCAGCGTCATCGCCCGGTCGGCGTCGAAGCGGTCGGGATGACCATTCCCGTCGCCACCGCAGGCGCCGAGCACGAGCGAAGCGAGCAGCAGCGCCGCGGCCGCGACGCGGCCGCCACCTACCCGGCTACGCCGCCTGCTTTCCCTTGCGCTTGACGCCGGACTTCGTCGAAGGCACCGCCGGCTCCTCATGGCGGCCGGAACGATCCCAGATCACGTCCGCCTCCGAGACGCCCTGCTTCACGGCCTCCGCCTCCACCTCGCCCCAGGGGAGCTGGGCCTCGGGGAGGTCATCCCATCGGGCCAGGTCGAGCGCCTCGAGCGCGCCCTCCAGCACCGGCCCCCGATGCTCCTCGGAGCGGAGCACCGCCCTGACCACCTCAAGCTGCTTATCGCTAAACCGGACGACCCACATGTGGCCTCCTCAGTGACCCGCTGATGTTCCGCAAGCTAGAACCCCAAACGGACGGAAGCAAAAACTCCTGCAAGCACCCTGAAACGGGTCGCTTACGCACTTCTGGAGTGGATTCGAACCGCCTCGATCCGGTTCTCGCGGACCGACTCCACCCGGATCTCGAAGCCGTCGGCGGTGATCAGATCCCCGCGTTTCGGCAGTCGGCCGAGCTCGCCGAAGACGTAGCCGCCGACGGAGTTGTAGGCGTCGGTGTCGACC
Organism: Actinomycetota bacterium; assembly: GCA_046725395.1. GTDB lineage: Bacteria > Actinomycetota > Thermoleophilia > Solirubrobacterales > 70-9 > DASUPK01. Next base: position 1,300 of record JBKOYL010000008.1, on the reverse strand, counting down.
GGGAGCTCGATGCCGCGGTCGGAGAGATCGCCCAGCGAGACATGGCCGCGCACGTACCAGTCGCCGTTCGCCAGCTGGCGCAAGGAGCCGGCGAGCGGATCGGTCTCGTCCTCGATCTCGCCGACGACCTCCTCCAGGATGTCCTCGACGGTGACGATGCCGACCGTCCGGCCGTACTCGTCGACCACCACCCCCATCGAGGACCGCTGTCGTTGGAGCTCGGTGAGCAGGTCGTCGAGCGGCTTGGTCTCGGGGACGATCAGGGCGTCGCGGACCGCTCCCTCGATCTTCGCGTCGGGCCCGTCGCTCATCAGCAGCCGGACGAGCCGCAGGGCGTGGACGATGCCGCGGACCCGGTCCTGGTTGCCGTCCTCGACCACCACGAGCCGGTTGTGGCCGGAGGAGGTGCAGAGGCCGAGGGCGTCGGACACGGCGGAGGAGTAATCGACCGTGACGACCGCGGGGATCGGGGTCATCACCTCGCGGGCCTCCTGCTCGTGCAGATGGAAGACGCCCCGCAGCATCACGGCCTCGCCCGGGTCCAGCTTGCCGCGCACCGCCGACTGCGAGATCAGGATCTGCAGGTCCTCGGAGGTCGGTTGCTGCTCGTCGAGCTCGCCGCGACGCACGCCGAAGAGCCGCGCCACGCCGTTTGACATCCACGTCAAAGCGACGGTGAACGGCGCGCTGATCCGGCGGAACCACCGAAGCGGGCCCGCGAGGGCACGGGCGCTGCCCTCCGGCCTCGAGATCGCGAACATCTTCGGCGCCTGCTCCCCGATCGTCACGTGAAGGGTGGTGACCAGCGTGTAGGCGATCGCCACCGAGATCCCGACCGCCACCCCGTGGGAGAACCCACCGAAGATGGGCTCGATCAGCTCCGCGACCGCAGGCTCGCCGAGGAAGCCGATCCCGATCGACGCCATCGTGATCCCGAGCTGACACGCGGAGAGGTACTCGTCGATTCGGTCGATCTGATCGAGTGCGGCGCCGGCGCCTCTGGAGCCCTCGGCCGCCAGCTGCTCGATCCGCGATCGCCTGGATCGCACCAGCGCGAACTCGGCGGCCACGAAGACGCCGTTGACCGCAATCAACCCGAACAGCAGGACGAGGAGAACGGCCGTCATCTGCTCCGCTCCGCGTCAGGCTGCCGGCTTGCGGCCGGATTGGTCACGCCCAGGAGGGCGCGCGTACTTCGAGGGGGATCGTCGTCGGTCACTGGCGACGAGCCAAGGCTACCGGACTGCTACGCGAGTTCTTCGACCTTCTTCGCCAGCTCGAAGTCGTTCTCGGTGAGGCC
>JBKOYL010000032.1:0-17022 GCA_046725395.1 Actinomycetota bacterium | reverse complement strand
ATCGGGGCCTTCGTCGCGATCGAGCTCCGCTCGAAGGCGCCGCTCGTCCCCATCCGGATCTTCCGCCTGCGGACCCTGACCGGAGCGAACGTCGTGGGGCTGCTCCTCGGAGCCTCCCTGTTCTCGATGTTCTACTTCATCTCGCTGTACATGCAGCAGGTGCTCGGCTACAGCGCGATCCACGCCGGGCTCTCCTACCTGCCGCTGGCGGTCACGATCATCATCGCCGCCGGTTTCGGTGGGCAGCTCGTCACCCGGTTCGGCTTCAAGCCGATCCTGGCCGCGGGGATGCTGTTCGTCGCGGCCGGCCTGGTCTGGTTCAGCCAGGTCTCGGCGGGCGGCGGCTTCCTGACCGACATCGTGGGAGCCTCGCTGCTGGCGGCGATCGGTCTCGGGTTCGGCTTCGTGACCTCGACGATCGCGGCCGTCTCCGGTGTGGAGGAGCGCGAGCAGGGTCTGGCGAGCGGGCTGATCAACACCTCGCAGCAGATCGGCGGAGCGCTCGGCCTGGCCGTCCTCTCGACGATCGCCACCTCGCGCACGGATGACGTGATGGCGAGCGGTGGGTCGACGCTGCCCAATGCGCTCACCGAGGGATTCCAGAGCGCGTTCCTCGGCGGTGCCGTGATCGCCCTGCTGGGCTTCGTCGCGACGCTGGTCCTGATCCGCACCCGCGACAGCAAGGCCCACGTCGAGATGTCGAACGCCGAGGCTGAGCCGGCCGCGGAGGGCGAGCCCGCGCCAGCCCGCGCCTAGATCCACCGAACGTCCCGGGCTGCCGCCCATGTAGGGGTGTCCGGGACGTTCACGCTGTCAGGCCGTCGCCGTGGGCGGCGGCGGGGGCGGGTGCCCTGGTGGCATCCGGTCCCGCCGCAGCCCCGGCGTGCGGATCAGCCGGACCGGCTGCAGCGCCGAGCCCGGCTCCACGTAGAAGCGAACGCCGTCGCGCTCCTCGATCGCGGCCACGGCGCCCTCACGGGCGCGCCAGGAGAGCGCCGCGGCGAGCGCGAACCCTGCGCCGACGGCGGCAACGCCGGGGAGGATGAACCCGAGCGCGCCGGCGATCACCGCGAACGCTCCGATCGGCCAGAGCCGCGCCAGGGCGGCACGTGTCGGATTGCCGATCTCAGGCAGCGCGGTGGCTGTCCGGGCCTCAGCCAGGACGGCGCTCATCGCCTCGGCGGCGCGCGCCGGCCGGCCAAGCAGGGTTCCGCCGATCAGAGCGACGGTCCACCATCCGGCCGCGACGTACGCGGTCAGCGTGTCGTCTCCGCCGCTCACCGCGATCACCGTCACCGCGGCCAGCACGGTCGCCGCTCCGGCCGCGAGCAGCACCGTCATCCGCAGCAGATCGCAGAACGTCACGCCGCAAGAGCCTCCAGCACGCGGACGAATCCCTCCGGCCCCCGAACAGTCAGATCAGCCTCGCGTGCGACCTCGGCGGGCGACTCATTCGACGTCACCCCGATGCAGGCCGTGGACTTCAGCTGGCCGTCCCGCTCGAGCGTCCGCAGCGCGGTGAACGCGTCCACATCGGTGCGATCGTCGCCGCCGTAGAGCGCCGACTCGATGGGGCCGGCGGCGGTGTCTGCGGACGTAGATCCGGCCGCGGTGTTCGTGGCCCCCGAATATGCCGGGATCAGCGCCGCGACGGCGATCCCCTTGTCGATCGCCACATTCGGGCGGATTTCGAGCACCTTACGACCGCGGTGCGGGACGAGTCCCTGCCGGTCCGCTTCGCTGGCGATCTCCTGCGCGAGCGACTCGGCCGCCCGTTCGCTGGGCGCACCGCGCCAATGCAGCGCGACGATCGCCCCCTTGTCCTCGGTGCGGATGCCGACCCGCTCGAGCTCCGACCGGTCGAGCCGGTCGACGAAGCGGCCGGCATCCGCCTCGTGGCCGTCGAGCAACGGGTCAGGCCTCACCTCGGCCTCGCCGGGCAGCAGGACCTCGAAGCCGTGGTTCCCTGAATACGCCAGTTCGTCCAGACCGACGATCCTGCGGGCGTCCGCGGCGCGCCGACCGGTGAGGCAGCCCACCAGCGCGTATCGCCCGGCGAGCTCGCTCAGCAGTGTCCGCGTGCCCTCCGGCACCGCGGCCTCGGAGGGATCGAGCACGATCGGCGCGATCGTCCCGTCGATGTCCGTCAGGATCGCCGCGCGGTCCGGATTCTCGCGCAGAGGCGCGATCAACCGTTCGAGGCTCTCCGCGTCTGCCGCTGGCGCGTTCATGCGGCACTAGTATCGCCCCCTCCGTTTAGGCGGGTTAGCGGGGCGATTCCCGCCGCTTCAGCACTCATCATCGACGAGTGAGCGCCGAGATCGAGACGATCACCCAGGCCTACCGCTACGCGCTGCGCCTCAGCCCCGAGCAGGATGAGAGGCCATGTCCAGGACGCTGAAGCTGGCGGTCATCGGGACGGCCGCCGGTGCGTTCAGCGGGCTGCTGGGAGTCGGCGGCGGAAGCGTGTTGGTGCCGCTGCTGATCGTCTGGCTCGGCTACGGAGAGCGGGAGGCAACCGGGACGAGCCTGATGGCAATCGTGGTGATCGCAGCGCTGGCGGTGACGGTGCAGGCCTTCTATGGCAACGTCGATCCGCCCAATGCCGCGCTCGTCGGCGTCCCGGCAATCGGTGGTGCGATCGCCGGAACGGCGCTTCAGCAGCGCCTCCCCGAACGGGCGATCTCCCTGCTCTTTGCCGTTCTCCTGGTTGTGATCGCCGTGGAGCTGATCGTCCCGTGAGCTCCGTGGCGGCGGCGGTCATGGGCTTCGCCGGCGGGATGGTCGGCGGGCTGCTCGGGGTGGGCGGGGGGATCCTGTTCGTCCCCGCGCTCGCGATCTTCCTGGACGAGAGCCAGGTGGAGGCAGAGGCCACCTCTCTGCTCGCAATCGTCCCCGTCGCGATCGTGGCGGTCTGGCGCCAGCTCGGCTACGGCAACGTTCAGGTCCGCGAGGGCCTGGTCATCGGCGCGCTCTCGCCACTCGGCGTCGGGATCGGCGTCGTCGTCGCCAACGCCGTCTCCCAGCGCGCCCTCGAGCTGATCTTCGCCGGCCTGGCGCTGCTGATCGCTGCGCAGCTTGTCCTCCGGGCGCTCCGGTCGCCCGAGCAGTCGCCCGAATAGGGGCGCCCGGCAGCCTTGCTCAGCGTCGAAGCATGGGCCCCCGTCAGAGGCCGTGCTCGAGGGCGCCCTTGACGCCGGCGTCGAGGGCGTTCAACCGGTAGAGGGCGAGCGCCTCGGGCGTGCCGAAGCCCCGGCCGCCTGCGCCCGACCGGTTGCCGTCGGCGCCGTGGTGTGAGAGGACGCAGTGGAGGAGGGCGGCGCGGCGCTCCGGAGGCAATGACCGTGCGGCCGACCCGACGATCTCCGCGCCGAGCGCCAGGTGGCCGATCAGCCGGCCCTCCTCCGTGATCACGAACTCGGCTCCGTAGGTGAACTCGCGCACCTTGCCGACGTCGTGCAGGAGCGCCGCGGCCATCAGCAGGTCGGAGTCGAGCCGCGGATGGAGCTGGCAGACCTCGCCGACCAGGGTGCCGACGGCGACGGTGTGCTCGAGCAAACCGCCGACGTAGGCGTGGTGGCCGGCCCGAGTGCAGGGAGCTCGCCGGAACTCGCCGGCCACCGGCTCCGTGAAGAGGACACGCTCGACGACCGAACGCAGGGAGGGATCGTGCACCTCCCTGGTCAGGTGCTCGAGAAAGCCCTGCAGCTCGTCGGCGTCGCGATATGCGGCGGGGAGGAAGCCGGTCGGGTCGAGCTCGCTCTGCTCGATCGGCTGGATCTCCTCGACCTCGGCCACCAGCTCGCCCCGAAAGCGCTCGACCTTCCCGGCGACCCGAATCGCATCGCCGCGCTCGAAGCGCGCCGCCAGGCGGTCGACGTCGCGGAAGGCCCGGGCCGGTATCGACCCACTCCGATCGCGCAGCTCCATGGATAGATAGATGGAGCCGTTGCGAGCCGAGAGCCGGTCCTTGCGCACGCAGGCGTAGACGCCCGCGAAGCGCCGGCCCGGAGCGAGCTCGGCGATCGGAGTGCCGGCTTCGGGGACGGCTGGACGGGCAGCTTCCATCCGGGCGATTCAATCGCGTGCGACGGACGCCGCGGAACTCGAATTCGAGTCGCAAAGAGGGACCGGGGCCCCACCGACCGCGAGTCGCTAGTCTCGAACGATGGACGCGCTCGTCTGGGAGGCCGAGCCTCCGCAGCTTCGATCGCCGGCACTGGTCTGTGCCTTTGCCGGCTGGAACGACGCCGCCGGGGCGGCGACCACGGCGCTCACCACTGCGGCGGAGTCGCTGGACGCCGACGTGATCGCGCAGATCGATCCCGAGGAGTTCTTCGACTTCCAGGCGAACCGGCCGACCATCCGGCTGACCGAAGGGCAGACCCGCGAGATCGAATGGCCCGGCAATGTCCTGCTCGCGGCCACGCCGGCCGGCGCCGAGAGGGATCTGGTTCTGCTCGCGGGCACCGAGCCCAACCTGCGCTGGCGGACCTTCGCCGACGGGATCGCCGAGACGTCGGAGGCGCTCGGCGTCGAGATGGTGGTCACCCTGGGCGCACTGATCGCGGACGTGGCCCACACCCTGCCGGTGCCGATCACCGGACTTGCCTCGGACAAGGAGCTGGTCGAGCGACTCGATCTGGCGCGCTCCAACTACGAGGGCCCGACCGGGGTGGTCGGCGTGCTTCACGATGCCTGCCGGCGCCGCGGCATTCCCTCGGCGAGCCTCTGGGCAGCCGTGCCGCATTACGTGGCGGCGGTCCCGAACCCGAAGGCGGCGCTGGCGCTGCTGCGGCGGCTCGAGGGGCTGCTCGGCGTGGCGGTGGAGGCGTCGGGGCTCGAGGAGGAGTCCGAGTCCTATCAGAGCCAGGTGAGCCGGGCCGTCGCTGCCAACCCGGAGATCGAGGAGCTGGTGCAGCGCCTCGAGGCCGAGCAGTCCGACCGCCTGAACATGGAGGACGACGTGCCCTCCGGGGAGTCGCTGGCGCGCGACTTCGAGCGCTACCTCCGCCAGCAGGGCAACAACTAGCCGACCAGGCGCTCGATCAGGCGGCGGAGCTGCGGCCTGAACTCGGCGGCCGCCCCCGCGAGATCCTCTTCGCGTCCCAGGACTCGCTCGCCGAGACCGTCGATCGCCGCGACCACCAGACTGGCGTCCGCCGCGGGGTTCGTGCTGCCGAGCTTCTCCATGGCCCCGGCCACCGCCAGCTGGACGGCGTCGCACCAGGCTTGCGCGGCCGCGCGCAGCTCCGGCCGCCGACTCGCTTCGAGCCAGAGCTCGTACTCCGCGATGTATGCGATCCGGTCCTGGGCGTCCGCGACGAGCTCGGAGAGCAGCATGTCGGCCAGCTGACGGGGGGTCTTTGCCCCCCTGAGCTCCTCGGCCATCTCGACATAGCGCTCCGTCTCCCTGCGTGCGACGTGCTCGAGTGCCTGCCCGAGGAGCTCGTCGCGGGAGTCGAAGTAGTAGGTCGTCGAGCCCAACGGTACCCCGGCCTCCTGGGCGACCGCCCGATGGGTGACGGCCTCACGACCCGAGCGACCGATCACGCGCAGGGCCGCCTCGAGGATCTGCTCCCGCCGTCCCGTCGTCGCGCTCGTCTCGGTCACGGCCGGCATTCTCGCGGTCGTGGCCAACGGCATCACCGCCATGGCTATCCCGCTGCCGCGAGATTGAGCCCGACCACCCCGCCGATCACGAGCGCGATGCTGGCCAGCTTGAGCGCGGTCACCGACTCGCCGAGAGCCGCCATGCCGATCACGGCGACCGCCGCAGTGCCGACGCCCGCCCAGACGGCGTAGACCAGGCTGATCTCCAGGGCGCGCAGCGCCAGGGCGGTGAACCAGAGCGAGAGCGCGTAGGTGGCGACGACGAGGATGGAGAAGCCGGGCCGCGTGAAGCCATCCGTGAAGCGGAGGAACACCGTCCCGACGACCTCGCTCGCGATTGCCGCCGCCAGATACGTCCAGGCCAACATGATGTGTACAAATGTACCAAACCTATGTACATATGTACAGGGCGGGCCCGAGAGTCCTCGCCGCTACGCCTCCGAGGCCGGGCAGATCAAGCGGAAGTCGCACCAGGAGCAGATCTCCGGTGAGGGCCGGGGCTCGAAGTCCTGGCCGAGGATGCCCTCGCCGACCTCGAGGACGACGCCCTCGACCCGCTCCAGGTCGTCGGGTGAGCCGCCGACCGCCACCTTCTCGTCGGCGAGCACGTACCAGTAGCTGCCCGCGGCTCCCTCGAGGCGCCAGGCCTCGCGTGCGGCGAGGCGGTAGATCGCAAGCTGGACGTCGGACTCGAGCTCGCGCTGCGGCTTCGGGTCGCCGGTCTTGTAGTCGATCAGCTCATAGCCGCCGCCCGGTAGCTCGTCGACCCGGTCTACGCGGCCCCGGAGGTGATGGGGCCCGATGCGGAAGTCGAACTTGCGCTCGACCCAGCGCGGCTGGGAGCCGCTCGCGACCTCGCGGGCGTGGTAGCGGCGCAGCGCCTCGATCGCCTTCTCGCGGAACTGGAGCTCGTCGTCCGACTCGCCGAAGCCGAACCGCCGCCAGGCGGCGGCGAACAGCGCCATCAACCGCTCCAGGCTGCCGGCGTCGGGCTCTCCCTCCGTCGATCCTGGGCCCGGCTCCGCGGTTTGCGCGTGGAAGCGCTCCAGCACCTGGTGGATGACGATCCCGAAGCGCTGGTTGATGGTCGTCTCCTGGGGGATGCCGAAGACGCGCGCGAACTTGTACTTGAGCGGACAGGTCCGGTAGAGCTCGATGTCGGTGGCGGACAGGGCGAGCCCCTCGCCCCGCCGTGGAAGGAAGGCCTCGAGCGAGGGCTCATCGCGCTGGGCGATCAGCTCGCGGCGGCGCTTGGCGGCCCCCTCCTCGTCGAGCAGGTAGGCGTCGAGGCCGGAGTCGCGCAGCGCGCTGCGCTGCTCGGGCGAGATCGCCTGCTCGAGCAGGTCGTTGATCGCGGCGAGCGAGTCCGCCACCGCCTCATCCGTCGAGCCCTGGATCAGGCCGGCGAGCTTGACCAGCTCGAGGAAGCGCGCCACCGCCCGGGTGACGTCGACATAGGTGTCGAGCCGGGGCTCCCGGAGTTTGCCGCCAGCGCGCCACGCTTCCTCCAGCACCTCGTCCTGGATCATCCGGTACGTCGCCTGTAGCCCCTCGGCGGGGCCGAAGAGCTCCTCGCCGTGCTCTTGCTCGGCGCCGTCGAGGACCGCGCGGGCATCCTCGTAGAAGGGAGAGGGGCGGGCGCTGCCGGCGTCGGTTGCCGCCGGTCTCGACAGCACGAGCTCGTCTCGGGCCCGCGTCATCGCCACGTAGAGCAGCCGCCTGGACTCATCCTCGTGCGAGGGCCCGCTTCCCCCGATCGCCGGGGGGACCGCCGGCGGGCCGGGGGGAGTGGCTCCCGGGAGGGCCCCGGCGTGGAGCCCGACGACGTAGACGCGCGAGAACTCCAGCCCCTTGGTGCGCTCGAGCGACATCACGCGCACCGCATCGGGCATCGGCTCACCCGTCTCATCGACCGGCGCGACGCCGGCCTCGGACACCGCGACCAGGTAGCGGATGAAGTCGCGGTTGGAGCCGGCGGGTTCCCGGCGGGTCCACGCCGTGGCCAGCTCACCTAGGCGCGAGAGGTTGCGCAGCCGCTCGGCGGCCTCTGGGTGCGCGGCGAACAGCCGGTGGCGGCGAAAGCCGATCCGCTCGATCAGCCGCCTGACGAAGACGTCGGCTTTCATCTCGCCCATTGCCCTGGCCGCGGCGCGATGGAGCTGGAGGAACTCGCGGATCCGATCACGCGCCTCGGGCGGGATCTGGGGGCTCTCCAGGGACGCCTCCAGAGCCGAGACCATGTCGAGCTTGCGCCGGCGGGCGATCGTCGTGCACCGTGCCAGGTCGACCGAGCGCAGCTCCACCGGGGGCCGGCTGAGCGCGCGGACCGCGGCCGCGGCGTCGGTCGGATCGGCGAGCAGGCGCAGCCAGGCGATCACGTCGCGGATCTCCGGGCGTTGGAAGAAGGCTCCCGGCCCCGTCAGCCGGTGGGGAACCCGCCGCTCCTCGAGCGCCGCCGCGATCGCTCGCGCGCGTCCCCCGCCTCGCGGAACCGCAACGCAGACGTCCTCCGGCCTCATCTCGCCGGCGGCGAGCCCCGTCTCGATGTCCCGCGCGACCGCCTGCGCCTCCGCCCGCTCGTTGGTCCCGCACCAGAAGCGCACGCGACTCGGAGCGCCCGCGGCTCGACGAGGGGCGGCGGAGCCGCCGCCGGCGGGCGCGACCACCGCATGCGCGGCGTCGAGCAGATCACCGCCGTAGCGCCAGGCCGGTTCCAGTGAGACCTCCTCGGGGGCCAGCGCACTCCGCGCCCAGGCGGAGGCGGCACCGCACCGCGCCCGCGCCTGCTCGTCGTCGCAGGAGATCACCGTCGTCTCCGCGCCGTGCGCCAAGGCCTCGATCAGCGAGCGCTCCGCCGGACAGGCATCCTCCGCCTCGTCGACGAGCAGGTGCGGGAAGCGCCGGGAGACCGCCTCGGCGAGGGCGGGCCGCTCGCCGAGCAGCCTGGTCAGCTCGATTACCCCGTCGATCTCGTCGATCGCTCCCGCCGAGCGCAGCATCGAGTCGTGGAGCTCGTAGATCTCCGCGAACTCCCGCTCGCGCGCGGCCGAGTCTCGCTCCGAGCGCGAGGCGCCGGCCTGCTCGTCGGCCCAGTGCGCGAAACGCTCCGCCGTCACCCCCGCGGACTTGAGCGCGTCGATGCGATCAACGATCCGCGCCAGCAAGCCCGCCGGGTTGCCTCGGATCTCGTGGCGGCGCAGCGGTAGCTCGTCGAGCCGCTCGAGCAGCATCGCCAGGCGCTCGGCGGGGCTCAGCGACTCGAAGAAGGGGTCGAGCTGCGCCTCGGTCGCGTGCTCGCGCAGGAGCCGGGCGGCCGCCGCCGGGTGCCTGTGCACGACCAGCTCCTCGAACGGCTTCTCGATTGTCTCCTCGGCCCTCGACCTGATCCGGTTCGCGGCGGCGGCGGAGCTGGTCAGAACGAGCGCCCGCTCGCCCGCGCCCACGAGGCGCCCCAGCCTTCGCGCCAGAGCTTCCGTACGCCCGCTCCCTGCCGCGCCGAGAACGAGCAGGTGACCCGCGTCGTGGGCGATCACCTGCTCCTGCTGCAGGCTGAGCGCCGGAGCATGCTGATCACGCTGCTCGCCCGTCAAGCCCATCGAACCCAGGCTAGTCCATGGCGCCGCCGCGTCCGGCCGCTTATGCGGCTGACCCCTCCCGCGCCGATCGAGCGCCCAGGGGCCTATCGCTAACCTCGCCGCATGACCGAGGCAGGAGCCCGCGGCGACGCCGCGCAGGCGTCTCCGGGCGCCTGTCCCAGCGACGATCAGTGGATCGACGCCTGCCGCCGCGCCGTGGAGGTCCAGCGGCGCATCTTCGCCGAGCATCGGAGCATCGCCGCGCGCACGCGCTACGAAGGCGTCGGGGAGGGAGGCGACCGGACGCTGCTGATCGACCGCCTCTGCGAGGACGCGATCTTCGCCGAGCTGGAGGGACTGCATCGCGCCGGCCACGAGTTCACGGCGGTATCGGAGGAGCGCGGCTCGGTCGCCTTCGGCAAGGACGAGACGGGGCTGCGCGTGATCATCGACCCGATCGACGGCTCTCTCAATGCGCGCCGGACGATCCCGTTGCACAGCGTCAGCATCGCGGTCGCCACCGGCGACTCGATGGCGGACGTGGTGCTCGGCTACGTCTATGAGTTCGGAGCAGGCGAGGAGTTCGTCGCGACCCGCGATCACGTCACCCTGGACGGCCGGCCGCTACAGGTCCCGGTTGGCGATGGGCTCGAGGTGATCGCGCTCGAGGCGACCAAGCCGGAGCGGGTCCTGCGCGCGGCGGAGCTGCTCCAGGGGCGCGCCTATCGGATCCGCGTGCCCGGATCGATCGCCGTCGCCCTCTGCTACGTCGCGGCTGGCCGCTACGACGGCATGATCACCACCCGGAACTGCCGCTCGGTCGACGCGGCGGCGGGTCAGCTGATCGCGAGGCGGGCGGGCGCGGCGCTCGAGTTCGCCGGCGGGGGGCTCGAGGACGCCACACTCGGTCTGACCGCGCGCTATGACGTGGCAGCGGCCCGAACCTCCGCGGACCTGGCCGTGCTGCGCGAGGCGCAGGAGGCGGTCCATGCCTGAGGGGATGGTCGATTGGAGCCTCGCCGAGCGGGTTGCCGGCGCGCTCGCCGGCTCGGGCCCCTCGTGGGACGGGAGCGAGGAGGAGCTGCGGGCCGAATCCAACCGAGCCGCCGAGCTCGTTCGCCGCTACACGGGGCTGAAGCCGAAGGGGGGCGTTCCCTCGGCCGAGCTGGTCGACCGGGACGAGTGGGCCCGGGTCAACATCGAGTCGTTCCGCAGCCTCTCGACCCGTGTGGAGGAGCACCTCGCCGGCCGCGTCGATGGCTCGGGGAGTCAGGGATCGGGCGGCCTGCAGCGCACCATCGTCCGTGCGGCGACCGGCGCGGAGGTCGGGCTGGCGATCGGCTACCTCTCGCAGCGGGTGATCGGGCAGTACGACGTCGCATTGATCGGCCCGGCGCGCGCCCCGAGGCTGCTCTTCGTCGGCCCCAACCTCTCGGCGGCGCGGGCTCGGCTCGACGTCGACCGGGATCTCTTCCTGCGCTGGATCGCGCTGCACGAGACCACTCACGCCGTCCACTTCGCCTCGGTGCCGTGGCTGCGGGAGCACATCGGCGGGATCGCCGGAGAGCTCTTCGAGAAGGCGGCCCTGGAGGTGAAGCCCGGGGAGTTGCTCGGCAGGCTCGCTCGCGTCAACCCGAAGGAGCTGGTGGGTGCGGCGACCAATGGCCAGCTCGCCACGCTGCTCTGGCCCGAGCCGCAGCGCAGGCTGGTCGAGAGGCTGACCGCGACCATGACCCTCGTCGAGGGCTACGCGGAGCACGTGATGGACGCCGTCGGCGACCAGCTCGACCCCGGCTACCCCGACCTGCGCCGCGCGCTCGACCGCGACCGCGAACGCCGCGGGCTGCTCGACTCGATCGTCTCGAAGGTCCTCGGTCTCGAGATGAAGCTCGCTCAGTACCGCCGCGGCAAGGCGTTCGCCGACGAGGTCGTCCGCAAGCACGGCATCCGCACGCTCAACCGCGCCTGGAGCGGCCCCGATGCGCTCCCGCGCCCCGAGGAGCTCGATGTGCCGGAGGAATGGGTTGGACGCGTGGGTACACACCGACGCCTCTTCGCGCTGTTTCGATAGCCGCACTGGCGCAATTTCTGCGGGGTTTTCGGCTGAAGCCATGTAACGCGGGCTCCTGCGGTGGTTAGAACATGTGTTCGCCAAAACATGTGTTCGGTGCTAGCCTGCCGAACTCGCCGAGAGCGACGAGTCCGACGTAAGCAACGCTGAAGGGAACACGTAGCCGAGATGGCAACCAAGACCAGCAAGACCGAGACGAAGACCGAAGCGACCACCGACCGCAAGCCCTCTGACCAGGCCCTCCAGGCCGTGGATGTCGTCATTGGCGCGGGGCCGACGGTCGCGGAGAACGTCCGCACCACCGCCGAGACCTGGACCAACTCCGAGAGGCGCTCGCAGGAGATCGACGCGCTTCAGAAGAGGGTCCAGACCCTGAGTGAGGCCGAGGGGCGCAAGAGCGAGATCGAGTCGCTGCGCAAGCGGCTCGCCGCGGAGCTCGAGAAGGCCGAGGCAAAGGGCGGGGACGTCCGGCGCCAGGTCACCGATCAGCTCGTCGGCCAGGCTCGCAAGGCGCGCGAGCGCGTGGAGCCCGTCTACCGCGAGCGCGTGGAGCCGGCCGTGAGGAAGGTGCGCGAGCGCATCTGATCGCTTAGCCCGGGCCGCCTCGAGAGGTGGCGAGCCCGGAGAAGCTCCGCCTGATTCGGCCGCGGTGTTTGTGGCGGCCGTTCGAGTGGGGAAGCAGCAACCTCTCCTCCCTCGAAAACCGGGCCCTCGGGCCCGGTTTTCACATGTGTGGTCGGGGTAGGGGCCCAAGCCCCACACCTGCGAAAATCTGTCCCGCATGCCCAGCAAGGAACAGGTAACCGAGAAGCTGACGCGGGTCATCGATCCCGAGCTGCGCCGCTCCATCGTCGAGCTAGGGATGGTGCGCTCGATCGAGATCCGCGACGACGGACGTGTCGAGGTGATCGTCTCGCTGACCACTCCCGGCTGCCCGATCCGCTCGCACTTCCAGCAGGCGGTCGTCAAGAACGTCTCCGAGCTCGAGGGCGTCAACTCCGTCGAGGTCGGCTTCGACGTGCTCTCCGACGGCGAGAAGTCCGACCTCCAGCAGAAGCTCGGCCGCGCGAAGCTCCCGGAGGGCGCCCTCGCGCAGGTGAAGAACGTGATCTGCGTGGCCTCGGGCAAGGGCGGCGTCGGCAAGTCGACCATGACCGCCAACCTGGCCGCCGCGCTGCACGCCGAGGGGCACAAGGCTGGCGCTCTCGACTGCGACGTGTACGGCTATTCGATCCCGCGCATGCTGGGGATCAACCGCAAGCCGGAGGTCTCGCCCGAGCGCAAGATCATTCCGCCGGTGTCGCCCGCCGGCCCGACGGTGATGTCGATCGGCTTCTTCGTCGAGGAGAACGCCGCGGTCGTCTGGCGCGGTCCCATGCTCCACAAGGCGATCCAGCAGTTCCTGGAGGACGTCGCCTGGGACGAGCTCGACTACCTGCTGCTCGACCTGCCGCCCGGCACGGGCGACGTTTCGATGACGCTCGCCCAGCTCCTGCCACAGGCCAAGATCGCAATCGTCACCACGCCGCAGCCCGCTGCGCAGAGCGTTGCCCGGCGCGCGGCGGAGATGGCGGCCAAGGTTGACCTCGAGGTGCTCGGCGTGATCGAGAACATGTCCGCGTTCACCGGTCCGGACGGCGAGCGGGTCGCGATCTTCGGAGAGGGAGGCGGGCAGCTCCTCGCCGACGAGCTCGACGTGCCGCTGCTGGCCAAGGTGCCGCTCTCCGGCGAGCTCCGCGAGCACGCCGACGAGGGCAAGCCGCTGGTGATCGAGGATCCGGATGCCCCCGCCTCGCAGATGATCCGTGAGGCCGCGCGCGGGATCGTCGCCGCCACTCCGGTCGAGCTGCCCGTGATGCAGGCGCCCCCTGTGGCAGCCCAGGCCAACGGCGGGCGGGTCGGCGGCACCGAGCTGCCGATGGTGCAGTAACGGAATGCCCCTCCGCTGGCGGGCGACCGCCGCGGCCCTCGTCTGCGCTCTTCATCTCGCCCTTTTCGTGCCGACGATCGGCGACTGGTCGTCGATCGTGATCAACGACTTCGCGCCGCAGGCTCAGGCGATCAAGGACGGCGACCTTCCCTATCGCGACCAGGACATCGAGTACCCGCCGCTCTCGGTCCCGATCCTGATCGCCCCGATCTACCTCGACGACAGCACCCAGGGATTCGTCGACGGCTTCATGTGGGAGATGCTCGTCTTCGACCTGGGAATCGTGGTGCTGATCGCGCTCGCGCTTCCCGGGGACGAGAAACGCGTGCTCTCGGCGGTCGGCATCTACAGCGCGGGCGTGGTGATCCTCTCCGGCGTCGTCCTGGATCCCTCATTGATCGACACGGGACCTCTGGCCCTGAGCCGCTTCGATCTGGTGCCGGCCCTGTTCGTCCTCGCGGCGGTCCTGGCCCGCGACCGAAGCCGATCCGCCACCTGGTCGGTGCTGCTGTCGCTGGGCGCGGCGATCAAGGCGTTCCCCCTGTTCCTCTATCCGGCGCTGGGCCGCGGGGAGAGGGATCTCCGGCGGGTGATCGTCGCCGGTTCGATCCCGCTGCTCCTCTGCGCCGGTGCCGTGCTCGTCACCGGTGACGAGTTCGGCTCGGCGGTCAGCTACCACACCGAGAGAGCCCTCCAGGTGGAGAGCCTGCCGGCGAGTCCCTTCGAGATCGCCCACGTCTTCGGCGGCGGGGCCGAGGTGGTGACGGGACATGGCGGTTTCGAGATCTCGGCGGGCGGCGCCACGGCGGCGCGCTGGATCTCGGTGGCGATCGGCGCCGCCGGCTACATCGTGCTCGTGCTCGCGGGCTGGCGCTCCCGGGCCTCGAATCTCGAGCTGGTCAGCGCCCTGCTGGCCGTGCTCGTGGTGTTCTCGCCGGTGCTCTCGCCCCAGTTCCTGCTCTGGATCCTGCCGATCTCCGCCTGCGCCTACGGACTCGGCAGGGAGAATCTGGTGCTCCTGGCGGCGATCCTCTTCACGCAGATCGCCCTTCAGAACTACGACGGGGTGGATTCGCTCAGGGCGAGCTTCGTCTGGCCGCTTGCAGCCCGGAACGTCTATCTGCTCGTCTATCTGTGGCTGGTCGCGGTGCCGATCGTGCGGGCTGGCCGCGAAACCGACCACTCACCCGCGCGGAGTGCATACGCGGGCGCAGGGACGCCGTCGTAGCGTCAGACGTGGCCCGAGAGCGAAAAAGGCTGAGGTCCGGCTACGCCTTGGACTTGTAGTACTCGACGTTGATCTCCGTGTACTTCGCCCACTCCTCGGGGAGCTGGTCCTCGGCGAAGCACGCGTCGACCGGGCACGCCTCCACGCAGGCGTCGCAATCGATGCACTCATCCGGATCGATGTAGAGCTGCTCGACCCCGTCGTAGTCGGGCTCATCCGGCGTGGGATGGATGCAGTCGACGGGGCAGACCTCTACGCAGGAGTTGTCCTTTGTGCCGATGCAGGGCTCCGCGATGACGTATGCCACAGAAGCCTGTCCTTTCAGGGGTCGTGGTTGCGATTGCGGCGCCCAACGGGCGCCGCGGGAGGCGACATTCTAGGCGAGCGGGACGGCGGGCGGGTGCATGAGAGGGGCTGGCTAGAGTGGCCGATGTGCTACTGCTGACGGGGGCCACCGGCGTGATCGGCGGGGAGCTGCTTCCCCTCCTGCTCGAGCAGGGAAGCGACGTCCGCGTGCTGGTCCGCGACCCGCGCAAGCTCGGCGAGCACCGGGTCAACGTCCAGATCGCGCTGGGGGACCTGGGCGATCCGTTCTCGATGCGGCACGCGACGCGCGGCGTCGACACGGTGATCCACCTCGCCGCGACCATCCGGGACCAGCCGGGCGGCACGATCGAGGAGCTGAACGGGCTCGCGACGATCCGCCTGCTGCGCATGGCCGAGCGCGCGGGCGTCGGCCGCTTCGTCTTCTTCTCGGCGATGGGCGCGACGCCGTTTCAGCGGACCCGGTTCTTTCGCTCCAAGGCGATCGCGGAGCGGGCGGTGAGCGACTCCCCGCTCGACACGACGGTGTTCGCGCCCTCGATCGTCTACCGGCCGGGAGATCCGTGGATCACCTTGCTGCGGCGTTTCGGCATGCTGCCGGCTGTGCCGGTCTCGGGCTCGGGCCGAGCCCGCTATCAGCCGATCTGGGCCCGCGACGTGGGGCGCTGCGTCGTCTCCGCGCTGGACGGCGCCGAAGCCGGGCGCTCCAGCGGAAGCGGCGGGTCGAATTCGCATTCGCGCTACGAGCTCGCCGGGCCGGAGGTCCTCTCCTACGACGACATCGTCGAGCGCGTGCTCGCCTCCAACGGCCGCGGGCGCCCGCTCATTCACATCCCGCTGCCCCTGGTCCGCACCGGGCTCCGGGCGCTCGAGCTGCTCATCGGGCGCTCCGTATTCGCGACCTGGGAGGAGGCGGAGCTGATGGAGGTCCCGATGACGACCGAGCGCGGCACCGAGGACGCCGGGCGGCTCGGCGTCGAGCCCCGGCCGATGGGCGCCGTGCTCGGGATCCAGGGCTAGTCTCCTCGCGCTGGACGCGTTCTCGCCTGAATATGGCGAAAACGCGTCCATGACGCAAAGAGGCCCGGCGAAAACCGGGCCTCTCTGGAAGTCGCCCGCGTGGTGCGGGCACTCGCCTGTTGATCAGGACAATACGCCTCGCTCCTCGGCTCCGCCTCGGAGCGGGCTCGCATAACCGCTACATCATCCCGCCCATGTCGGGCATGCCGCCACCGGGCATGCCGGCCGGCTCCTTCTCGGGCGGCTCGGCCACCACGGCCTCGGTGGTGAGGATGTTCTTGGCGATCGAGGCGGCGTTCTGCAGCGCTGACCGGGTGACCATCGTCGGGTCGATGACGCCGTCGGCGACCAGGTCGCCGAACTCGCCGGTGGCCGCGTTCAGGCCCTCGCCGCCCTTGAGGCCGCGAACCTTCTCGACGACCACCGAGGCCTCGAAGCCCGAGTTCTCGGCGATCTGCCGCATCGGGGCCTCGAGCGAGCGCTGGATGATCGACGCGCCGGTGCGCTCGTCATCGTCCTCGTAGGAGTCGAGCTCGATCGCATCCTGGGCGTTGAGCAGTGCGACGCCGCCGCCCGGGACGATGCCCTCCTCGAGCGCCGCCCGGGTCGCCTGCAGGGCGTCTTCGACGCGGTGCTTCTTCTCCTTCATCTCGGTCTCGGTCGCCGCTCCGACCTTGACGACCGCGACGCCGCCGGCCAGCTTGGCCAGCCGCTCCTGCAGCTTCTCGCGGTCGAAGTCGGAGTCGGTGGTCTCGACCTCGGACTTGATCTGCTTGATGCGGCCCTTGATCAGCTCGGAGTCGCCGGCGCCGTCGATGATCGTCGTCGTGTCCTTCGAGACAACGACACGACGCGCCTTGCCGAGCTGGTCGAGCTGTGTGTTCTCCAGCTTCAGGCCCATCTCCTCGGTGATCACCTCGCCGCCACTGAGGATGCCGATGTCCTCGAGCATCCGCTTGCGGCGATCGCCGAAGCCCGGCGCCTTGACCGCCACGCCGGTGAAGGTGCCGCGGAGCTTGTTCACCACCAGGGTCGCGAGGGTCTCGCCCTCGACGTCCTCGGCGATGATCAGCAGCGACTTGCCGCCCTGCATCACCTGCTCCAGCACCGGCAGGATGTCGCGCACCGAGCCGATCTTCTGGTTGGCGATCAGGATGTAGGGCTCCTCGAGGACGGCCTCCATGCGGTCCTGGTCGGTGACCATGTAGGGCGAGATGTAGCCCTTGTCGAACTGCATGCCCTCGGTGAACTCGAGCTCCAT
>JBKOYL010000065.1:0-22224 GCA_046725395.1 Actinomycetota bacterium | reverse complement strand
GGCTCGAAGTCCGACTTGCGGGCTCCGCAGACGGGGCAGAACCAGTCGTCTGGGATGTCCTCGAACGCGGTTCCCGGCGGTACCCCGCCGTCGGGATCGCCCTCGTCGGGGTCGTAGATGAAGCCGCAGGAAGTGCAGACGTAGAGCTGCTTGGTGGTGGTATCCGCTGCCATCGGGCGGCAGAGAGTAACGAGTAGCCTCGGCCCTTGTGGAGGCCGAGCGGAGCGGAGAGCGGTGAGCGATCTCCCCGAGGCGGGCGGAGCGCCCCTGCGCGACCCGGGCGACGAACCGGCCACGCCACGGCCCGCCGCCACCGTCATCCTCCTGCGGCGCGGGGGGAAGCACGTGGAGCGCGGCCTTCAGGTCCTGCTGGTCCGGCGCAATCCCGAGGCCCGATTCATGCCCGGGGTCTGGGTCTTCCCGGGAGGAGCCGTCAACTCCGCTGACGGCGACGGCGAGCAGGCCCATCGCGCCGCCGCCGCGCGTGAGCTGGCCGAGGAAGCCGGCATCGAGGTCGATCCCGCCGAGCTCGTGGCCTACTCGCGCTGGATTACGCCCAGGGTCGTGCCGATCCGCTTCGACACGCGCTTCTATCTCGCGCTCGCGCCCGCGCACTCGCCGCCGAAGCCCGACGGCGCGGAAACCGTGGACGCCGGATGGTTCGGGCCGCAGGAGGCCCTGGACCGGCATCACGCCGGGGACCTGCCGCTCGTCTTCCCCACCATCAAGCATCTCGAGTCGCTGGTCGGCTTCGCCAGCGCAGCCGAGGCCCTCGAGGCCGCCCGCCGCCGTGAGGTGAAGCCCGTCGAGCCCGAGGTTGTGGGGGAAGGTGGCGAGCGGCGGATCGTGCTGCCGGGCGAGCCGCAACAGTAAGAATCCCGGTGTGACCAGCACGCTGCCGCGAGAGGTCCGCGACGCCTTCGAGCGCTTCGTGACCTGCGAGTTCACCACCGTCGACGCCGCCAGGCAGCCGATCACCTGGCCGGTGACGCCCTACTACACGCCGGGCGGCCCGACGATCGACGTCACCACCGGACTGGGCTACCCGAAGAAGGCCGACGATGCCCGAGCCCACCCGAGCGTCGCGCTGCTCTTTTCGGACCCGACCGGTTCCGGGATCGACAGTGGGATCCGCGTGCTGGTACAGGGCATGGCGACCGTCGACGACAAGGATCTGGAGGCGAACGCGGATCGATACCTGCGCGAGTCCGGTGTGAAGCTCCCCGCGACCAGGAAGATGCATCCGCCGAAGCCGCTGCGGCCCGCCTTCAACTTCTACTACGCCCGCATCTACGTCCAGGTTCGCCCCGAGCGTGTCTTCGTCTGGCCGGACGGCGACACAGCGAAGGAGCCAACCATCCACGACGCGCATCTCGAGGAGGTCCGCTCCGGACACAGCGAGGAGCCGTCGGAGGAGCATGGCGGGCCCGCACCGGGGCGCGTCGCCTGGGACGACCGGATGGCTTTCCTGGACGAGAACGAGACCGGGGTGCTCAGCTGGCTCGGGCCGGACGGCTTCCCGATCGCCGTGCGCCTGCCGTTCACTGCCGACCCCGCCCGTCGGGAGATCCGGATCGAGCGGGAGCCCGCAGCCCTGCCGGTGCTCGAGGGGCGGGCCTGCCTGACGATCCATCGCCACGCCCCCGATTTCACGTGGCAGCGCAACATGCAGGTGCGGGGCAATCTGGTCCGCTCACCGGGTGGGCTGGCGCTGGTGCCGCGCAAGATCGTCGGTGGTTTCGAGATCCCGAAGGGGATGGGCCGGTTCAGGGACTTCCTCAAGAAGGGCCCGGGGTTCTACCGGACCTACCGCCGCCGGCTGCGCGAGCGAGCCAGCGGCTAGCCGATCTTCGGCGGAAAGGGCTCGAGGCCGGCGTTCCAGGGGCCCGGCTTGTAGATGTCGAGGTTGTTCTCCTCCATCTCGCGGTGGAGCCGGTCGAAGATCCCGCCGGCCGAGTGGAGCGCGTCGGTCAGCTCCTCCCTGGTGCGGCCGCGCAGCCGCCAGTGGAAGAACAGCTGCTGCTCGGTGATCCCGAAGTCGACCTCGGCGGGGATCTTGGTGGTCCAGTCGATGAACGCCGGGCTGAACAGCTCGCGCAGCGCAACCGGGTCGTGTTCGCGGGGGACGGTGGCGATGAAGCGCCTGTTGAAGTCGATGCTCTCGAACTCCACGCGCCGCCGGGAGTGGCGGTCGACCACGTCGCCCGGAGTCCGCTCGATCGACTCGACGTCGAACACCGGCACGACGGTGGCGAGATCGGGCATGTGCGCCTTGACCAGCACCGCGCCCGGCAGAACCGCCTTGCGGCCCCAGCCGCCCTCCTCGTGCTCGTCGGCGTCGCAGGACGCGCCGAAGAACCCGTTGGTGAGCTCACCGGTGAGGCGGTTTGTGCCGCCTGGACACAGCGCCACCGGCGCGCCCTTCGGGTTGATCCCGCCGATCGGCTCGTAGCGCAGCCCCCGGTCCGAGGCATAAGAGGAGACGATCTCCGCCCACTCCTGGGCGTCGGCCTTCGCGCTCAATCCGCGTTGACCAGGTCGCCTCGCCCCTGGGCCTCCAGCTGCGCCTTGTAGCGAGGGAAGACGGGCTTGGTGAGCGGCACGAGCTTGAGGATCTTCGCGACCGGTCCGCTGGCCTTGATCTGCCCTCGTGCCAGCGCCACGGTGACGTTCACCTTGCCCAGCCAGAAGCGGTGGGCGGTATCGGCCTCCATGCTCATCACTACCTCCGGCTCCATCTCCGTCTCGCCGAAGTCGACGTCGCCGGGCTCCCCCTCCTGCAGCCGGACCGTGATGGTCGAATCCGGCTCGCGGTAGTCGTACTGCACGATCGTGTTCGCCTTGCGGAACTTCGGAGCGAGCTCCTCGTCGTCAGCCAGATCGGTGAACAGCTTGCCGATCGTCTCGTAGACCTCCTGAGGGTCCTTGAAGTACGCCACCTCAACCTCCCATGTTCGGCGCGGTGTTTGTGGCCGCCGCTTACCGAGGGGAGATCCTACGGATCCGGGAACACCTCGGGGATCTGGCCGCCGCCGAAGGCCGCCGGGAAGCTCGGGGCGATGGTGCATGCCGCGAACGCCGATGGGCCGTTTTGCTCCGGATTCGCGGAGTTGTACGGCCCGGGCGGCGGAGGGACCGGATTCGGACCGACGTAGTTGGGGGCCATCGGCGAAATGTCCGAGGACTCGGGGAACGTGCCGCTCTCCTCCTGCGGCGGGATTGAAGCGGGCTTGCTGGTGACCTGACCGCTGCCCAGGCCGCCGCTGACGGCGCCGCCGGCGTTGAAGTTGCTGGTGTTGTCGCAGTCGTGACTCGGGAAGATCTCGGCCTGGGTCGTCGGCAGGAAGCTGCCGATCGCGAAGGGCTGCAGATAGCCGTTGCCGCGGTTGGTGTTGATCCGCTCCGGATAGATCGACAACGACTCGCTGGTGAAGATGGTCATCTGCCGCGAGAGATGGAGCGGCGCGCTCTGGCCGGACTGAGCCGGCAGGAAGTCGGCGGTCGACGACGACGGGTTGGCGAGGAAGTCGGTCACGACCGGCGCCTGGTAGTCCAGCCAGCGGACCAGCGGGTTGAAGTTCGCCAGGAACGGATCGAGGTGGTCCATCACCGGCCGCAGCTCCCGCAGGAAGCTGCTCAGCGACGGCAAGCCCGTGGCGGACGCCTTGATCAGCGGGTCGAGGTTCCGGAACAGCGTGCGCGCCTCGGGCGCGAGACGGCGCACGTCCCGGAGCGTCGGGCTGAGGTCGCGCGCGACCGGCTTCAGGTCGTGGAAGACCGGCCGGGCATCCTCGGCGAAGCCCTTCAACCGGTCGAGCGTGAGGCGGGCCTCGTTCTCGAAGGTCGGGAAGATCTTGAACGTGTCCGCGAGCGCCTCGCTCTCCGAGGACAGCGCTCCGAACGTCCTGTTGGCGCCGACGATCGCCCCCGCGAGCGCCTGGTCGTGCTCGGTGAGGGCGGCGAAGACGTCGCCGGTGTCATGAACGAGCGTGCGCAGAGCCTGCTCCTGACGGCGGAGGGTGCCGAGCACGTCGCTCGCATCGGAGGCGAACGGCCCGAGGTTGCCGAAGGCGTCACTCAGGTCCAGGCCCCGACCGTTGATCGCGATACCCGCGTTCTGCATCCAGGACTGGAAGGCCTCGCGGGTCGGCTTGTCGAAGCCCTGGAAGATCTCGTCGATCTGGGTCTGATCCTGGACCTGCGTCTGGGCCAGGTGGCCTCCCTCCGGGATGGAGTGCGGTGCGTCGTCACCGGAGATCTGCCCGACATCGATCGACGTCGACTGCGCCTGGACGTCAGCCGGGCTCTCGCCCGGCTCAACCTGGCTCCCGGTCGTCAACTCGACGTAGGTCTCGCCCAGCAGGGTCTTCTGCCGCAGGATCGCCTTCGCGTCCGAGGAGATCGGCGCGTACTGCGGCTCGATCTCGATCGTCGCACGCGTCGTATTGCAGGTGCTCGGGTTGCTGTGGCACTCGTCGTCCGGAGCGAGGCTGAGCTCCTTGACCTTGCCGACGGAGACGCCGCCGATCCGCACGTCCGCTTCCTTCTGCAGCGTGATCGCCTCGGGGAAGTCGGCGGTGAAGCGGTAGCTCTCCGGCTTGAAGGGCACCGGGCCGCCGAAAGTCACCCAGAGGAAGAGGAGCAGCGCGAAGCACGACAGCGTGAAGCCGACCGCCACCAGGATCCGCCCTGTCGAAGGTGCCTGCTTCTGCATCTAGGCCCTCTCTCCGTTCATCGACGTCATGACGGGCACACCGTCCCCAGGAGCTGGTCGAAGCCGGTCACGAGCGGAGCGAGCGGGCTGGAGAGCGCGATCGACTTGATCGTCCCGCAGGTCGCCACGAGGTAGACGTGCCGGTAGACGCCGTGCGCGTCCTGCGACGAGAAGGTGCTGTTCCCGACGTGGGCCAGCCAGCCGAGCCAGTAGAGGTAGCCCTCGTCGCGGCCGGGAGTGCCGGGGGACTCCTGCCCGTTCGGGTTGTAGGCCGCCATGTTGAAGAGCTTGTTGAGCTTCGCGCCCACCGTCGTCAACCGCGGCATCGCATCGACCAGGTTCTGGGCGGCCGGCCGCAGGTTCCTGACGGGCTCGCGCGCGTTGCGCACGAACGGTCGGATCTCGTCCTTCACCGGGTCGTAGGTGGTCTTCGCGAGCTTCGCCAGCGAGTCGTTGACCGGCTTCAGCTTCCGGGCGAAGGGCCGGAGGCTGTTGATCGCGGGGCCGAGCTCCGTCGCCAGCTCGTCGGTCTTCGTGAGGGCGATGCGGGTGGTGCGCAGGGTGGGACCGAGCAGCGAGACGGCGCCCTCGACGTCCGGCGCCTGGCTGGCAATCGCGCCGAGCGCCTGGTTCGAGGCCGAGACGAGCTGCTCGATGCCCTCTCCGTCCTGCCCGACCGTCCCGAACAGCAGGTTCATGTTGTGGACCAGCGTCCGCAGGTTCTCCTTGCGCTTGGCGACCTCCGTGTTGAGCCGCGCCAGGCCGCGATTGATGGGCCCGAGACTGCCCAGCAGCTTGCCCAGATCCTGGCCGCGGTCGTTGAGCCCCTGACCGCCCTGGGTCAGCAGCAGGCGCAGATAGGCCCTGGTGTCCACGTCCAGGGCGGCCAGGACCTCGTCGACGTTGGTATCCGGCGCCGTGTTGGCAAGCGGGATCGTGTCCCCGTTCTGGAACTCGTCGTCGTCGGAGCTCGGGTTCGTGTTCGTGCCCGGATCGAGCTCCAGGAACATGTCCTTGAGTCCGGTCTTCGGGCGGAGCAGAATCGTCGCGTTCCGGTAGACCGGCAGGAACTTGCGGTCGATGTCCATGGTGACGACCGCGTGGCCGTCCTCGTAGTCGACGGACGAGATGTCGCCCACGCGAACGCCGGCGACCCGGACCGTCTGACCCTGGCCCGGCGTGACGGCCTGCGCGGTCGAGAGCTCGGCCTTGAGCTCGAAGGGCTTCTCCTCGAGCAGCGGGATCCGCAGCCGCTGGTTCTGGACGATGATGTAGGTCGCGAGCAGGGCGACGATGAGCAGGCCCAGGATGGCCAGGAAGTCGCGCGAGTGGTCGCGGATCGCCTTGGCCATCAGCGCTTCCCTCCCGGCAGCGAGGGCACGATGGGCTCCACTCCGTTCGCCTTCTGGAAGGCCGTCCAGTCCGTGCTCCAGGCCTCGAACAGCTGGCTGGCCTGGTCGGTCAGCTGCTTGGCCGCGTCCGGCGCCCCCGCCGACTCGAGCTGCTTCGCGTCGGTGAGCTGCGAGAGGATCTCGCCGTAGCGCTGGGTCAGATCCTTCAGCTCAGGGGACTCATGGGTGGCGCTCAGGCCGCTCGAGTTCGTCTCCGGCGCCGGCCCCGGGGCGCCCGCGTCGAGGTCCGGAGGCTCCTGCGTCTCGCAGGGCACGTCGGGCCGGAACGGAGTCTTCGCCGCCGACTGCTTGGCCGGCTCGGAGCCCTGGAACTCGAACGGGACGAGACCCGTCAGCGGCTGGGCGATGTCCGGGGTGCTGAAGGGTGCGATGGTGTTGGTGCCGCCACCGCCGAGGACGCGGAACTCCTGTCCGTTCGCGTCGCCCGAGCGGCTCTCGCCCGCGACCCCGGTGAGGCCGTAGGCGGTCTCCTGGTAGACCTTCGCCGCCGGCGGATCGCTGTCGGAGTTCGGGATCTCCGTGTTGCTCCAGGGGATGACGACGTTGTTGAAGCAGGAGGCGAGCGCCCGCGACTCCTCCAGGAAGGGGAGCGAGTCGTGGCTGAGGGCGGCGAGGTCTGGGATCGTGGGACGCAGGTCGTCGACCAGGCCCCGCAGCTCGTTCTGCGAGATCAGCTGGCGCAGCTGCCCGATCCACGGGTTCGCGTAGTCGAGCGCCGGATTGGCCGCCTTCACGCCCGGGAGCGCCTCGCGCGCGAAGGCCCGCAGGGCCGGGAAGTCGCGGTTGAGCTTGTAGAGAGTGGGACGACCGACAGCGAGGGTGCGGGGCAGCTCGATGATCGCCTCGCGGAGCGAGGCCTGGTCCGCCGCGAAGGAGCCGCTGACCGTGTTGAGGTTCGAGATCAGGCCCTGCAGGTCGCTGCTGTTCGCGTTCAGCTCCCGGGCGACGATGTCCAGGTTCGAGACGAACCCGGCGAGGTCACCCGGCTGCGTGCCGAGCAGGGCCTCGTTCACCTCAGAGGTGTACCGGTAGGCCGCCGGTGAGGTCCGGAAGGACTCCTGGAAGCCCTTGGCGCCGCCGTAGCGGTCGAGCGCGTCGCCGAACTCCTTGAGGAAGATCTGCAGGTTCTCGCGGACCGGGGCCTGCAGCGAGGTGAGCACCTCGTCGAACTGGACGGAGGTCGACGTCTGCGTCTGGGGGACCACCGAGCCGCTCTCGAGCTCCGGCGCTCCCGGGCTGCCGGGGTGCAGGTCGACGAACAGGTTGCCCTCGAGGAAGAGGCGCGGGCGGAGCTGGAGAGTGGCGTCCTGACGAATCGGCAGGGCGTTGTCCTTGACGTCCATGGTCACGACGGCCGCGTCCTTGCCGTTGCCGTCCCCGTCGACCACGTGCTGGACGTCGCTCACCTTGCCGACCTCGACGCCGGAGATCCGGACCGGGCTATTCGCGCGGATGTTCTGCGCGTCCTGGAAGACGGCCTTGAGCTGGTAGCCGTGCCCGGAGAAGGGGATCGACTTGGTGAATGCCAGGTAGAACCCGATCACGGTGAGGACGATCGCGATCAGCCCGATCTGGACGTTGGAGAGGCGGCGGTTGTGGTTCAGGCGGGTCATGGGTTCTCAGGCGGGTTGTTGGCGGAGTCCCAGAAGATGCGGTCGCCGTTCTGCTCCAGGAAGAGGTCCGTCCTGCCGAGCTCCGGGACACCCGCGAGGGATCCCTGGCCGGCGATCTGGCTGACGCCGAAGGTCGGGTTGTCCGGGTCCTGGCCCGGGAGCAGCGCCTCGCCGAGCGCGTAGCCGCTCTGGCCCGCCTGGCAGTTCGGCCTGTCGTCGGTGACCGCCGGGCCGTAGGGGTTGCCGTGGAGGATCGGGATGCCGTCGTGCGCAGTCGGAGTGCTGTTGAGCGGGGCGAAGACACCCTGGTCGTCCGGCGGCACGAGCGCCGGGTTGCTGGAGAAGCGCCCGTCGCCCTGGCCCCCGGAGTAGTTGTCCATCGGGTTACGCGGCAACGCGTTCGGTGCCGTCGAGCCCGCGATTCCCGGCGGGAGGACCCGTTCCGCGTAGCCGAACGGCGTCGGCAGCGCGAAGTGAGAGGTCAGGTAGGTCATCCAGTAGTTCCAGTAGTCGCACACGGTCTGGTACGGGACGATCTTCTGGCCGGCGTCCTGGACGAGGTTGAAGGTGTCGCCGAGGCGGTTGAGGCTGGTCAGCGTCGAGGGGTCCTCGACGAGCTCGTCGAGCCTCGTCATCACGTCCTGGAGGTCGTGGTTCATCTGGACAGTGCGCGGCAGGACCCGTGCGCCGAGCAGCACGGCCTGGTTGAGATCGGGCAGCGCGGCCCGCAGCTCGCGGACTCCGGGCCGCAACAGCCGCGAGAACTCGGCGAACTCGGCGAGGAAGGGGCGCTGGACCGGCAGCGATCGCAGTCCCGCCTCGAGGGCACCCGGGCCGTTGGAGATCGTGTCGCGAAGGGCCTCGGGATCCGACGAGATGGCTCCGAAGGCGATGGCGCCGTTGGTGAACTGCTCTGCGTTGTCGAGGGCGACGGGCGCGACGATCCGGGCGGCGTCCGCCAGCTCGGGGAAGAAGCGCACCAGCTGCGTCGTCGGATCGGCGAGCGCCTGCGAGACGGGCTTCAGGTTGGCGAACAGCGGGTTGAGGGCGCCGATCGCCTCGTTCAGCGAGGCGCCCCGTGCGGCGAAGGCGTCGCCGAAGCCCTGCAGCACCCGCTGGCTGTTCTCCCGCGTGGCAGTGTCGAAGGTGTTGTAGACGTCGTCGAACTCGACCTGCGACTCCGATTGCGCAAGCGGAAGCGTGGCCGCCTCCGGCAGCCCGGTCTCGCTCGTGCCCCGCGTGATCTCGAGGTACTTGAGGCCGAATGAGGAGCGGTACCGGACTCGAACCCGTGAGTCCGCCGGGATCGGCTTCGCGCTCTCATCCAGCTTCAGGTTGAGCTTGGCGACGGTCGAGGAGCTCGACCCCGCCGCGGTCTCGCAGCCGCTGTTGGGCGGCGCGGGGACGGTGTCGATCGACTCGACGACGCCGACGCGGTTACCGCCGATTCGGACCTCGTTGTTGGGACTGAGGCGCGCCGCGTCGCACATCTCGGCCGAGACCCGGTAGGTGGGCACGAACGGCAGCCCGTTGTTGGCGTTGTAGGCGAGGAAGACCGCGACGATCACGATCAGCGTGGTGATCGCGCCGACCATCGTCGGGGATGCCGCCAGCGAGCCGACTCTTGCGCGTCCGTTCATTGGCCCAGGAGGAAGTCGAGGAGGTTGTCGGTGGTCGAGCCGCTCGAGGAACCGCCGTCGAGGTTCAGGCCCTGCGTGAGGTCGGGGAGCGGCGGCAGCTGGGGCACCTGAGGCTGGTTCAGCAGGTCCTCGAGCTGCTTCACGGTGTCGTCCTTGAGCTTGTTCGGGTCGGTGACGCCGTCGAGGATCTTGCCCAGCTCCTTCTGCTGCGCCTGCTGCTGCGGGGTCGGTGCCTGCGGCGGCTGCTGCTGCTCCTGCTGCGTCGGGGCCGCGCCGCGCGCCGAGAGAGCGGCGGAATGCGTCTGGATGGTCGGGTCGCAGATCTCCGGGACCCTGCTGCCGTCGGGACAGACCGAGCCGTCGTAGCGGGGCAGGTTGCCGAACAGGCCCGAGGGCTGCCTGGCGTAGTTGATGCCCGGCTGACGGTCCCCCAGGATGCCCGCGCACTCGGCGAAGTCGGTCGGATCGGTGGTTCCGCCGCCACCCTTCGCCGCAACCTCGGGGCCGGTCTGGTAGCCGCACTTCGAGTCGGGATTGCCCGGGGCCTCCACCAGGGTGATCCCGAGGGCGTGGCCCAGGTCGTCGAACAGGTTCAGCGAGTTGGTCTGGATGTAGGCGTAGTTGAGGAGGCCCTCCATGCCGGTGAAGCCGGGGTTGCCGCCGCTCGGGGCGGTGCCCGACGCCGAGTTCGCCCAGCTGCAGGTGACCGTCTGGTCGCCGTGGAGCGTCGTGCCGAGCTTCGCGTTGAGCTGCTCGACCCGCCGATCGGCCTCACCGGGCTGCTCGCGCAGGTCGTAGCGGGCACAGGCATCCTCCTCGACCGCCTGCTTCGGGTCATCGATGCTCTCCAGGAACGTCGCGACCTGGTCGGCGGCCGGGTAGGCCTTGGTGCTGGCCTGGTTGAGAGCGGCGATCTCCTCCTTGCTGTTCGCGAGTGCGAACTTGCCCACGTGCGCGGCGCCGCCCAGGGAGATGAGGGACTGCTGCGTACCGTTGTTGAACGACGGGAGGTTCCTGGCGAGCTTGTTGAGCCCGGGCGCCGCGGCGTGCAAGTCCCTCAGCAGGGGCGTCTGGTAGGTGGCGAGCTTGCCGAGCTGGAACATCGTCGGCTTCAGTTCGGCCAGGAAGTCGTCGAGCAGGTCGAAGTTGCGGGAGAGGTCGCTCGAGCGCTCCGCCGAGATCGCCGCCGTCCTGCCGGCGTTGTCGATGAAATGGACGACGTCGTCGCGCCGCTGCGCGAGCTGGGCGAAGATCGCGTCGGCGTTGGTGTTGAGCTCGGCGATGGTGGTGTTCTGCCGGCCGAGGATGTTGAGGACCTGCTTGAGCTGCTGGAGCGCCGGGGCGCCGGCGCGGATGGCGGCGTTGAGGTTCTCCGCGTTGCCGTCGAGGGCGGTGCCGAACTCGTTGATCAGCAGCTGGAGCCGGTCCCTGAACGGCTCGCGCAGGGTGTTCTGCGCGAGGTCGGGCTGGACCGTCGTCTTGTTGCGAGCCGCCGGGATCGGGCCGTCGAGCGGCTCCGGCGCGGTGCCGGGATCGCAGTTGAGGAAGTACTCGGCGATCAGCGACTGCGGCTCCGAGGAGCAGCTCGCGTCCGCCTTGAACTCGGGGAAGGCGGAGTCGACCTCGAAGCTGACCAGCGCCGTCTTCTGCGGCGTGATCTCGAGGTCGGTGATCGTGCCCGCCTTGGCGCCGGCGACTCGAAGCTCCGAGCCCTTGACCAGGCCGAAGGCGTTGAAGAGCTCGGCCTGGTAGCTCCGGCTGTCCGAGGCGCCGGCGACGGTCACGACTGTCGCCGCGGCGGCGGCGAGCACGGCGAGTGTGAGCGCGATCCGCCTCATGGTCCGAGCGGGGTCTGGTCGGGGTCACAGTCGAGCGTGCCGCCCTGGGTGAGCTGCTCCTCGCTGAAGCCGCGCTCGTTGGCGCCGGGGCAGCGCCGGAGGTACTTGAGACCGAACTCGCCGGTCTGGTTGAGGAGCTGGGTCGGGTCGAGGATGTCGCAAGCGCCCTCCCCGGCGGGTGGCGGGAGGATCTGGAGAGCGCCGCAGACGCTGGTTCCCGGTGCCCCCGGGGTGAACATGTTGAGTGTGGTCGAGATCCGCCCGATGCCGCCGAAGGCATCCGGGAAGCCCGAGTGTCCGAAGTCATCGAACCACCCGGTGAGCTCGGGGCTGTAGGCCCTGAGAGTGGAGAGCTGGGTGAGAGAATCGGCGAGCGAGTCGGCGGAGGCGGGCAGAGCGCCGGGGCGGGAGGCGCCGTTTCGCTCGACCGGGCCCACCCCGATCTCGGCCAGCGGGTCCTGCAGGCGGGTGAGCTCGATCAGGTCGTTCGACGGCCCGGGGGCCTTGATGATCCCGTTCAGGTTGCGGACGGTGGGGACGGCGTCGCGGGCGAAGCCGCGAAGGCGCTTGGTGAAGGGCTGGAGCTTTCTGGCAACCGGCCGGGTGGCGTCGACCAGGGGCTGGACGTCATCGAGGGTGGCGCGGAGGTTGACCGCGGTGGTGTCGAACTGGCGCATGAAGTCGGGCAGCTGCGAGACCGCGGAGGCGAGCGAGCGCTGCTGGGCGCCGATCGTGCCCAGCATCCCGTTCAGGTTGGCGACCAGGGAGGAGATCTCGGGGCTCTTCTGATCGAGGGTGGAGCTGAGCCCGGCGGCGTCCACCACCAGCGACTCGAGGTTCGCCTGATCGGAGTTGAGCTCCCCGAACACCCGCCGGGAGGTGGAGAGGAAGGGATTCAGGTAATAGAAGCCGCGGTTGGCCTGGGCGCCGACCCCGTCGTAGGAGCGGGCGAAGCCCCGGATCACCCTCTTGAGCGAGTCGACGGTGGGCCGATTGAGGGTGTTGAAGAGCTGGTCGAGGTCGACCTCGGAGGTGGTGTCGGCCTGGGTGATGGTGCCGCCGTCGGAGATCGCCTTGGCGTTGGGGTCGGTGGGGAGGGCGAGGTCGACGTAGCGGTTGGCGATCCCCGAGAGCGACTGGGAGCGGATCGTGGCGTGGGTGCCCTCGGGCAGGGGGGCATAGGCGTCGTCGGAGATCTCCATCTCGACCAGGGCCTGGCCGTCGTCGGAGAGGGAGATGTTCTTGATGGAGCCGACCGGGACGCCGGCGACGTTCACGTTGTTGCCGGTGACCAGCTGACTGGCGTTCTCGAACTGGGCCGTGACCCTGTAGCCCGACCCTCCGCCGATCACCAGGAGGAGGACGACGATCACAGCGCCGATCAGGGCCAGGACCGCGGCCACCCGCCCGACAACCGTTGATGTTGGCACTGGCTCCTCTACCTACCCGTCGCCGTCACCGGACCGCGCCCGGGGTACCCCGCCCAGGCACGGATAACTACCCAATTCTTCCAATGGCGCTAGACCGGTGTCAAAGGGGAACCGTCCGGCGGGAGACGAGGGATTCCCCATGGCAGAGCCGTTTTCGGCGCTCCCATCGTTGAGTTCTCATTAAGCGCCCCCTCCTGCGGGGAACCTATCCCAAAAATTGCGTAGGTAGGTCCAGCCGCGGGTTTTGTGGCGGCCGTTGATGCAGGTGTAAGGAGGAGAACCCAGCGGTAGTCGCGCGGGTGGCGCCGTAGGAGGGGCCCACGGGCGCGATTACTGAGCGCCCGTGGGAGGTTCCTGCGGCGACAGGACCCGACGCGCCTAGCCGTGATCCGCGGCTAATCCTCGCGCACGTCGGCGACCGAGGCATTCGACGCGCGCACGAGCTCACTCGGCTCGAGGAGAACCGAGTGGGTGTGATCGCCGGCGTTGCAGAGCACTCGATCGTGGTCGAGCACGCGACGATCGATGATCTCCGGCGCCGGCAGCATCTCGCCCAGGGGCGGCAGGGCGCCAAGCTCGAACTGCGGGAAGTCGGCCTCCATCTCCTCCTCGGTCGCCAGCCTCAACTCGGAGCGTCCTCCGCCCAGCTGCTCGCGGACCTTGCCCAGGTCGAGCCGGTCCGAGGCCTGGAGGACGACCAGCTCGTAACCGTCGAGGTCCCGGAGAAGCACGCTCTTCACGGCGTTCGCCGGCTCCTGACCCGCGGCACGAGCCTCGGCCGCCGCTGTGAGGGCCCGGTCGTGCTCGACCAGCTCGTAGTCGATTCCCTGCTCCTCGAGGTGCTTCGTCGTGGTCTCGACCGGGGTGGGGCTGTCCGCGTGCATAGCGCTCCTCCGGGACCAGGGTACGCCTGGCGGCGCTGGAACTCCAGTCCCGAGACCACAGTCCCGCAGGGGAACGGCTTCGCCAAATACGGCGGTCACGAAAGCGGCCGCCGGATCTACAGCTGCGAGCGGCCTAGCCGCTCGCAGCTGAGTAGTGCTCGCCCGCCTTCGCCCAGTTGACCACGTTCCACCAGGCGTCGATGTAGTCGGGCCGCTTGTTCTGGTACTTCAGGTAGTAGGCGTGCTCCCAGACGTCGCAGCCGATGATCGGCGTCTGCCCGTCGGAGATCGGGCTGTTCTGGTTCGGGGTCGAGACGACCGTGAGGCCCGATCCGTCGTGGACCAGCCAGGCCCAGCCGGAGCCGAATTGGTTGACGCCGGCGTCCTTGAACTCCTCCTGGAAGGAGGCGAAATCGCCCCACTTCTCCTTGATGGCGTCCGCGAGGTCGCCCTCCGGCTCCCCCCCGCCATCGGGACTCATGATCTCCCAGAAGAACGTGTGATTGGAGTGGCCGCCGCCGTTGTTGCGCACCGCGGTCTCCTTGTCGCCCAGGCTGGAGAGGTTCTGCAGGACCTCGTTGACGTCCTTGTCCGCCCACTCGGTTCCTTCGAGGGCGGCGTTCGCCTTGTCGACGTAGGCCTGATGGTGCTTGTCGTGGTGGACACGCATCGTCTGCTCGTCGATGTGGGGCTCGAGCGCGTTGTAGTCGTAGGGAAGGTCTGGGACCTCGAAAGCCATCTGACCTCCTTCGGTCTCGTGAGGTTCGGTGAGTGGCGTGACCAACATACTCGGCGGCCACAAACACCGCCGCCGGATCTGCGGCCTCGTGCTTCTAATCTAAAGATCGTGCACGGCGGCCCGCCCGGCGGAGGAACCTGGACCGGCGTCGCCGTGACGCTGGGGGGCATTCTGGTCGCCGCCGCCGTCGCGCTCGCCGTCCCACCCCTGCAAGACGCGGTCAGCGACGCCGTCGGGGGCGGAACGGGCTCTGTCCGGCGCGATCTCGGCGGGGACTTGGGCGGCGCGCTGCTGGTGCTGTGGCTCGCCATGGTGCACGTGGTCGTTTGGTACCCGGCGGAGATCCTCGACGCCGCGGCCGGCTACGTCTTCGGCTTCGGTGTCGGCTTTCCGATCGTGATGGGCTCATGGGTGCTCTCCGGGCTGGCGTCGTACGCCGTCGGCCGCTATGCGGCCCGGCCGCTGCTCTACCGGCTCGCCGGCGAGGAGCGGTTCAAGCGGGCCGAGGGCCTGCTCGACCGGGGCGGCGCGATCTTCCTGCTCGCCGCGCGACTCATCCCGGTCATGCCCTTCAGCCTGCTCGGCTACGTCTGCGGGGCGGCGCGCGTCCCGCTTCGCAGGTTCACCTGGACCACGGCGCTGGGATATGCGCCTATCACCGCCTACTTCACCTATCTCGGCAGCCGTCTCGAGGGGTTCTCGACCTCGGATCCGATCCTCTGGATCGGCGGAGGCGCGATCCTGCTGGGCCTCATCGGCATCCGGTTCCTGAGGCCGCAGGCCTCCCACGGCGAGGCGAGTCACACGCCGGAGCCCAAGCCCGAGCCGGAACGGAGCTAGTCCGGCAGCGGCGCGCCGGACGCCAACCTGCGGGCCACCTCGCGCAGCTCGGCGTCACGCTCCTCCAGCAGGTGGTCCGCCGCGGCGTTCAGGCGCTCGAGCGCGCGTGGGCCGGCGTCGTCGAGCGGTGTGCCCTCGGAGAGGCGGGTCTGGAAGCGGTAGTAGCGCGGGCCGCCCCCCTGCCGCGCCGGATCGGCGACGGCCCTGCCGGGCTCGTGGTTGAGCAGGATCTCCGCCCAGTGGTGCGCCGCATCCGATTGGCCGTCCAGGAAAGCGGCGATCAGGGCGGGGTCTTCGCGCCTCGGCCAGATCCACCCGATCCGGCCCCAGCGGCGAACCTCGGACTGCTGATGCCCGAGCTCGTGCTGGCCGGTCCCAAGCGAGACGAGCAGCAGCTCGCCCGGTCTCAGGTCGTGCGGCTCCTCGTCGCGACGCTTTAGCGCCTCGACCACCGCCGCGACCGCGGGATTGGACGCGAACACCCCTCCGTCGACGAGCGCGCGGCCGGCGACGCCGCGCGACGGGAAGTAGGTGGGCGCCGCCGCCGTCGCCAAGCCGACGTCGACCATCGTGGCGTCACGGTCACCCGATTCGCGCGCCCGCCAGCGCTTGAAGAAGTGCGGCCCGGGCTCGGACATGTCATAGGTGGTGATCAGCACCTCCCTGAGCGCGGCCGCCAGCCTCGTTCGGCCGAGCCGTTCCCGAAGGGCGCGTTCGAGCTCCCTGGAGGAATGCTTGGGGGCGATCCAACCGTCGAGGCTGATCAGCTTGTGGAGCGTGTCGCCGAAGATCCGCGGCCCCTCCTCCTGGTAGAGGTTCACCAGGTCGCTCCCGCTGAGCCGAGGGCGGGTGGGTCGCGCCGGATCGGGAGCGGTCAGCCCCAGCGCCAGGAGGCCGCCGGTCGATGTCCCAGCGAGCATGTGGAAGCAGTCCGCGATCCGGCGCTCCTCGCCTGCCTTCTCGGTGATGAGCTCCTCGAGCCGGGCGAGCACCCGGGCTGCGATCAGGCCGCGGATTCCACCGCCGTCGATCGCCAGTACCCGAAAGCGGTCCGGCTGCGCGTTGGGCATCGCTCTATCCTTGTGCCTCTCGGGGCGTGGCGCAGCCTGGTAGCGCGCACCGTTCGGGTCGGTGAGGTCCCCGGTTCAAATCCGGGCGCCCCGATTTCATCCGCTCTGTACGGGCGCATCGCGCCCGCAGACCGCGAGTCACGCTCTGTTCAACCTGAGCTTCACGGAAATGGTCTGGCTGCTCGGGTCGCCCCCGGCCGGGAAGAAGGTGACGGTCAGCGGAACCCTGACCCTTCCCCTCCGGTACAGGCTTCGCTTCCGCTTGCCGGTCGTCACGAGCTTGAAGCTGACCGAGCGGGCGACCGCGATCGTGACGCGCTTGGCCCGCAATCCCTGGCCGCCGATGGTGACGACGCCCGGGTTCGAGACGGCGGCGGTCAGGGTCGCCGTGCCATTGCGGCGATGGCGGCTGATCCCCGTGATCGTGAAGCTGTTGCTGGGCACCAGCACCGCCGAGAGGTTGAGTCGGGCACCCGACACCGGGCTGAACTCCGCCGCCTGCCCGTCGCCGACGTCCGCGGATGCCGTCAGCACCGCATCGCCGGGCGTCGGGAAGGTG
This sequence comes from Actinomycetota bacterium, assembly GCA_046725395.1. Lineage (GTDB taxonomy): Bacteria > Actinomycetota > Thermoleophilia > Solirubrobacterales > 70-9 > DASUPK01. The sequence goes on along the minus strand of JBKOYL010000065.1, from coordinate 5,485 downwards.
CACGGCGTCCGTCCGGCCCCGGTCTCATGGAAGCCGATCATGTCGCCCGGCTCGACGTGGACGTCGACCGGGAAGGTGTTGACTCCCGCAGACAGCGCGCGGGCTGGGGCTCGACCGACGACCTGGAAGACGTCGGGATCGCTGGTCCGGCGAAATACCTTGAACGCGTAGGCGGCACCGGAACCCGGGGAGGTCGTGCTCCAGGAGGTGATCGTCCCGCCCTGCTTCGCTACATAGAGGTAGCCCCCTGTGACGCTCGGCTGCAGGTAGTCGGAGCCGGACGCACACGTCGCGGCCGGCGCCGTGGGCGGCAGCTGGCCGATCGTCACGGAGGCCGCGGCCGGCGCAGGCGCCAGCAGCGCTCCGGCCAGAAGCGGAAGCGCCAGCCGGCTTCTCAGGTACGTTCGCTTGGGCTTCATGAGACTGATCGGGCGGCTTCGGTTCTCGTTTTGGATCGTCGTGATCGGACGATCGTCCTCGACAGGTCCTTGGTAATCCTGGCAACCATCTCGCCGGGAGAAGTTGCGGCCGTCACCGCGGCGCTCAGCTGACCTCTGCGATCGCGGCCTGGACTTGCGCCAGCGAAGGGGACTCGATCAGCTGGCGCGTGCCGTTCGGCCCGCCGACCACGACTGCCGGCTCGGCCGGGAGCCGCCGCTCCGCGGAGACCTCCTCGTCGTCGACGAGCGTTTCCTCGATGTCGTCGTCATCCATGTCGCGCTGCCACTGCTCGACGTTGAAGTTCACGACCCCCACCCCCCGCGCGATGTTGTCGAGGAAGTTCTGGTCGGCTCCGCGCCGTTCGGCCTCGTCCTGGTTGGCGAAGAAGAGCTCGATGAACTGCCACTCGTAGCCCTGCTTCGCCGCGGCGACCGCTCCGTAGGCGCCCAGAAAGAATCCGGACTCGGTCATCGGGAAGTTGCGGTAGACCAGCTGGAGGTCGCCGCTCCGGACCGGCCCCCGAATCAAGGGGACGATCACCTCCCGGTTCCAGTCGGAGCACGGGGCACATTGCAGGTCGTTGAAGACCTGCACCGCGACGGGGGCGCTGGATGAGCCGAGCCGCGGGCCCTCCTGCGGGATCCCACCGAGCAGGCTCTGCACTTCCTGGGCGCCCGTGATCGCGATGTCGTTGGAGTCGCCGCTGCCGACCGAGAGGCTCACGATTGCGAACCCGAGCAGGCCGACGCAGAGCGCGAGCGCGATCAGCCCGATGGCGCGCGGGCGCCTGCGCGGTGGTTCCTCGGTCACGGGGGACGGCATGGTAGATGGGCATGGTTAGGCTGACGACGTGCCTGAGCGAGACGAGATCCTCACCTTCTGCGACGAGCTCCTCGACGTCGGCTCGTTCGAGGACTACGGCCCCAACGGGCTACAGGTGCCGGGGGCGACCGAGGTAGGCAAGGTCGCGACCGGGGTGAGCGCGAACCTGAAGCTCCTCGAGTCCGCTGTAGGTTCCGGGGCGGAGCTCGTCATCACACATCACGGTTTGCTCTGGGGCGACAAGGTCTCGCCGCTGTCGACCCCGATGGCGGCCAGGCTGCGAGCGCTGCTCTGCGCCGATTGCTCGCTGGCCGCATACCACCTCCCCCTCGATGCGCACCCCGAGATCGGCAACAACGCGCTGCTCCGCGACGCGCTGGGCCTCGAGCCGGACGAGCGGCCCTTCGGGCAGGCCAAGGGTTCCGCGGTCGGGCTGATCGGGACGGCGGCCGAGCCGATCGACGTCGCCGAGCTGACCCGCCGGCTCGCGGATGCGGTGGGGCGCGAGCCCCTGGTCTTCGACTCCGGGCCCGAGCGGATCTCGACGGTGGGGATCGTCAGCGGCGCCGGCGGCTTCGCGCTCCACGAGGCCGGCCCGATGGGGCTCGACGCACTGGTGACCGGCGAGCCGAGCGAGCCGGTGATGGGTGAGGCCCAGGAGTACGGCGTCCACTTCCTCGCCGGCGGCCACTACGCGACGGAGACCATGGGCATCAGGCGGCTCGGCGAGCTGGTCGCGGAGCGGTTCGGCATCGAGCACGAGTTCATCGACGTGCCCAATCCCATTTAGGGATTACCCCCGCTAATTGCGAGAAAAGAATTGACACGTCGCCCTGAGGCGATATACATGGCTCGATCAACGGCCGCCACAAAACCGCGGCCGGACATTCGGCGTGCAAGAGGAGAGGAGTGGCTACATGTCCGTTCACCTGACGCCCACGGAGCTGGCCGAGGAGCTGCACATGAAGCGGCGCGACGTGCTCTCTAAGTGCGTCGAGATGCATGTGCCGATCCTCAAGGGTCGGATCGATAAGACCCTCTTCATCTCCTCGCTGCGGGCGTTCCAGGCTGAGAAGCGGCAGGCCACCGCCTGACGCGTACCGCGTCGGGCGACCGGACACCTGAATCTGGCTAGACGGCCAGCCCTAATACACTCCCGTCTCGCGGCCGCGATAGGCGGCATCCCCGCGAAGGAAGCCAGGAGGAATGGAGACAGCGACGGTCGCGGCCCCGGGATCGGCCGCTGAGTCGAGTACCCAGAGCAAGACCTGCGCCGACCTCGCGCCGCTGGCGGCCGAGCGCCACGGAGACCTGCCCGCCGTCACGTACAAGGACGCGGGAGGCGAGTGGGTCTCGAAGACCTATCGAGAAGTCGGCGAAATCGTCCGGCGGCTCGCGCTCGGGCTGATCGAGCTCGGTATCGAGAAGGGCGACAAGGTCTCGATCCTCGCCAACACTCGGCCCGAGTGGACCTACTTCGACTTCGCCGCGCTCAGTGTCGGGGCCGTCGTCGTCCCGATCTACCAGACCAACTCGCCGGACGAATGCCAATACGTGCTCGAGAACTCCGACGCCAAGGCGATCGTCGTCGAGGACTCGGAGCAGCTCTCCAAGATCGAGGAGATCCGCGACCGCGTCCCGAGGCTCGAGCGAGTGATTCGCATGGAGGGGACAGGCGGGAACGCGATCTCCATGGACGAGTTGATCGAGGCCGGCTCGGGGCGCTCGGACTCCGAGTGGGAGCAGCGATGGCAGTCCGTCACCCCGGACGACATCTGCACCTTCATCTACACCTCGGGCACGACCGGGCCGCCGAAGGGATGCGTGATCTCCCACGGCAACTACCGCTCGATGGTGACCATGGCGCTCGACGAGAGCGTCCTGGAGCGCAACACGACGACCTACCTCTTCCTGCCGCTCGCGCACTCCTTCGCGCTGTTGATCCAGCTGCTCAGCTTCGATCTCGGCGGAAACATCGCCTACTGGGAGCGGGACCCGCTGAAGATCATTCCGAACCTGGCCGAGGTGAAGCCGGACTACTTCCCATCGGTGCCGCGAATCTTCGAGAAGATCTACACGGCCGCCACGGGGGAGGCCGAGAAGTCGGGAGGCCTGAAGAGGCTCGTCTTCAACTGGGCGGTCGGGGTCGGTCGCAAGGTTCGCTCGCGCGAGCGCGCCAGCAAGCCGATCGGCTGGCTGCTCCGCCGGCAGTACGAGGTCGCCGACAAGCAGGTCCTCTCCCCGATTCGCGCTCTCTTTGGGGGGAGGATCAGGAACTGCGTGACGGGGGCCGCTCCGATCAACCCGGAGATCCTGCGCTTCTTCGACGCCGCCGGGGTGCTGATCCTGGAAGGCTGGGGGATGACCGAGACCTCCACCGCGGCGACCGTGGCCCGGCCCGACGCCTTCAAGTTCGGCAAGGTGGGCAGGGCATTCAAAGGCTGCGAGATCAAGATCGCCAGCGACGGCGAGATCCTGGTCCGCGGGCCGAACGTCTTCCAGGGCTATTACAAGAACGAGGAGGCGACCCGGGAGACGCTTGAGGACGGGTGGCTGCACACCGGGGACATCGGGGAGGTCGACGAGGACGGATACCTGTCGATCACCGGGCGGAAGAAGGACATCATCATCACCGCGGGCGGCAAGAACATCACGCCGGCGAACCTGGAGGCGGAGATCAAGCAGAGCCCGTACGTCTCGCAGTGCGTGGTGATCGGCGACCGCCGCCCCTATTTGGTCGCGCTGATCACGCTGGACATGGAGGAGTGCGCGAAGCTCTGCGAGGAGAGGGGCTGGCCGGCCGATCCCGCTCAGCTGCGAAGCAATCCCGAGATGACGGCGCTGATCCAGCAGCACCTGGACAAGGTCAACGAGAAGTTCGCCCGCGTCGAGCAGGTGAAGAAGTTCGAGATCCTGCCCCACGACCTATCGCAGGAGACCGGCGAGCTGACGCCGACGCTGAAGGTCAAGCGCAACGTCGTCGCCGAGAAGTACGAGAGCGAAGTCGACGCGCTCTACGCCTGAGGCGAGCCCGACCAGCGGCGGACCAGGCGGCGTCCTGTGAGGGTTCTCGTCGCCCCGGACTCGTTCAAGGGCACGTTGAGCGCGCGCCAGGTCGCCGAGGCGATCGGTGCCGGACTGGACGAGGCCGGGGCTGGCGCCGATCTCTGCCCCGCCGCGGACGGCGGGGAGGGCACCGCGGAGGTGCTGCTCGGAGCCCTGGGCGGCGAGTGGCGGTCCGCGGACGTCCACGATCCGCTCGGGCGGCCGGTCGAGGCGAGCTTTGCGCTGGTTCGGGAGGGGACCACCGCCATCGTCGACGCGGCCGCCGCCTCCGGCCTCCAATACGTCGATCGATCGAAGAGAGATTCGGAGCGTGCGAGCACCGCGGGCACCGGCGAGCTGGTCACGGCGGCGATCGCGGCCGGGGCGCGCCGCATCTGGGTGGCCGCCGGAGGCAGCGCGACCACGGACGGCGGCCGGGGTGCGATCGACGCGATCGAGGCGGCCGGCGGGCTGCGCGGCGCCCACCTGGAGATCCTCTGCGACACGTCGGTTCCCTTCGAGCGGGCGGCGGAGGTGTTCGCGCCCCAGAAGGGTGCATCGCCCGAGCAGGTGGATCGGTTGACCTCCCGGCTGCTCGCGCTCGCCGGCGCTCTTCCTCGCGACCCGCGAGGGCGCGCGATGACCGGCGCGGCGGGCGGGCTCTCGGGCGGGCTCTGGGCGGCCTTCGGCGCTCACCTGGTGCCCGGGGCCGCGTTCGTCCTTGGGGTGGTCGGGTTCGATCGCCGACTCGAGGGCGCGGACGCGGCCGTGACCGGCGAGGGACGACTCGACTCGCAGAGTCTGGAGGGCAAGCTCACCGGGGAGGTCGCGCGGCGCTGCAGGGCCGCAGGCGTCCCCGTCCATGTGATCGCCGGGCAGCTTGCGATCACTGAGGAGGAAGCCAGGAGGCTGGGAATCGCCTCGGCGGCCGAGGCCGGCGAGCCGGACGCGATCGCCGCAGCCGCCGCGCGGGTCGCGAGCGCGCCCGGGTAACGTCCCGGCGGTGAGCTCGAACGGCAGGACCGCGCTGGTCACCGGCGCCAGCAGCGGCATCGGCGCCGCCACCGCCCGCTCGCTGGCAGCCGCCGGCTTTCAGGTCGCGGCGGCGGCTCGGCGGCTGGAGCGCTGCGAGGAGATCGCGCGCGAGGTGGGCGGCCGCGCGATCCAGCTCGACGTG
>JBKOYL010000102.1:0-11899 GCA_046725395.1 Actinomycetota bacterium | reverse complement strand
CGGACGCACGCGCAACGCACCCGCGTGGCAGCGAAGCAGCTCGCAGAGCTCGGCGGTGCGCCGGAAGGGGTCGGCGACCAGCTCGCCGGTCGCGAGCGAGATCGCCGCCTCCACCCGGCCGTCCCGCTCGCCCAGCAGATGAGGGCCCGGAGGGAGCGGGCGCGAGTCCAGTTGGGCGAGACGATCGAGGGCAGCGCCATCGGCGGCGGCAGCCAGGCGTAGCGTCACCGGTTGCTCCCAGGCCGCCCGCCGGTGCAGCTCCTCCGTGCGACCGTGTCCGCTCGACTGCGCCATGTAGGGATTATGGCCGTGGCTCCAATCTAGGCAAGATGTTGTTGTCACCGGATCAATCGTGATTTACGATCAATCGGAATGGAGCTGCGCCAGCTCAGATACGTCGAGGCGGTCGCCCGCCACCGGCACTTCACCAGGGCGGCCGAGGAGCTCCACATCGCGCAGTCGGCCCTCTCCCACCAGATCAAGCGACTGGAGGCAGAGCTCGGAGCCGAGTTGTTCAGCCGGAACAGCCGCTCGGTCACGGTGACCGAGGCGGGGGAGGCGGTCGCGGCACGGGCCCGTGGGGTCCTGGACCAGGTCGATGGCCTCCGCAATGAGGTGGACGAGCTGCGTGGTCTGGTCCGAGGCGAGCTCAGGGTGGGGGCGACCCTGCCCGCCGGCGAGATCGATGTGCCCGGTGTGCTGGTCAGGTTCAGCGAGGCCTATCCCGGCATCGAGGTCGAGCTCCAGGAGGGAACCGCCGGCGACATGCTGGCCCACCTGGCGGAGAACCGCATAGATGCCTCCTTCTGCCTGCTCGACGAGGATCCGCCGGCGGACATCGCCGTCGAGCAGCTCAGCGTCGAGGAGATCGTCGCCGCCTTCCCAGCCGGCTCCGGTCCCGAAAGAGAGCGGGTCACGGCCGCCGACCTCTCACGCCATTCGCTGATCACGCCGCGAGCCGGCTCATCGATCAAGCACGCCGCCGACGAGTTCTTCGCCCGGGCCGGGAAGACGATGGATGTCTCCCTGGAGAGCGGCGACCCCTTCCTGCTGCGGTGTCTGGTAGCGAGTGGCTTCGGGGCCGCCGTGCTGCCGGCCTCGCTCACCCGCCGGGAGGGCCCGCCGATCGACGTCCGCGGTCTGCGCCCGGCTGTCCGCCTGCGCGCGACGCTGATCTGGCCCGGGCGCCGTCACCAGACCCCCGCCGCCCGCGCCTTCATCGACTTCGTCCGGGCGGAGGGCGCTCCTACTCCCTAGGCGGCCGGGGCTAGCGCTTCGATCAGCTCCCCGAGCTTGTCGGGAGTCGTGATTGGGGTGATCACTGGCAGGGTGATGCCGCCCTCGACGAAAGCCCCGAGTTGCTCTCGCATCTCCTCGGGGGACCCGAGGATGAACATCTCCTCGATCAGGTCCCACGGCGCCGCCTCAGCGGCCTTCTGGCGGTCCTTGGCATTCCAGGCCTCGACCATCTCGTCGATCCTCTCGCCGTACCCCAGCCAGCGGTAGAAGGCCTCGTAGACCGGCACCGTTATGTAGGAGGAGAACATGAAGCGGGCGAGCGCCTCGACCTGCTCGCGGTCGCCCGGGATGCAGAAGAAGCGGCAGAGGAGCTCGAACCCCTTGGGCGCTCCCTCGAGCTGCTTGACCACCGTGGGCAGTCCCTCGAGCGGCAGGAAGTTTGTGAACGCGCCGTCGCCCTTCTCGACGGCGAGGCGGAGCATCTTGCCCCGCAGCGCCGCCACGACGATCGGGACTCGCTCGGCCGGCGCGCGCTCGAGCTTGAAGCCGCCGTCGGCCCGCTCGCCCGCGAGGGCGGCGCGCAGGAAGTCGATCCTCTCGGACATCTTCCTCAATGGCTTCTCGAAGGGCATGTCGTTCCAGCCCTCCACGATCCGATCCGAGGACGCGCCGATCCCGAGCGCGAAGCGACCGCCGGAGGCGTCCGCGAGCGCGGCGGCCTCCTGGGCGAGCAGGGCGCGCCCGCGCTGCATCACGCCCACCACCCCGGTTCCCAGCCGGACCCGCTCCGTCCAGGCCGAGGCCAGCGCGAGCGGAGTGAAGCCGTCGGGGCCGTTGGTCTCGCCGGACCAGACGTCGGTGTAGCCCGCCGCCTCGGCGCGTCGCAGCAGCTCCGCGTTCTCCGCCAGCCCGATGCCGGTGAGCGGAACGGTCAGTCCCCAGCGGTTCACTGAGCGGCGACCCTAAATGAAACGGGTTGCTCCTATCGGAGCACCCTCGCATCACGTTCGGATAGGGTCGCGCCGTGGACACCTCCAGGCTGGATCGTTCGGAGTTCATCGGGATGGGCGCGGCGATTCTGCTGGTGATCAGCGTCTTTCTCGAGTGGTACTCGCTCTCAACGAACCAAAGCGTCGTCCAGCGCGGGGACGACGCGTCCAACTGGGCCTGTGGGGTGGACCAGTCCAGCTGCAGTGGCTGGGACACCTTTCCGGTCGTTAGCGTGCTCCTCATCCTCGCGGCGCTCGCTCCGTTCGTCCTCGCCTGGATCGTGATGCGCGGCCACGCCCTTTCCTGGCCGCGCGGCGAGCTGACCGCGATCGTCGGCCTGATCGCCTTCGTGCTGATCGCCTACAACGGCATCGTCGACAAGCCCGAGAGCGGGCTGGAGACCGGGCTCTCCTTCGGTTACTGGCTCGCCCTGCTCTCCTCCTTCGTGATCTTCCTCTCGGGTGGCTTCCGGGCGGTGGAGAGCGGCGGCGGCGCGCGCCGGAAGCCGCCGGCGACCTTCTAGCGGCCGCTTGCGGCCGCTAGAAGTAGATCCGGCGGCGGTGTTTGTGGCCGCCGTTTATGGCGAAGCCGTCCAGCGATAGCCTCCATCCAGTGACCGAGACCGACCAGCACGTGATCTCGCAGGACGTCCGGGATCCGTCCCATCCGGATCGCAACCTGGCGCTCGAGCTCGTCCGGGTGACGGAGGCGGGCGCACTCGCTGCCGGGCGCTGGGTCGGTCGCGGCGAGAAGGAGAGCGCGGACGGCGCCGCGGTCGACGCGATGCGGCTGATGCTCGACACGGTGCCGATGGACGGCATCGTCGTCATCGGTGAGGGCGAGAAGGACGAAGCGCCGATGCTCTACAACGGCGAGGAGATCGGCGACCGCAGCCCGCCCGTGGTGGACATCGCGGTCGATCCGCTTGAGGGGACCACCCTGACCGCTCGCGGACAGCCCTCGGCGCTCTCGGTGATCGCGCTCTCCGACCGGGGGACGATGTTCGACCCGGGTCCCTGCGTCTACATGGAGAAGATCGCGACCGGCCCGCGAGCCGCTGATCTGATCAGCCTCGAGGAGCCGCTCGAGGACGTGGTCGGCAAGGTCGCCGAGCGCAAGGGCGGCGATCCGGGCGACGTCACCGTGATCATGCTCGATCGGCCCCGCCACGAGGAGGCCGTGGCGGCGCTGCGCGACGTCGGCGCCAGCATCCGCTTCATCTCCGACGGCGACGTCGCCGCCTCGCTGTTCGCGGTGATGCCCAACACCGGCATCGATCTGCTCTGGGGCGTGGGCGGCACGCCGGAGGGAGTGCTCTCCGCCGCCGCCATCAAGTGCTTGGGCGGTCGCGTCCTGGGGCGGCTGTGGCCGCGCGACGACGACGAACGCAAGGCTGCGGAGGACGCCGGCTACGACCTCAGCCGGGTGCTTGACACGGACGACCTGGTGGCGGGCGACGACGTCTTCTTCGCGGCGACCGGCGTCACCGACGGCGACCTGCTCAAGGGTGTCCGCTACCTCGACGACGGCCACGCGACCACGGAGTCCCTGGTGATGCGCTCCCGCTCCGGAACGGTCCGCCGGGTGCAGGCGACCCACAACCGGCCGAAGCTGCGCGAGGTGGTCGGCGCCAGGTACGGGTAGCGCAGCTACCCGTACCGGTTGCTCGGCGGCGGTGTTTGTGTTGATCCGGCCGCGGTGTTTGTGGCGGCCGTTGATGCTGGGGCGAAGCCGTCAGCCGTCTACCGGTAGAGATCCCGTGTCGTCACGCTCGTGGCGGATGGAGTTGATCACCGCGCCGGCCAGCATGACGAGGCTGATCGCGTAGAACCAGACCAGTGCGACGAGGATGAAGCCGATCGTGCCGCCGATGCGGTGCAGATCCGAGACGTTGTTGAGGTAGAGGGGGAAGATGTAGTTGCCGCCCGCGGTGATCACCGAGAAGAAGAGGGCCCCCGGCCACACCGACCGCCACGGCATGTGCCCCTTCGGCACGGCCCAGTAGATCGCCGAGATGATCAGGAAGGTCACCGCCAGGCCGCCGAGCACGACGATCAGGGTCCGGGTCGGCCCGAAGTCGGAGAGGCCGAACGGCAGGTCCTCCGCGCGGGTGAGGACGGCGCTCTCCACCGTCGGGACGGTGACGCTGGCGAGCAGCAGCAGCAGCAGGCCGAGCAGCATGACCAGCGAGAAGCGCTTCTGCTCGACCCAGCCGCGGCACTTGACGTGGTAGATCCGACAGAAGGCGGTGTCCATCGCGCCCCAGAAGGACGCCCCGATCCAGACGCCGCCGACGATCGCCGCGATCCCGATCGTGGTCGAGCTGGCGCGTACCCGGTCGATCGCGTGTTGCAGCGTGGTCTGCTCGATGTTCGGGAAGAGCCGCTGGATGTCGAGGATCACGCTGTGCTCGATGTCGGCGCTGTTCACGACCTGGCCGAAGATGAAGAGCACGAGCAGAGCGAACGGGAAGACCGCCAGCATCAGGTTGTAGGCGACCATCCCGGCGAGGCCGGTGATGTTCTCCTTGTAGGCGCGGTTCCAGAAAGCGCGGGCCCAGGCCTGGCGCCAGAGGTGCCAGCGCCGATGGCCCGGCTTCGATCGGCTGATTCCCCCGACGTTCACCGGTAACGGATGCCCGGACCGGGGTATCTGAAGTGGCGTCCGGAACTTTCCCCCGGGGTCGTTGTTTTGCCTTCACGGCGCCGCTGGCGGGGGATTCCCCACACATTGACTTCAAAAAGTGAAGTGGCTACCATACGAACGGACGTTTGAGGAAGACTCGCGAGATCTAGGCACCGAGACGACGACGGAAACGCGGCTGCGGCTCGACCGCACCGCGTTTTTGTGGCCTTTGAGGGGGATAGCGGTGAAGGTTTTGTCGTCAGCGGCCGAAGATGAGATCACGGCCACCAGAATTGGGTAAGCGGCCCGATAGCCAGGAAACCGAGAGACAGCCAGGAAGGAAGAGCGTAGGCGAATGCTTGTAGCGGAGATCCAGGAGCTTGAGGAAGTGAAGACGCTGGTCACCAGGGGCCAGCAGCTGGGCGTGCTCACCTTCGGTGACGTCGCCAGCGCCGTGTCCGAGGTCGAGCTCGACGAGTCCGACGTCGAAGACCTCTACGGGCATCTCGAGAAGGCCGGCATCGAGCTGGTCGAGGACCTCGACCCGGCGCAGAAGGCCGCGGCCGAGACCGAGCGCGCCGACGGCAAGCGCGGGCGCAGCCGCAAGAAGGCGCTCGACTTGAAGCCGGACATGACCACCGACTCCTTGCAGCTCTTCCTCAAGGACATCGGCAAGGTCAGGCTGCTCACAGCCGCGGAGGAGGTCGAGCTCGCCAAGCGCATCGAGCGCGGCGACCTCGACGCCAAGCAGAAGATGGTCGAGTCGAACCTCCGCCTTGTCGTCTCGATCGCCAAGAACTACCGCAACCAGGGCCTGCCCTTCCTCGACCTGATCCAGGAGGGCACCCTCGGACTGGTCCGCGCCGCGGAGAAATTCGACTACCGCAAGGGCTTCAAGTTCTCGACCTACGCCACCTGGTGGATCCGCCAGGCGATCGCCCGCGCGCTCGCCGACAAGGCCCGGACCATCCGCATCCCGGTCCACGTCGTCGAGAAGCTCAACAAGATCGGGCGCGCCGAGCGCAAGCTGGTCACCGAGCTGGGCCGCGAGCCCACGCCCGAGGAGATTGCCGAGGTCACCGGCATCGAGCCGGAGGAGGTCGACTCGATCAAGCGCTCGGCCCAGGCCCCGGTCTCCCTCGAGAAGCCGGTAGGCGACGAGGAGGAGTCGGAGTTCGGCCAGTTCATCGCGGATGAGCGCGCCGAGTCCCCCTTCGAGCGCGCCGCCGAGCTGCTCACCAAGGAGGCGCTGAAGGAGGCCCTCGAGAACCTCTCCTACCGCGAGCGCCGCGTGCTCGAGCTTCGCTACGGGCTCGGCGGCGAGCACCCGCGGACCCTGGATGAGGTCGGCCGGACCTTCAACGTCACCCGCGAGCGGATCCGGCAGATCGAGAACCAGTCGCTCAAGAAGCTGCAGTCTCTGGCTGAGGCCCAGAAGCTGCGCGAAGTCGCCTGAGCCGCGACGCCGAGATCGAGCGCTTCACAAAGTAAAGCTTTGACGCTATCCTGCGGGTCGTGTTGGACCGCGAATGTCCCGTCTGCCGGACGGCGGAGATCATCTCCGGCAAGTGGACCCTCCTGATCATCCGCGACCTCGCGGATTCCGCGCTTCGGTTCTGTGAGCTGGAGCGCTCGCTCGAGGGCATCAGCCCTCGGACCCTCTCGCTGCGCCTGCGTGCGCTCGAGGAGGAGGGGATCGTCGAGCGCCGCACCTTCCCCGAGGTGCCCCCGCGGGTGACCTACCAGCTCACCAACAAGGGCCGGGCCCTGGTGCCGCTGATCGAGGACATGCGCTCCTACGGGCGCCGCTGGCTGCCGGTCGACGAGGGCGACCGGATCGCCGCCGCTGTCTAGTCACTAGCTGCAAGTAGCCATTCATCCGCAGGAACGCGCTCGCGCGCGGGCGAATCCGGTCTGCGTGACGACGCTTGAGAGCACCACCGAGCGCCTCGAGGAGGCGCTGAGGCGCCTCGCTGTCGAAGCGGCCGACCTGTTCGAGGAGCTGCTGGCGAGCGGGGCGGAGATGCCGTTCGACCTCGAGCCGACCGACGACGGTCCGCTCCCGATGTACTCCTACGCTCCGCTGACAAGTCAGTTCATCGAGCGCCATCTGGCGGAGCTGCGGCGCCTCGAGGCCTTCGTCGAGGTACGCGAGGTCGCCGGCGAGGAGGCCGCGATCGGCTTCATGATCGGCCTCTGGGACGGGAAGGCCGAGTTCGACATCGCCGGGGACCGGCTGCAGGGCGCGATCAACGCCGTGCTGTCGATGATCTCCTCCGACTCCGAGGAGGCGACGCCCGCCGGGGAGGTGATCGTCCCGCTGATCGGCTTTCACATGCCGAAGGACGAGATCGAGCTTGATGGGGTGCGGATCGTGCGCGCGGACCTGGTGGAGGACGCCCCCCTCGACGCGGTCGAGTCGAGCCGCTCAAGCGGCGGCGGGAAGGCCGGCTTCCTCGCCTGCGTGAGCTGCGGCGTCGCCGCCGTCGCGCCCGCGGCTGCGGTCGCCGACGATCTTCGGCGAGCCCTCCGCACGCTCAGATTGTTCCGCCCCGGCGCCGTCGGGCTCGCGCCCCACGGGTGGGCCAAGCGCGCCGGCGGCTGGGAGCGGTTCGGCACCGGCGTCGGCCGGCCGCGCCAGGGGGGCTACCGGCTGACCGGCAACGAGGTCGGCGAGCTCGAGGTTTTCGCGCGGACCCTGACCGAGCGCGGCTCCCGGATCCCGTCGCTCGACTGGGCCGCCTCGCGCTTCGAGCTCGGCGCCGAGCGCGCCTCGCTGATCGAGGCGCTCAGCGACTACCTGCTCGCCCTCCGCGGCCTGCTGGAGGGTGGAGGGCCCGCCCGGACCTCGCTCTCCGCGCGAGCCGCGGCGCTCGTCTGTGAGCCGCATGAGCGAGAGCAGGGCCGGGTGACAGTGGAGCGGGCGCTGGCGATCGAGCGGAAGCTGATGAGCGGAGGCCGCTACCGGCCCGCGGCCGGGACCTCCCCCCTGGACGTGATCGGCGAGCTCGAGGAGCTTCTGCGACGCCTGCTCAAGGGCCTCGCCACCGGAGAGCTGGGAGGAGACCTGCGGGCCGCCGCAGACGAGGTGCTGCTCTCCGAGGGCCTGGCGGCCTCGCATGTCGAGTCGCCGAGAATGGACGAGACGGCCGAGTGGCGCCTGCCGGAGCCGGCCGACGACGGGGAGCTCGATCTGTCCGCGATCTCGGACGGTCACCTCGGCGATGAGGAGATCGAGGTCCGCAGGGCGGATACGCACGATTTGCGGGCGCGCGACGCCGCAGCCCGCGATGCGTCGGAGACGAACGAAATCTCCGATTTGTCCGTCCGCGGGAGCGAGGAGGATCGGCAACCGACGACGAGGATCGTCGTGGATCACGTCGAACTACCCAACCTCATGGCGACCGAGGGCGACCATCGCGCCGCGCACGAGCCCGATACCGGGGATCGCAAGGATTGGTTCTCTGCCGGCGACGGCGAACCGGAGTGGCCCGCCTTCGCGCGCCCCCGCCGCAAGGACCACGTCAACCGAGAGCCCTCGACCGACCGGGTCCGCTACCTCTTCCCGGTTCCGGACGCGACCGACTGGACCGTCGGCGAGCTCCGGTACGAGCGCAACCGCGGCAGCTAGTCCGGCCGCGCTGTTCGTGTTGATCCGGCCGCGATTCTTGTGGCGGCGGTTGATGCTCGGGCGAAGCCGTCAGGCAGCCCCGCTGGCGGCCAAAGCCTCGCGCTGCTCCTCGCTCGCGAACAGGTAGCGATCGATCTTGAGCAGCGCGCCCAGGTCGTGGACGTCCTCGTCGAGGTAGGGGATGCGGATCACGGCCTTCGGCGTGAGCTCGCGCTGCAGGTGCTCGACGTTGCGGGCGTCGCGCTGCGCCAGCGCCTGGTAGTCGGCGAAGTTCTGGGCTACCCGCTCCGCCAGCTCGTCGTCGAGCAGATCCCGCAGGTCCGCCTGCACCTCGCCGCTCGCCAGATCGGCTTCGGTCTCGTAATGGACCTTGTTGACGATCACCCCGCCGACCGGGAGCCTCGCCTCGACCAGCTTGCGGTGGAAGTAGACGGCCTCCTCGATCGGCTCGCCCTGCGGCCCGCAGACGACGACGAACGTCGTCGCCGGGTCGGCGAGCAGCTCCGAGACCCGCTTGGCGCGCTCCCGGAACCCCTCGACCATGCCGCTGAACGCCTGGAAGAACTCGCTGAGATCGGAGAGCAGGTCGAGGCCGGTGACACGCTTCAGCACGCCGAACGCCATCGAGCTGCCGCGACCGACCACCTTCGTCGCGAGGCCGGTCGGCCTCATGAACATCTGCATGCCACGGCCCTCGATGAACTGGGTGAGCCGCTTGGGGGCGTCGAGGAAGTCGAGCGCGTTGCGTGACGGCGGGGTGTCGAGGACCAGGAAGTCGTAACGGCCCTCCTGGTGGATCTCGAAGAGCTTCTCCATTGCCATGTACTCCTGTGAGCCCGCAAGCGCGGCAGACAGCTGGCGGTAGATGCGGTTCTCGAGGATCCGATCGCGCGTCTCGGCGTCCGGCGCGTGCTTGCGGACCAGCTCGTCGAAGGTCGCTTTGGCGTCCAGCATCATCGCCCAGAGCTCGCCTCGCATCTCGACGCCGCAGTCCTCGAAGAGCTTCGGATCGACCTTCCGGGGCGTGTTCTCGAGCTCCTTCAAACCCAGCGAGTCCGCGAGCCGCTTGGCCGGGTCGATGGTGAGCACGCACACCTTTTGCCCGCGCGAAGCCATGCCGGCGGCGAGCGCCGCGGAGGTGGTCGTCTTGCCGACCCCGCCGGAGCCGGCGCAGATGCAGATTCCCCGTCCCTGGGTGATCTCGGTGACCTGTGCCATCAGACCAGGGCCCCGGCCAGCCGCTCGAGCGAGGGGACGTCGAGTTGCGGTTTGAAGATGAAGGGCAGCGTCTTCACGGGGGAGGAGACCGCCCGCTTCAGGCGTTGCAGCTGCGCGCGCTGGGAGCGGCAGCGCCGGTGCTCGGAGAGCGCCGCCCGCACTGCCGCCCGCGCGGGTCCGTCGGCCTCGTCGAGCGCCCTCTCGAGCTCGGAGGCCTCGTCCTTGGCGAAGCGTTCGGGGTAGAGGGCGTTCATGTAGATCCGGTCGACCGCCATCCCGATGTCGCCGGTCAGCGACTCCTCGAGCGAGGCGGACTCGTTGACCGGCATCTCTTCGGGCAGGGCGACGATCGCGACGCCGGTCGCGTCCTGGTCGGTGATGAAGCGATCGAGCGCCTGCGCCTGGGAGTGGACGGGTCCGACCCGGGCGATGTTGGCGAACGTGCGGGGCGTCTGCAGGAAGCCGATGCCGTGGCCGGTGGCCGGGGCGTCGACGATCACCAGGTCGTACTCCTGCGCCTTCTTCACCCGCCGGGCGGGCTGGGCGAGCTCCCAGATCTTCCCGATCGTGACCAGCTCCTTGAGGCCAGGGGTCGCCGCGGCCAGATAGTTGAAGACCCGCGAGCGCACCAGCATGTCGCGCATCGCCCGCACCTTGAGCTGCAGCAGCAGGTACTCGCGCAGGGACTGGTCGGGGTCGATCGAGATCGCCCAGAGGTCGTCCGCCACCTCCACCTCGTGAAACCCGATCTCAGCGCGCCTGAAGACCCTGGAGGCGGTCTCCTGGCCGCCGACCTCGCAGACGATCGTCCGCTTGCCACGCGACGCTGCGGCGAGGCCCATGGCGATCGAGATCGTCGACTTGCCGACCCCGCCCTTGCCGGTCACGAACAGCAGGCGCTTGTCGAGCATCTCAGGCACGGCGCGGATTCTTCCAACCGCGAGCAGGAAACCGGCGGCGCCCTCCGAAATAGCCGCAACAGATGGGCATTCTCCGCAAGAACAACGCCGCCGATGAGGTGGCGGAGAGCGGTCGCATGAAGGCCGACGAGCTCGTCACGCCCACGCCCGAGCGCAAGGGGGACGGCGAGCCCAGCAAGGATTCCAAGGGATCGAAGACGGCTTCGCCATCAACGGCGGCCACAAAAACCGCCGCCGAATCTAAGGCCAAGCAGCCCGAGAAGCCCAAGAACAAGGGCCCGGCCAGGGTGATCGCCTTCGCCAACCAGAAGGGCGGAGTCGCCAAGACCACCACGGCCCTCAACCTGGCGGTGGCCTTCAAGGAGTCCGGTCACCGGGTGCTCGCGGTCGACATGGACCCGCAGGGCAACCTGACGATGAGCCAGGGGGTCGACCCCGACAAGGTCGAGAAGAGCATGTTCGACGTGCTCGTCCACAGGCTTCCGATCCGCGAGGTGATCGTCGAGCGGGAGATCGACGTCGCGGTCGCCTCGATCGACCTGGCCGGCGCCGAGATCGCGATGAGCACCCAGATCGGCCGCGAGCGGGCACTGCAGAAGGGGCTCGACGAGGTCAAGGACGACTACGACTTCGTCTGCATCGACACGCCGCCCAGCCTCGGCCTGCTCACCGTGAACGCGCTCACCGCCGCCAACAAGGTGATCGTGCCGGTCCAGTGCGAGTACCTCTCGATGCGCGGCTTGGTCCAGCTTCAGAACACGCTTCAGATGATCCGGGAGAACCTCAACCCCGGCGTCGAGATCGAGGGCATCCTGCCGACGATGCTCGACTCGCGGACCGTCCACGCCAAGGAGGCGGTGGAGATCCTCGAGGAGAACTTCGGAGAGCTCGTCTTCAAGTCGCGGATCCGCAAGGCGATCAAGTTCGCCGAGGCGCCGGTCCGCGGGACCTCGGTCCTCAAGTACGACCCGAAGGGCACCGCAGCCAGCGCCTACCGCGATCTCGCCAAGGAGGTCCTCACCCATGGCTCGTAAGCGCGCCAGCATGCGGGAGGGCCCACTGGCGGACCTGTTCCGCTCGACCGAGGAGTCGGTCAAGCCGGACGAGGTCAAAGTGACCGCTCGGAGCAACGGCACCAAGCCGGTCGAGGTCGCCGTCGAGGAGCCCGTGCAGGAGACGCCGAGGCCGGAGCCCGTCCCGGAGCCGACTCCCGAGCCGGTCCCCGAGCCGACGCCGGACCCGGTCCCCGATCCGCTGCCCGGGCCGGAGCCCGTCC
>JBKOYL010000015.1:0-15813 GCA_046725395.1 Actinomycetota bacterium | reverse complement strand
CCCCCCTGCTGAAGCCGACGCTGGCCAGCACGTAGAGGCCCATCGCGACCAGCTGGCAGGCGAGCAGTCCCGGCGAGCCGACCACCCGGGGGTGCTCCGAGGAGGCCGGAGAGAGCCGCGGATCGATGCCGGCGGGGAGATCGGGGGCGGCGATCAGGGCGGCGGCCGCGGTCAGCCCAGCGAGCAGGACAGCAGCCACGAGCGCCGCCGGGCCCGCGACCTCCCGCCGTACCTGCCGTCTCGGGGCGAACGCCGCCCCCGCCACGGCGAGCGCGGCGAGCAGGTGGCTCCACAGCGGGACCCAGACCGCCCTCTCCGAAAGGGTGGTCGATGCCGCCGGAGAGAGGACGGCCGCGAGATTTGCGCAGGTCAGCAGCGTCAAGGCGACCGCCAGCAGCAGATCGCCCAGCACGCGGGTCTGGCGAAGCCGCCCGTAGAGCAGATAGGCGGCGAGTGCCGAGATCAGTGTGGCGGCCGTCTCCAGAGCGATATGGGCCTGGCTGCTGCGGTAGCCGAAGCTGAACACGGAGGTGGCGCTGATAAGCAGGGTTGCCACGCTCGCGATAGCGAGGACGAGGAGCTGATACCTCGCCAGGTGGCGAACCAGCAGGGGAGCCTCCCGAGAGCTGCCCATCGAGAGTGATAATCGCTGATCTCACGCCGCTTTGTCGCACCGGTTCAAGCGGCTGGGCGTCCTTAGAATCGCCCGCTATGGAGCTTGCAGAGCTGCTGTCGGCGGCGCGCGTTCCCGCGGAGCTCCGAGGTGACTCGGCCGTGGAGATCAGCGACCTCACCTACGACAACCGCCGGGTCGGGAGTGGGACGCTCTTCTTCTGCTTCCCGGGCGAGCGCAGCGATGGGCACGAGTTCGCCGCCGCGGCGGTCGAGGCGGGCGCGTCGGCCCTGGTCGTCGAACGTTTCCTGGAGCTCGACATCCCCCAGGCGCGGGTCGCCGACGCGAGGGCGGCAATGGCGCCGATCGCCGCCACCTTCTACGGCGACCCGACATCTGAGCTGACGGTGATCGGGGTCACCGGCACGAATGGCAAAACCACGACGGCCTTCCTGGTTCGGCATCTGCTCGACGTGGCGGGACGGCGGTGTGGGCTGCTCGGCACTGTCCAGCAGGTGGTGGGGGGTGAGGTGGAGGAGGTGGAGCGCACCACTCCCGAGGCAATCGACCTGCAGCGCACCTTCGAGCGAATGCTCGAGGCGGGCGACGATGCCTGCGCGATGGAGGTCTCCTCGCACGCACTCGTCCTGCACCGGGCCGACGCGATCCACTTCGCCGTCAAGGTCTTCACCAACCTGAGCCAGGACCACCTCGACTTCCACGCCGACATGGAGGACTACTTTGCGGCCAAGCGGCTGCTCTTCGCCGGTGAGGGCGGCGCGCCGCTGATCGAACTCGAGGGGGGGCTCTCGGTCCTCAACGTCGACGACCCCTACGGGCGGCGCCTGGCCGACGAGCTCTCCTGTGGCGAGGGCGGGGAGTGCATCACCTACTCGGCGGCGGGCGCGAGTGCCGACCTGAGCGCCCGCGACGTCGCCTTCGATGCGGGCGGCTCGCGCTTCAGGTGCGTCAGCCCCGAGGGCGAGCTCGAGGTGGAGATGCCGTTGCCCGGCGACTTCAACGTGGCGAACGCGCTGGCCGCGCTCTCGGTCGCTCACGCGCTCGGTCACGATCTCGCCGAGGCGGCGGGGGCGCTCGCCGACGCCGAGCAGGTCCCGGGCCGCTTCCAGGCCATCGACGAGGGCCAGCCGTTTGCGGTCGTCGTCGACTACGCGCACACCCCCGACTCGCTCGAGAACGTGCTGGGGGCCGCGCGTCGGATCACCCCGGGGCGGCTGATCTCGGTCTTCGGCTGCGGCGGCGACCGGGATAGGGAGAAGCGGCCGCTGATGGGGAGGGCGGGCGCGGAGCTCTCGGACGTGGCCGTGGTCACCTCCGACAACCCGCGCTCCGAAGACCCGGGCGCGATCATCGATCAGATCCGGCAGGGAATCCCGGAGGATCCTCACGCCGAGGTCGTCGTAGAGCAGGATCGCCGACAGGCGATCGCCGCGGCGCTCGGACGGGCCGGCGAAGGCGACACCGTAGTGATCGCCGGCAAGGGACACGAGCAGGGGCAGGAGTTCGAGGGCGGGCGCAAGGTCCCCTTCGACGACCGGGACGTGGCCCGCGAGGAGCTGCGGCGCCTAAGGCGGCTAACCGCCGGCGCGCCAAGTTGATCTCGCTCGAGGGCGAGGCGCTCGCCTCGGCGGCCGGGGCGGAGGTTCTCGCGCAGGGGGGCGGCGGCGGGCCCCGGCGCGCGGTGATCGACTCGCGCGACGTCCGTGAGGGCGATCTATTCGCGGGGCTGCCGGGTGAGCACCACGAGGGCGGCGAGTTCGCGGCCGAGGCCCTGCGGCGGGGCGCCTGGGGAGTGCTGGTCTCGAGGGAGCGGGGGCGGGAGCTCGCCACGCAGCCTCAAGCAGGGGCGAAGGAAGCGGCCGGCTGGATACTCGGCACCGCGGACCCGCTCGCCTCGCTGCAATCGCTCGCCCGCTCCTGGCGCGAACGTCTCGGCGCGCGCGTGCTCGGCATCACCGGTTCGACCGGCAAGACCTCGGTCAAGGACGTGGCCCGCGCGCTGCTCCCGGCACGGCTGCAGGCGAGCCCGGAGAATTTCAACACGGAGATCGGGCTGCCTCTGGCGGTCCTGGCCGCCCAGGAGAACACTGAGGTGCTCGTGCTCGAGATGGCGATGCGGGGCCCTGGTCAGATCGCGGATCTCTGCGCGATTGCCGCCCCCGATGTCGCGGTGATCACCAACGTGGGACCGGTTCACGTCGAGCTGCTCGGCTCGGTGGAGGCGATCGCGGCGGCCAAGGCCGAGATCATCGACGGGCTTCGGGCGGGGGGCACGGCGGTGGTCCCCGCGGAGCCCGGCCCGCTCGAGCCGCACCTCGAGCGGGCACCGAAGCTGATCCGCTTCGGCGCCGGCGGCGACGTCGAGGCGCTGGAGGTGATGGCGGAGGCGGGAGAGACCGACGCGCTCGTGCGAACCCCAGCCGGGGAGCACCGCTTCAAGCTGCCGTTCGTCGAGGCCTACAACCTCGACAATGCCCTGGCGGCGATCGCCGCGGGCGTCGCGCTGGGCTTCGAGCTGAGCGCGATGGCGGATCGTGCGCCCGGGATAGTCTTCTCGCGCCTTCGTGGGGAGCTCGTCGAGCTTCCGGAGAACGCCATCCTGATCAACGACTGCTACAACGCCAACCCGATCTCGATGCGGGCGGCGCTGGACCATCTCGCCACGCTCAACGCGAGCGGCAGGCGGCTCGCCGTGCTCGGCGAGATGCGGGAGCTCGGACCGGGCGCGGCCGCATACCACCGCGAGATCGGCGAGTACGCGCGGCGCAAGGGCGTGGCGCGGATCATCGGGGTGGGGGAGCTGGCCGAGTTCTATGCCCCCGACGAGATGGCGACCGACGCCGACGCCGCGACCGAGGCGCTGCAAGCGGTCCTCGACGCAGGCGACGCCGTGCTGGTCAAGGGCTCACGCGCGGTCGGGCTCGAGCGGGTGGCAGAGAAGCTGACGGAGCGCTAGGTGCTCGGGGAGATCCTGATCGCCGGCATGGCCGCGATGCTGATCTGCATCTTCCTCGGCCCGCGCTTCATCGAGTACCTGCGGCTCAAGGAGTTCGGCCAGCACATCCGCGAGGAGGGGCCCGAGGAGCATCACGAGAAGGCCGGGACGCCGACCATGGGCGGACTGATCGTCTTCACCGCGATCGCGATCCCCTACCTGGTGCTCTCGGATCGGGATACCGCGAGCCTGGCGGTGTTCGGCATCGCCCTGGGCTGTGCCGCGATCGGCTTCGCCGACGACTTCCTGAAGATCGTGCGGCGCCGCTCCCTGGGGCTCTCCGCTCGCTACAAGTTGCTCCTCCAGGCCGCCCTCGCGTTCGGCCTCTGGTACGTCGCCAGGCATTCGGTTGGCCTCGAGTCGAGCCTCGAGCTGCGCATCTCCCACGCCTCCCTCGACATCCCCGACGTGGTCTACCCGCTGGTGATCTTCCTGGTGATCGCGGGATCGAGCAACGCGGTCAACCTCACGGACGGCCTGGACGGCCTCGCCGCCGGCTGTTGCGCGATCGTCCTGCTCGCCTACACGGCGATCACCTTCATCACCACCGGCGAGCACGACCTCTCCCTGCTCTCGGCCTGCCTGGTGGGCGGCTGCATCGGGTTCCTCTGGTTCAACGCCTTTCCCGCCTCCATCTTCATGGGGGACACCGGCTCGCTGGGCCTGGGCGGGGCGATCGGCGCGATGGCGGTGATGACCCAGACGGAGATCCTGCTGATCGTCACCGGGGGGATCTTTGTGATCGAGGCGCTCTCGGTCGCCCTTCAGGTGGCGACCTTCAAGATGCTCCGCCGCCGGGTCCTGCTGATGGCCCCCGTCCATCACCACTTCGAGCTGCTGGCCTGGTCGGAGACCAAGATCATGCTGCGCTTCTGGATCGTCGCCGCGGTCTGCTCGGGGATCGGCTTCACCCTCTACCAGCAGTCGATCGGGACGTAGCACTCGCCTGCGAGCTTCGGCAGGCAGGGTGGTGGCCGCCGAGGGCGAAGATGGTTATGTGAACCCAGGCACGAAACCACGCCCCCCGCTGCCCGGCGGGCCATTCCTCGTGGTCGGCCTGGCGCGCTCGGGCGCCGCGATCGCAGCGCTTCTCGCGGACCGTGGCGAGACCGTGCTCGGCGTCGACTCGGGGGCGCCGGAGGAGGCGGCAGGGCTGGACGGCTCGGCCGTCGAAGTCAGTCTGGGCGTGGACGGAACACGGCAACTCGATCGTGCCCGAACGGTGGTCAAGAGCCCCGGCGTGCCCCAGGACGCCCCCGTCGTCCGGGCGGCACGCGAGCGCGGCATCGAGGTGACCGGCGAGCTCGAGCTCGCCTGGCGGCTGATCCCGAACGCCTTCTGCGCGGTCACCGGCACCAACGGCAAGACCACCACCACCGAGCTGATCGGCCACCTCTATCGGACCGCCGGCCGGTCCGTGGCCGTCGCGGGCAACGTCGGCACGCCGCTCGCCTCGCTCGCCGGCGCCATCGATCCGGACGCGACGGTCGTCTGCGAGTGCTCGAGCTTCCAGCTCGAGGACTCCAGCGAGTTCTCGCCGGAGACGGCCGTCTTCATCAACCTCGCGGCCGACCACCTCGACCGCCACGGGACGCTGGAGAGCTACCTGGCGGCGAAGCTGCGGATCTTCGCCAACCAGGGCAATGACGACGCCGCCGTCTACAACGGCGATACGCCCGAGCTCCGGCGCCGCGACCTCGGAGGCTGCGGACGCCGCGTCCGCTTCTGCCCCCTCGAGGGCGAGGCCGCCGATCCAGATTGCGAGCTGAGCCTCCGGGGCAGCGTGATCTTCGCGGCCGACGAGCCGCTCATGCGCACCGACGAGCTGCAGCTGCTCGGCGCCCACAACGTCGAGAACGCGATGGCCGCCGCGGCTGCGGCCCTCGCCGCAGGGCAGCCGCGCGACGCCGTCGCCGAGGGCCTGCGGAGCTTCCCGGGCGTTCGCCACCGCCTCGAGCGCGTGCGCGAGGTGGGCGGCGTCCTCTACGTCAACGACTCGAAGGCAACCAACGTGGCATCGGCGCTGGCCGGAATCCGCGCCTTCGGCGGCGGTGTCAGGCTGATTGCCGGTGGCCGGGCGAAGCAGGAGAGCTTCGAGCCGCTCGCTGAGGCCGTCAAGGAGCGCTGCGTCGCCTGCTACCTGATCGGCGAGGCCGCCGGGCCGATGGCGAGCGCACTCGCGCCCGCCGCCGAGGCAGGCGTCGAGATCGCCGGCAGCGGCTCGCTGGAGAGCGCGGTGGAGGCCGCGTCCGCCGAGGCCAGACCCGGTGAGGTGGTCCTGCTCTCGCCGGCGTGCGCGAGCTTCGATGCATTCAAGGACTTCGAGGAGCGCGGCGATCGCTTCCGCGAGCTCGTGGAGGCACTCGGATGAGCGCCCGCGGCGCGAAGCGCAGCGCCCCGCCGCTCGAGTACTCGCTCCTGCTGACCGCCACGCTCTGCCTGCTCGCCTTCGGCGCGGTCATGGTGTTCAGCGCCAGCTCGGCGCGCTCCCTGCTCAGCAACGGAGGCAGCGGCTTCTACTACCTCGAGCGAACCTTGATCTTCGGTGCGATCGGGCTGATCGTGATGCGAGTCGCGTCGGTGCGCGGCGTGGCCGCGATCCGGATGCTGACCCCGCTGCTCGTCCTCGCGTCGCTGTTCCTGCTCTTCGCGGTGCTCCTGCCGGGGGTGGGACAGCAGGTCAACGGCGCCCAGCGCTGGATCGGCGCCGGTCTGCTGCAGTTCCAGCCGTCCGAGCTCGGCAAGCTCGCGGTCGTCCTCTACGGCGCCTACCTGCTGGCGAAGGAGCCGAAGAGGGTCCGGACGCTCGGTGGCCTGGGCCCGTACCTGCTGGTGGTCGTGCTCTCGCTGCTGCTGATCGCCCGGGAACCGGACCTGGGCACGGCGATGGTGCTCGCCTTCGCGGTCTGCTGCGTGCTCTTCCTCGCCGGCGTCCGCCCCGCGACGCTGGCCCCGGTGGGGCTGGTGATTGCCGCGGTCGGCGTCGGCATGATCGCCACCCATCCCTACCAGGAGGCGCGCCTCACCGGCTTCCTGCACCCGGGCACGGATGCGAGCGGCGCCGGCTTCCAGGCAAAGCAGGCGACGATCGCCGTCGGGTCGGGCGGCGTCTTCGGCGTCGGGCTCGGCGAGAGCGTGCAGAAGGCGTCGTACCTGCCCGAGGCGCACACGGACATGGTCGCGGCGGTGATCGGGGAGGAGCTCGGGCTGGCGGGGATGTTCGTGCTGATCGGGCTGTTCGGGATGTTCGGCTACGCGGGGCTGCGGGCGGCGCACCGAGCGCGGGACCGCTTCAGCAAGCTGCTCGCGGCTGGGCTCACCTCGCTGATCATGGCCCAGGCCGCGCTCAACCTGTTCGCCGTGCTCGGGCTGGCGCCCCTCACGGGGGTGCCCTTGCCGTTCGTCTCCTACGGCGGAACCAGCCTGGTGTTGACGCTCGCGGCGGCCGGCCTCATCCTGAACGTCGCCCGCCGCCCGGCGGCGCGGAGCTCGTCGCGGGGATCCGGCTCTGGCCGGAGCCGCCGCACGGCCGGGGGCCCTGCGAGACTCCGCGTGGTCGAGGACGGAACCCGTAACGCAAGGGCGCTCCGAGCGAAGCGAGGAGCAGCCCGTAGAAGGAGAGAGCGCGCAGCAAGTGGCACGAGTCGTGATAGCGGCCGGCGGCACGGCGGGGCACGTCGTGCCGGCGATCGCCGTCGCCGACGCGCTTCGCGCTGAGGGCGCCGAGGTCAGCTTCCTCGGCACGCGCGAGCGCGTGGAGGCCGAGCTGATCCCAGCCGCCGGCTACGAGATCGATTTCCTGCGGGCGAGCGGATTGGATCGACGCCATCCGCTGCGGGCCGCCGTCGCGGCCCTTCGAGCCGCCCGTGCAGTGGGCGCCGCACGGCGCGCCCTCGAGCGTCGGAGAGCGGACGTCGTCCTGGGCGGCGGCGGTTACGTCGCGGGGCCGGCGGGCGTGGCAGCGACCAGGATGGGCTTGCCCCTGGTCCTCACCGAGGCGGACAGCCACCTCGGGCTCGCCAACCGCCTGCTGGCCCGTCGGGCGCGCCGGATCTGCCTCTCGTTCCCGATCCCGGGCCGTGACGGCGGGGCCTACGTGGTCACGGGCAGGCCGATCCCGCGCGCCGTGCTGGAAGCCGATCCGACCGTGGCTCGCCGTCGCTTCGGCATTCCCGAGCCGGCCGATTGCGTCACGGTCTTCGGGGGCAGCCTCGGGGCGCTCTCGGTCAACCTGGCGGCCTTCGACGCCTTCGCGACGCCCGAGCGGGGGCTGCCGCACGACCATGTCGGCCAGCCCTGGGTGGTCCACGTCGCGGGCCGCCGCGACTACGCGCAGCTGCGACGGCGCTGGGACGAGGAGGGCCGTCCCGAGCGCTACATCCTGATCCAGTACGAGCCGAATCTCGGGGACGTGCTCGCCGCGGCGGACCTGGTGGTGGCGCGAGCCGGCGGGTCGGTGATGGAGATCGCGGCGGCGGGCCGACCCGCGATCCTGATTCCTTTTCCGCATGCGACCGGAGACCACCAGACGACTAACGCGCGCTGGATGGCGGACGGTGGCGCCGCCGTCGTGATCGCCGACGCCGAGCTCACTCCCGAGCGGCTCAGCGGCCAGGTCGCGGGGCTGCTCGCGGACGAGGACCGGCTCCGGGTGATGTCGATCGCGGCGCGACGGTTGGCGAAGCCGGACGCGGCCGAGCGCATCGCGCGCGAGGTCCTGGCGGTGAGGCGATGAAGGGCCGGCGGCTCCATTTCATCGCGATCGGCGGTGCCGGAATGAGCGGCCTCGCGCTCGTCTGTGGCTCGCTCGGCGCCGAGGTGACGGGCTCCGACCGCGCGGAGTCGTCCTATATGGAGCGCCTGCGGGCCGCGGGGATCCAGCCGAGCGTGGGGCACGACGCGGGCCAGGTGCCGGCGGACGCGGAGGTCGTGTTCTCGACTGCGGTGCCGGAGGACAATCCCGAGCTCGTCCACGCCAGGGAACGCGGCCAGACGGTGATCCACCGGGGCGAGCTGCTCGCCGAGCTCTGTGCGCACAAGAGGCTGCTGGCGGTGGCTGGGACGCACGGAAAGACCACGACGGCGGCGATGTGCGTCTGGGCGCTGCGGGCGGTCGGCGCGGATCCCGCCTTCTTTCTCGGCGGCGAGCTGCCGGGGGCGGGGCCCGGCGGCGCGGCTACGAACGCCGGCTGGGGTGAGGGCGAGTGGGTGGTCGCGGAGGCCGACGAGAGCGACGGCAGCTTCCTCAAGCTGCAGCCCGAGGTGGCGGTGATCACGAACCTCGAGCTCGACCACCATTCCCGCTGGAGCTCACTGGCCGAGCTCTCCGACGCGTTCGCCGCGTTTTCCTCCCCGGTCTCCGGCCTACTCACCGGCGCGGACGTCCGGCTTCCCGGGCAAGAGGCCCAGCGCGTCGTCCGCTTCGCGCTCGACGAGCGGCCGAGGCAAGCTCGTGCATCGCGACACCGGGAGGTTGCCTCGCAAGGCGTGACCGCGGAGTTGCTCGCGAGCGAGATCCGCACGGTGCAGGGCGGAGGCACGCGGTTCCGTGCCCAGGGCGCTGGGATCGACACGGAGGTCGTCATCGGGCTTCCCGGGCGCCACAACGTGGCCAACGCTCTTGCTGCGATCGGGGGGCTCGCACTGGCCGGCTTCGACGCCGGCGAGTGCGCCGCGGCGCTCGCGGACTTCCCGGGGGTGGCCCGGCGTCTTGAGCTCAAGGGCACGGCGAACGGAGCCCGCGTCTACGACGACTACGCACACCACCCCACCGAGGTCGCCGCCACCCTCGAGGCGGCCCGGGAGCTCGAGCCCCGCCGCCTGATCGCCGCCTTCCAGCCTCACCTCTACTCACGGACGAAGGCGCTGGCTTCGGAGTTCGGGACGGCGCTCGCGGCGGCGGACGAGGTGGCCGTTCTCGACGTCTACCCGGCGCGGGAGCAGCCCGTGGGGCCCCTCTCGGGCGTCAGTGGGCTGCTGGTCGCCCAGGCCGCCGCGGATCAGGCGCGCGGACGACGCGTCTGGTGGCTGCCGACCGCGGAGGCCGCCGCGGCGGCCCTGCGACCGCGGCTGGGCGAGGGCGACGTGCTGATCACGATCGGCGCCGGCGACATCCATAGGCTCGCCGAGGCTCTCGTCGAGGAGGGAGCCGAGTGATGGCTGCGCCCGCCGGAGTGGAGCACGACTACCCGCTCTCCAAGCTGACGACGGTCCGGGCGGGTGGGGCGGCCGACTACTTCGGGCGACCGAGCTCCCAGCGCGAGTTGATCGAGCTGCTCGCCTGGGCGGAGGCGGAGGAGCTTCGGATTGGCCTAGTCGGCTCCGGCTCGAACCTGCTCGTCTCCGACGAGGGGTTCCGGGGGCTCGTGCTCAAGCTGGCGGGAGGGCTGACCGGGATCGAGCGTCGGGGAGCGAAGGTCCTCTGCGGCGGCGGGGCCAGGCTGCCCTCCGCCGCCGCCAAGGCGGCCGGCTGGGGGCTGGCGGGCCTCGAGTTCGGAGTCAACATCCCGGGCACCGTTGGGGGTGCGGTCCGGATGAACGCCAACGCCTACGGCGGCGAACTCGGCCGTGTCCTGGCGCGGATCACGGTCTGCACCGCCGGCGGAGCCGAGGAGCGCCGCCCCGAGGACCTCGGCTTCCGATATCGGGGATCGAACCTCGGGGACCGCGAGGTGGTCGCCGCGGCGACCTTCGCGCTCGCCGAGGCGAATCCGGCCGACGTGAAGGCAACCATGGCCGCCATGCGGCGGAGGCGAAAGGAGGCCCAGCCCTCCGGAATCAAGACGTTCGGGTCGACGTTCATGAACCCGGACGACCCGCGGGCTCAGGGCCGCTCCGCGGGACAGCTGCTCGACGCAGCGGGTTGCCGCGGCCTGGCGGCGGGGGGTGCCCGGCTCTCGCCGAAGCACGCGAACTTCGTGGAGAACACCGGCGGGGCGACGACCGCGGACATACTCGCCGTGATGGCGGAGGCGCGGCGCCGGGTGCTGGAGCGCTTCGGAGTCGAGCTGGAGCCCGAGGTTCAGGTACTCGGCGAGGTCAGCTGGCCGGAGGAATGGAGCCTCGAGCGCTGAATTCGGAGTAATGGCAACTCGAGCTCTGAGCCCACGCCGGCCCAACTCGGCTCGCAGGAAGGCCGCGGCCGGATCTACCGCGGTCCGTTCCAGGCCCGCGGCCCGCGGGGCTGTCATCCGCCGCCGTGCGATCGCCGCCGGAGCCTTGCTCGTCGCCCTCTACGCCGGCTACATGCTGTGGTTCCGCGATCTCCCGTGGTTCGCGATCGACGAGGTGACGGTCGACGGCGCGACCACCGGCCAGCGGGGGATCCGCTCGGCGATCGAGCGGGTGAGCGGCGACATGACCACGCTCCACATCAAGGACGGCGAGCTGCGGGAAGCCGTCTCCCGCTTTCCCACCGTCGCGTCGGTCAGCGCCAGCACGAGCTTCCCCCACACCCTCCACGTCCGGGTGACCGAGCGTCTACCGGTGGCGCTCGTTCAAGTTCGTGGCCGGAGCACGCCGGTATCGGCCGACGGCTATCTGCTCGCGGGGGCGCGCTTCGACGCCGAGGCGCTGCCGCGAATCGAGGGTGCCACGGCCCGGGGCGCCCGCCTCGGTGAGGACGCGGCCGCCCAGGCGGCGATCCTCGGGGGTACCCCCGATCCGCTGCGGGAGCGGATCACCTCCTCGAGCTGGGACGAGGATCACGGCGGCGTCGTCGTCGAGCTTGAGAACGGCCCCGAGGTCCGCTTCGGGGACGGCTCACGGCCCGCCGACAAATGGTCGGCCGCGGTCGCGGTCCTGTCCGGACCCGAGCGAGGCTCTCCCTCCTACCTGGACGTGAGCGTCCCGGAGCGGCCCGTGTCCGGAGGCTGAGGAGCCGTCTCGGCGCCCCCGAACCTCCTCTGCAAGGCTCCGTGCAGCACAAACGCAGGCCGCCGCAATTGGGTGGGGCGCCACGGCACCCGGCCTCCCGAGTGCCCGTGAAATACGTCATTTGCAGGGCATTTAGGCTCCCTCAACCAACCCTGAACCTAGACCTCGAGCCGAGACTTACCCCATTGCCACTCTCAAGCGAGACTTGAGGGTCAAGCCTTGCGCGGGGCAGGAAAGCGCGTACCCTGTGCGTAGATCGGGATAGCCCCAACCGATCGGCGGCGAAAGCGGGGCTCGGAGCAGGACCAACAATGGAGACCTCATACCTGGCAGTGATCAAGGTGGTCGGCGTCGGCGGCGGCGGCTCGAACGCGGTCAGCCGCATGGTCGACGCGGGGTTGCGCGGTGTCGAGTTCGTCGCGGTCAATACCGACGCACAGGCGCTGCAGGCCTGTGACGCGGACGTCAAGATCGGCATCGGCCACAACCTGACCAAGGGCCTCGGCGCGGGCGCCAATCCCGAGGTCGGCGCCGGCGCGGCGGCCGAGTCGCGGGACGAGATCAAGGACGCGCTGAAGGGTGCCGACATGATCTTCATCACCTGCGGCGAGGGTGGCGGCACTGGCACCGGCGCTGCCCCGGTGATCGCCGAGATCGCCAAGCAGGAGATCGGCGCCCTCACCGTGGGCGCGGTCACGAAACCCTTCGAGTTCGAGGGCAGGAAGCGCATGGCGCAGGCCGAGGAGGGAATCGACCGACTCCGCAAGGAGGTCGACACGCTGATCACCGTCCCGAACGAGAAGCTGCTGCAGATCGTCGAGCGGCGCACCACGATCCTGGAGGCCTTCCGCGAGGCCGACGACATCCTTCGCCAGGGCGTCCAGGGCATCACGGACCTGATCACGATCCCGGGTCTGATCAACCTCGACTTCGCCGACGTCCGGCTGGTCATGCACCAGGCGGGCTCCGCGCTGATGGGCGTGGGCACCGGCACGGGCGAGAACCGGGCCGTCGAGGCGGCCAAGGCCGCGATTACCTCGCCGCTGATCGAGGAGCAGATCGACGGCGCCAAGGGGATGCTGCTGAACGTCACCGGGGGCGAGGATCTCGGGCTCTTCGAGGTCAACGAGGCGGCGCGCCTCGGGGTTCAGGCTGCAGACGCCAACGCCAACATCGTCTTCGGCGCCGTGGTCGACTCCTCGATGCACGAGGAGGTCCGGGTCACCGTGATCGCGACCGGCTTCGAGGGCTTCGAGATGATCGCCCGCGCCCCGGAGTTCACGGCCCGGGCGGCCGAGCGCCGGCCCGCCGCCGTCCGCGGAGGTCGGGAGACGCTCAGCGACCTGCGCATCTCCGAGTCCGAGATCGACGTCCCGGACTTCCTGAAGTAGACCGGCGTCGAAACCGGCGTTTGGCGCCTTCCTTCGGAATAGCCGGAGGAAGTCGACAAAGGGCCCCTGCCGGTCATCCACATGCCCCGCAGTATCGTGCCGGGCCGTGGAAGCAGGGACGCTGAAGAGGACGCCGCTGTATGAGGCGCACGTCGCCGCCGGCGCCAAGCTGGTCCCGTTTGCGGGCTGGGAGATGCCGGTCTCCTACGAGGGGATCAGGGCGGAGCACCTGAACGTGCGCAACACCTGCGGCGTCTTCGACGTCTCCCACATGGGCGAGATCGAGACGGAGGGACCGGGTGCCGCCGAGCTGCTCCAGCGGCTGCTCACGAACGACATCTCCAAGATCGAGGTGGGCGGGGCGCAGTACTCCTGCCTCTGCCGGGAGGACGGCGGGGTGCTCGACGACCTCTTCACCTACCGGCTCGCGGACGATCGTTACCTGACGGTCACCAACGCGGCCAACCACGACCGCGACTTCGAGTGGTTCGAGGCCCACGCCGTCGAGTTCGACGCCGAGGTCCGGGACCGGCTCCAGGCCTACGCGATGCTCGCCGTGCAGGGCCCGGAGGCCCGCGCCATCGTCGGCAGGCTGGCCGAGAGCGAGCTGCCGGCTCGCTTTCACACGGCCGAGATGACGGTGGCGGGCGTGCCGGCGCTCGTCTGCGGGACGGGCTACACCGGCGAGGACGGGGTCGAGCTGCTGATCGCACCGGAGGGCGCGACGACGGTCTGGGACGCGCTGATCGGCGGAGGCGCCTCCCCGGCCGGCCTTGGCGCGCGTGACACGCTGCGGCTCGAGGTCAACTACTGCCTCTATGGCAACGACCTGACCGAGGAGCGGACGCCGATCCAGGCGGCGCTCGGCTGGTGCGTGAAGGAGGACACGGGCTTTGTCGGCTCCGAGGCATGCCGGAAGGTCCGCGAGGCGGGGCCCGCCGAGATCCTGAGGCCGTTCGCGATCACGGGATCGGGAATCCCGCGCCAGGGAAACCCGATCTTGAGCGGCGACGAGCAGGTGGGGGTGGTGACCAGCGGCACACTCTCGCCCTGCCTCGAGGTGGGCATCGGGATGGGCTACGTTCGAAGAGACCTTTCGGAGCCCGGCAGCGAGATCGAGATCGACGTGCGCGGCACGCGGCGCCGGGCCGAGGTCCGCAAGGCGCCGCTCTACTCGAAGGACTGACCCCCGTCGCGGCGAGATAGATAGGTTTCAGCCGTGGCAGAAGAGAGCTATCCGGAGGATCTTCGCTACCACCCCGAGCACGACTGGGCGCGCGTCGAGGGAGACACCGCGACCTTCGGGATCACTTGGTACGCGCAGGACGCGCTCGGCGAGGTCGTGTTCTACGAGCCACCGGAGGCCGGCAAGCAGGTGACCAAGGACCAGGCCTACGCCGAGGTCGAGTCCGTCAAGGCCGTCTCCGACGTCTACGCGCCGCTGTCCGGCGAGGTCACCGAGGTCAACTCGACGATCGCGGAGAACCCGGAGAAGATCAACCAGGACCCCTACGGCGAGGGTTGGATGGTCAAGGTGAAGCTCTCCGATCCCTCGGAGGCGGATCAGCTGATGGACGCAGCCGCCTACAAGAAGCTCCTGGAAGAGTCCGACTGACTCAGCCGACCGCGGCGCGGGCGCCGGCCGTCAGCGCCATCGCGACCGCCATGGCGAGGAGGATGCCTCCACGCAAGGCGAGGACGACGCCCGCGCCGGCGACCCCCAGGGCGCGTTCGTCCAGGCTCAGCTCGGAGCTCTCGCCCCCGAACGTCTGGGTCACCACCAGGGCCGCCAGCAGCGCCGGTGCAAGCAGGGCGATCACGCTCATGGCCCGCGCCGGCAGGTCGCGACCGCCCAGCGCGACCGGGCCGGCGGCGCGAATCGCCGCGGTGGTGGCGATCAGCCACCCGACCAGGACCCAGTCCTCACCCAACCGGGTCCCCCTCGATCTCGGGGTGGCCCTCGGCTCGCTCGGGTCCCGGCGCAGCGGGTCTGCGTCGTAGCCCGAGCAGAGCGGCGGCACTGGCCGCGATCACCGGCACCCCAGCTGGGCTGACCGGCGTGAGCGCCAGAGCGACCGCGGCTCCAAGCGCAGCGACGACCGCGGCGGTGCGGTCGCTGCGCAGCTCGCCGCCGAGAAGCAGAGCGAGGAAGAACGCCGGGAAGAGCGCGTCGAGGCCGAGGTCGGCGGGGTCGCCGATCAGGTCGCCGGCGAGTACGCCGATCACCGTGCCCCCGACCCAGGCCGGATAGGAGGGGAGGGTCGCGCCGACCAGAAAGTCGGGATCGAAGCGGCCGCCACCGCGATTCGCCATCGCCCAGGAGGCGTCGATCATCGACTCCCCGTACGCGGCGCGGCGGAGCCACCGACCGCGCAGCGACGGAGCGAGCGCGATACCCATCGGCAGGTAGCGCGCATTGAGCAGCACCGCGGCGGCCACCGCCGCGGCCAGGCCGCCGCCGGCCCCGAGCACCGCCACCGACCCGAACTGAGCCGAGCCGGCGAACACGAACGCCGACATCACCAAGGTCGGCTCGGTGCCGACCACCGGCTCGGCCACGACCCCGAACGAGATTGCGAGCACCCCGGCCGCTATCGCGAAGGGGATTCCCGCCCGAATCCCGGCTCTGAGCGACTCCCTTCGCATGCGCGCACCCTATTCTTCAGTCCGAGCGATGAGGCTCGCTCCTAACCGCGGCCACCGCCTCTGATGGCCTCTACGTAGAAGTCAACAGATCGACGAGATGGTCACGGAGGGCCTGGTGGCGCTAGAGCGCGTCGAAGTGGTCACCTACCGCGCTCAGGAACCGAGGGATTAGCGGACCGTGGCCCCATCGGTGAGCCTCACTACGATGGGTCGCCTGTGAGCCGCTACACCTCCGCCACCGATCGGGATCGCCGCGAGATGCTCGACGCCAT
>JBKOYL010000104.1:0-6157 GCA_046725395.1 Actinomycetota bacterium | reverse complement strand
CAGCCCGCGCGCCCGCCTGGAGTCCGCGCTGGACGAGCTCGGCCGCCGCGAGGTCCAGGACCTGCTCGTCGAGGGCGGGCCAACCCTCGCCGGAGCGCTCTTCGACGCGGGTGAGATCGACGAGATCAGGCTCTTCGTCGCTCCCGTTCTGGTGGGCGCTGCGCGCGCGCGGGCCGTCCTGGAGGGGGAGGGGGTCGCCCGGATCGCCGAGGGGGTCCGCCCGCTGGACACGGCCTTCGAGCAGGTGGGTGAGGATCTCCTGGTCCGAGCCAGGCTGCGGGAGTGGTGATCGAGGTGAGCCCCTGATGTTCACGGGACTGGTGCAGGAGCTGGGGCGTGTCGAATCCGTGGTGGCCTCGGATGAGGGGGCCCACCTCCGGATCACCGCCGAGCTCGCCTCCGAGCTGAGCCCCGGTGACTCGGTGGCCGTCAGCGGCGCCTGTCTGACGGTGACCTCGATCGACGGGGGAGCCTTCGCCGTCGACGTAATGCATCAGACCCTGTCGTTGACCACCCTCGGTGGCCTCGAAACCGGCTCCCCGGTGAACCTCGAGCTCCCGCTGCGGCCGACCGACCGTCTCGGCGGGCACGTCGTCCAAGGGCATGTCGACGGCACTGCGACGGTCGTCGAGCTCATTCCGGAGGGATTCGCGAAGCGGCTGCGGGTCGAGCTCCCGGCGGAGCTGCTGCCCTATGTCGTCGAGCGCGGCTCGATCGCGATTGAGGGCGTCAGCCTCACCGTCGCCGCACTCGAAGGTCCGCACGTGGATGCCTCGCTGATCCCCGAGACGCTGGAACGCACCACGCTCGGCGCCCTCGAGCCGGGGGAGCGCGTCAACGTCGAGTGCGACGTGCTGGCCCGCTACGTCCGCCGCCAGCTGTCCGCCGAGGCGGGCCTGTCACCCTTAGCAAGCGATAAGGAGTAGTTGATGGCAACCGAGGAGCGAAAGCTGACCGAGACCAAGAAGGCGACCCCCTTCGCAACCATCGAGGAGGCGATCGAGGACATCCGCCGTGGCCGGATGGTGGTCGTCTGCGACGACGAGAACCGCGAGAACGAGGGCGACCTGACCATGGCGGCGCAGTTCGCGACTCCCGAGGCGATCAACTTCATGGCCACCCACGGCCGCGGCCTGATCTGCCTCGCGCTCACCGACGAGCGCTGCCAGGAGCTTGGGCTCTACCTGATGGCCGCGAAGAACGAGGCGCCCTTCCAGACCGCCTTCACCGTCTCGGTCGAGGCCCGTGAGGGAGTGACCACCGGGATCTCGGCCGCCGATCGCGCCCGGACGATCCAGGTCGCGATCGACCCCCACTCGCGCCCCGACGACCTGGTCCAGCCAGGGCACGTCTTCCCACTCAAGGCAAAGGACGG
Organism: Actinomycetota bacterium; assembly: GCA_046725395.1. Lineage (GTDB taxonomy): Bacteria > Actinomycetota > Thermoleophilia > Solirubrobacterales > 70-9 > DASUPK01. The sequence goes on along the minus strand of JBKOYL010000104.1, from coordinate 4,782 downwards.
CGGAGTGCTCGAGCGCACCGGGCAGACCGAGGCCGCCGTCGACCTGGCGCGCCTCGCCGGCCTGATCCCCGCCGGGGTGATCTGCGAGGTGATGAACGAGGACGGGACGATGGCGCGGGTTCCCGACCTGGTCGGCTACTGCGCCAGGCACGACCTCAAGATGATCACGGTCGCCGACCTGATCGCCTACCGGCGGCGCACCGAGAAGCTGGTCGAGCGGATCGTCTCCACCAGGCTGCCCACCGCCTTCGGCGAGTTCACCGCCGTCGGCTACCGCTCGCTGATCGACGACAAGCACCACGTCGCGATGGTCAAGGGCGAGGTGGCCGGCTCGGAGGACGTTCTCGTGCGCGTGCACTCCGAGTGCCTGACCGGCGACGTCTTCCACTCGCTGCGCTGCGACTGCGGCGAGCAGCTCGAGGCGGCGCTGGCCATGATCGAGCGCGAGGGCGAGGGCGTACTGCTCTATCTCTCGCAAGAGGGGCGCGGCATCGGCCTGCTCAACAAGCTGCGCGCCTACAGGCTCCAGGAGGAGGGCCTGGACACGGTCGACGCCAACCTCAAGCTCGGGCTCCCCGCCGATCTGCGCGACTACGGGATCGGCGCCCAGATCCTGGTCGACCTCGGGCTGTCGAGCATCCGCATCCTCACCAACAACCCGAAGAAGATCCTCGGCCTCGAGGGCTACGAGCTCTCGGTCACCGACCAGGTCCCGATCCAGGCGGTGCCCAATCCGCACAACGAGGCCTACCTGCGGGCCAAGCGCGAGCGGCTCGGTCATGCGCTCCACCACCAGGGACTGCCCCTCGACGAGCAGCTGATCTACGAGGAGCATCGCAAGGATGAGGAGGCCCGGCGCGAGGCCGGAAGGGGTGAGGAGGCTCGAAGCGGCGGCCGGCGGGACTACCCGCCCGGCGACTAACCCGGCGCAGTGGGCCACGGGTGGGAATAGGTTGCCGACGTGGCCGACCTGCCGACGATGGAGTTCGCGATCTGCGTCGCGACCTTCTACGAGGACCTCGCCGAGCGGCTCGTGAACGGCGCGGTCGAGGCGTTCGACGAGCAAGGGGTGGCGCCGACCTCGGTCCACACCCACGAGGTGCCGGGCGCCTTCGAGCTGCCGCTGGCGGCGAAGTGGTGCGCGGAGTCGGGGCGGTTCGCCGGCGTCGCCTGTCTCGGCGTCGTGATCCGCGGCGAGACCAACCACTACGACTACGTCTGCGCCGAGGCGGCCCGCGGCATCCAGCGGGTGCAGCTCGACACCGGCGTCCCCTGCGCCTTCGGGGTGATCACCTGCGACACCCGCGAGCAGGCCGAGGCGCGGGCGGGCGGCGACAAGCGCGACCAGGGCCGCAACGCGGCGATTGCCGTGATGCAAATGGCGGCCCTCCGGTCGGGGATCTAGTCGGCCGCCCCCGTTGATGCGAGGCGCTCCGCCAGGAGCGCCCCGGTTATTGAAACGGAGGAGGCGGCCGTTGATTGTTGGCTACCATGCCGCGTCCCATGGCCCGTGTCTGTCACAGCTGCGGCAAGCGCCCCGCGTTCGGAAACTCGCGAAGCCACTCGATGGTCGCGACCAGGCGGCGCTTCAACCCGAACCTCCAGAAAGTCCGCATCCGGGAGGCGAATGGCCGCACCCGGCGGGTCTACGTCTGCGCCCGCTGCCTGAAGTCGAACAAGGTCACCAAGGCGGCCTAGATTCGGCCGCTGGGCGAAGGCCTCGGCTGGGGGCTAAGGTCTCCCGCTGAATCCCCGCATGGCCGACCCCTCGATAGAGCGATTCCGACGCGTGATCCGCGCGGCTGCCGCCCATCTGGACGAGCGGCGCAAGGAGGTCAACGACCTGAACGTGTTCCCGGTCGCCGACGGTGACACCGGGGACAACATGGCGTTGACGCTGCGCGCGGTGAGCGATGAGCTCGATCGCCTGGACGGCCAGATGGTCGACGAGGTCGGCCGCACCGAGCTGGTCAACGCCCTCGCCCGCGCCGCTCTGATGGGCGCCCGCGGCAACTCCGGCGTGATCCTCAGCCAGATCGTCCGCGGCGCCGCCCAGGAGCTCGCCAGTCGGCCCGGTGAGCTGGTGGACCCGATGCTGGTCGCCGCCGCCTTCGCGCGCGCCGCCGACGCTGCGTACGAATCGGTCCGAGAGCCGGCGGAGGGCACGATGCTGACCGTCTTCCGCGAGATGGCCCACTCGATCTCGAGGCGGCTGGCTCACATGGACGAGACGCGACTCTCACCCGATGCCACGCCCGCCGAGCAGGATGCGCTGCTGGCGGAGCTCCTCGAGGGAGCGGTACGCGACGGCGAGCGGGCGGTCGCCCGGACCCCGGAGCAGCTCGAGATCCTCCGTGAATCCGGTGTCGTGGACGCGGGGGCACATGGGCTGGTCGTCATCCTGGCCGGCGTCGTCGCGGGGCTCCGCGGCGATGACGGGATCTCGGCTGTGTTGCCGCACTATGCGCCCGCCGCCGACACCCGTCCCCATCACGAGGACAGCCGCTATCGCTACTGCACGAACTTCATCGTCACCGGCTCCGGGCTGGTAAGCCGCTCCTTCGTTCCGCGGCTGGAGGAGCTCGGGGACTCCGTGCTGGTGGTCGGGGACGAGGCGACCCTGAAGGTGCACGTGCACACGGACGAACCAGAGGCGGCCGTGGCGCTGTTCGACAGCTCGGGTACGGTCTCCAAGCTCGACGTCGGCGACATGCGCGAGCAGATTGCGGAGCGCCGGGAGCGGCTGCAGGCTGGCCGCTGCGCCGCCGTGGGGGTCGTGGCGGGCCGCGGCATGCGCGAGCTCTACGAGGGGCTCGGCGCGTTCGTGGTCGACGGGGGGGAGACGTTCAATCCCTCTATCTACGACCTGCTCGCGGCGATCCACGAGGTCCCCTCGGAGGAGGTGCTGGTCTTTCCGAACAACCCCAACGTCGTGATGGGTGCCGAGCGTGCCGCCGAGCTCTCGGACAAACATGCACGCGTGGTCGATTGCACCTCGCAGCAGGCCGGCCTCGCCGCCCTGGTCGAGCTCGATCCCCGGGCGTCGATCGACGAGAACGCGGAGCGGATCGCCGTTGCGCTGGGCGGGATCCGGGCAGGCTCAGTCGCGCCGGCCGCGCGCGACGACGCCAAGGGGCGCTTCGTCAAGGGAGACGCAGTCGGGTTCGTCGGCGACGAGATCGTGGCCTGGGGAGGGGCTGGATCGACGCTGACGGAGACGATGGCGCGGCTCGCCGAGGGCGCGGAGATCCTGACCGTGATCGGCGGCGAGGGAGCGCCGATCGCGCTCGAGGAGCTGGAAGGTCATGCGCCGGAGGGCGTCGAGCTCGAGATCCACGAGGGCGGCCAGCCGCACTACTGGTGGCTTCTCGCGGCGCAGTGAGGTGAGGGGGGGTCCCGTCCTCTGGCAGCGCCGTCATCGCGGCGTCTCGGCCGAGATCGTCTGACGCCGCCTGGCTGCCTAGCCTCTGTCGCCATGGAGGCCGCCCTCGAGCGTGATCGCCTCTCAGCCGCGGCGTTCGTGCCCCGCGCGCTGGGAGGCGGCGAGCCGCTCACCCGCGAGGCGTTGCTAGGAGCGCCGCTCAAGTCGCTGCCGCGCCCGCCGCTCCTGGACGCCCCGATCTCGAAGCTCCGCGGCGCGGGGCCAAAGCTGGCTGCCGCAGCGGGCGAGATGGGGATCGCGAACCTGGGGGATCTGCTCAGGCACCTCCCGCACGGCTACCGCGACCGGGCCGAGCCGATACGACTGGCGGAGCTGAAGCTGGGGGAGGAGGCCACGGTGGATGTCGAGGTCGCCGGTGCGAGGGTGCGTCCGACCCGTAGGCCCCGCCTGACGATCCTCGAGGCGGACGTCTTCGACGCAAGTGGCAAGGCGAAGGCGATCTGGTTCAACCGGGCCTGGCTCGCCGATCGTCTCCAGATCGGAACCCGCCTGCTGCTGCACGGCAAGCTCGAGAAGCGGGGGTTCACCGTTTCCGAGCACGAGCTGCTCGACTCCAACGCAAATCGGGTTGCTCCTCCCTCCGGTCGGAGCACCCTCGCGCCCACCGGCCTGCACACGACCGGGATCGTCCCCGTGCACCCGGCCAGCGAGCGCGTCCGCCCGCAGCGCCTCCGCGAGTGGATCTGGCAGGCCCTGCCGCTCGCTCGCCATGCGGTGGAGCCGATCCCCGGCCGGGTGCGTCGCGAACTGCGCATGGCCGTCGCCGCCGACTGCCTGGCCGCTTCGCACTTCCCGCCCGATGAGCATGCCGCCGAGGCCGCGCGGGAGCGCCTGGCCTTCGAGGAGCTCTTCCTCTACCAGGCGGCCTTGATCTCGCGGCGCGGACGTCGCGCTTCCGGCGATCGGGGAATTCCGCTACCGGTGCCAGCCGGGCTGGTCGGCTCTTGGCTCGAATCGCTGCCTTTCGAGCTGACCGGCGACCAGCGGCGCGCGATCGAGGAGATCGACTCCGATCTGAGACGCGCGCAGCCGATGCAGCGGCTGCTGATGGGCGAAGTGGGCAGCGGGAAGACGCTGTTGGCGCTCTACGCGATGCTCCGCGCGATCGAGGCCCGCCACCAGGCGGCCCTGATGGCGCCCACCGAGACGCTCGCCGAGCAGCACTTCCGCACCCTCGAGACCCTGCTCGCAACCGAGCCGGTTCCCGTCACGCTCCTCACCTCCGCGACGCTGCCCGCGCGCCGGCGCGAGCTGCTCGACTCCCTCGCCGCGGGGGAGCCTCAGCTGGTCGTCGGAACCCACGCGCTGATCGAGCAGCCTGTCGAGTTCTGCTCGCTGGC
>JBKOYL010000110.1:0-21480 GCA_046725395.1 Actinomycetota bacterium | reverse complement strand
TCGGAGGGGACGGTCTGGTCATAGATCTGCGTCGACGGCGGCGCCGACTGCGTCGTCAGCACCGTCAGCGGCCCAGACGTCTCGCCGTCTGTCACCAGGCGGACGCGGTAGCCGTCTCCCGGCGGGACGTTACGGAACAGCAGCCCGCCCAGGTCGTTGGCGTTCCTGGTCGCGACCACCTGGCCGGCCGGGTCGAGCAACGACGTCTCGGCGCCCGGTGGCAGGCCGGTCGCGTAGACCTGTTCGACGCTGCCGTGCGCGTTGAAGGACGGCTCGGCGGCATTCGCGCCGCTCACGACGACCAGCCCGAGAGCAACCGCCGTCAGGCAGATACCCACTTTTCGGTGCACGGGGCGGCACTCAACCACACCGCGACCGCCCGCGTCGCAGTCCCCCGAGACTCAGCGCTGCGCTTCGGTCCGCGTCAACCGCCGCTTGCCCCACCGCGCGGCGACCGCGAAGTCAAGCAGGCGCTCGAGATAGCTCTCGGGTCGCGGCGGACGGATTCCGGCCGGCTCGAGTCGCGCCCGCGCGCGACGGTCGTCGAAGCGGACCCGCATGGAGAAGTATGGGAACAGGGCCTCGGTCCTGCGCAGCGCGCGCCGGCGCCGCCCGCGGCTCACCGCGACGAGCAGGGGGTGGATGAGGAGCCGGTAGAGGCGCGGCGGTAGCAGGCGCGGAGGGCGGCGCCTGAAGTAGCGACCGACGCGCTCTGCGAGGCGGCCGACGGTGGTTGCCCGCTCTCCTGCGACCAGGTGATGAACCTCGCCGCGCTCGGCGGGTCGCTCGGCGAGCTCGAAGATCGCATCGGCGACGTAGTCGACGGGCACGACGTCGACCGGCGTGTCGGGGCGGGCCGGAAGCGCCGGAAAGGCACCGGCCTCGAAGCCCTTGAGTGGCGGGTACAGGACATTGAAGCTCGCCGTCCATCCGCTCGACTGCTCTCCGACGATGATGCTGGGGCGGAAGATCTGCACCGGTAGCGCGTTCCCGCGCTCGCGGACCAATCGCTCCGCCTCGAACTTCGAGCGCTCGTAGGAGTTGCGGAACTCCTGGCCCACGTCGAGCTCGTCCTCCCCGAAGCGACCGCGATGATCGCCGGCCACGTAGGCGGTCGAGACGTAGGCGAACCTGCGCAGACCGCCCCGCTCGCGACAGAGCTCGGCGAAGTCGAGCAGCCGACGCGTCCCTGCGACATTGATCCGCCGCGCCTCCTCCAGGGGGAGGGAGAAAGAGATCGAGGCGGCGCTGTGGACGACATCGTCGACCTCGGCCGCCAGCTCGCATTGCCAGGCTGGCTCGATGCCCAGTCCCGGCGCCTCGGCGTCGCCGGCGACAGCCGTCCAGCGCCCGGAGAAGGCCTCGGTGTCGCCGCTGAGCTCCTCGATCACCGCCCGGAGGCGCTCGTCGGCCTCGGCGCCGCCGCTAGGGCGAACGAGGGCATAGACGTGGCGGTCGGTGCGCTCCAGGTAACGGGCCAGCAGTTCCATCCCGAGAAACCCGGTGGCGCCCGTGAGGAAGATCGCGCCCCGCCCGACCGGGGCGGTGCCGGACGCGGACATGGATGCCACCTCCTGTTTGCGTCGTGCCTTTCCCCCGCTCGCCAGCATGCGGAATCCGTACGCGACAACGGGCGAGTTCCTCCTTTTGCCCGCGCTCGAAGCCTGAAAACCTGGATCTCTCTCGAGCTGCGCAATTTGCGGCTAGGTCAGGGCCGGCCATCCTGTCCGGCACGCTGTTCTCAGCGGAGCCGGGCGTCCCTCTACACTCGGACACCGGGCTCGAGTGGGGGCGGGCCCGTGTCAGGTGGAACAGAAGACGGTCGAAGAGAAGGAGAGGGTCGTCATCCGCTTCGCGGGTGACTCCGGCGACGGCATCCAGCTCTCCGGCAACCTGTTCGCCGCCGAGACGGCGCTGATCGGCAACGACCTGGTCACGCTGCCGAACTTCCCGGCGGAGATCCGCGCTCCGGCGGGCACGCTGGCGGGGGTCTCCGCGTTCCAGATCCATTTCGCCTCGCGCGAGATCCTCACCCCGGGCGGCCGCCCCAACGTGCTGGTGGCGATGAACCCGGCCGCGCTGAAGGCGAACTTGGCCGAGCTCGAGCCGGGCGGGATCGTGATTGCGAACGAGGACGGCTTCACCAAGGGCAACCTCGGCAAGGCCCGCTACGACTCGAACCCCCTCGAGGACGGCTCGCTCGACAGCTACCAGGTCTTCCGCGTCCCGATGACCTCGATGACGATTCGGGCGACCGAGGGCATCGACGTCAGCTCGCGCGACGCCGCCCGCTCCAAGAACTTCTTCGCCCTCGGCCTGGTCTCCTGGATGTACGGCCGCCCCACCGACTCGACCATCGCCTGGATCGAGCGCAAGTTCGCCGAGAAGCCGCTGATCCGCGACGCCAACCTCGCCGCCTTCCGGGCCGGCTTCAACTTCGGCGAGACCGCCGAGCTCCTTCAGGTGAGCTACCTCGTCAAGCCCGCGCCGGCCCAGCCGGGCACCTACCGCGCGGTCAACGGGACCAACGCCACCGCGCTCGGTCTGATCGCCGCCAGCATTCGCAGCGGCCTGCCTCTCTTCCTCGCGAGCTACCCGATCACGCCGGCCTCCGAGCTCCTCCACGAGCTCTCGCGCCAGAAGAAGTTCGGGGTGCGCACCGTCCAGGCCGAGGACGAGATCGGCGCCGCCAACATGGCGCTCGGCGCCGCCTTCGGCGGACACCTCGGGGTCACGGCGACCGCGGGACCCGGGATGGACCTTAAGGCCGAGACCATCGGCCTGGCCGTCGCGCTCGAGCTGCCGCTGTTGGTGATCGACGTCCAGCGCGCCGGCCCCTCGACCGGGATGCCGACCAAGACCGAGGCCGCCGACCTGCTGATGGCGATGTACGGGCGCCACGGGGAGTCGCCGCTGCCGATCGTCGCCGGCTCGACTCCCGCGGATTGCTTCGAGTCGGCGCTCGAGGCCGCCCGCATCGCGATCACCTACCGCACGCCGGTGATCCTGCTCTCGGACACCTTCATCGCCAACTCCTCGGAGCCCTGGCGGCTCCCCGAGGTCGGCTCACTGCCGAAGATCGATCCGGGCTTCGCGGCCGGGAGCGATGCCGACGGCTTCCAGCCCTACGCCCGCGACGAGCGCGGCGCCCGCCCCTGGGCGCTCCCCGGCACGCCAGGCCTCGCTCACGTGATCGGCGGGCTCGAGAAGGAGGACATCACCGGGGAGATCAGCTACGAGCCCGACAATCACGCTCGGATGACCGAGCTCCGCGCCGCCAAGGTCGCAGGTATCGCCGAGGAGATCGGCGAGCTCGCCGCGGACGACCCCGATGGCGCCGATCTGCTGGTGCTCGGCTGGGGTTCGACCTACGGCGCGATCACCGGCGCCGCACGGCGGATCCGCCGCCGCGGCGGGAAGGTCGCCTGCGCGCACCTGCGCCATCTCAACCCGCTGCCGAAGAACACCGGTGAGCTGCTGCGCTCCTACGAGAAGGTGCTGATCCCCGAGACCAACACGGGCCAGCTCTGGCGCTTGATCAGGGCGGAGTACCTGATCGACGCGGAGCGCTACAACAAGGTCGAGGGACTGCCGATCTTCGCCGAGGAGCTCGACGAGGTGATCAGCTCGTACCTAGGGTTAGGAGCGAAACCAGCGTGACCAGCGTCAATGGACATCCCACGAACGGCGGCGCGCCGGAGGCGGCGAACGGCGGCACGCTGACGCTCACCAAGAAGGACTTCGCCTCCGACCAGGAGACCCGCTGGTGCCCGGGCTGCGGCGACTACGCGATCCTCGCCACGGTCCAGCAGTTCCTGCCGGAGATGGGGATCCCACCGGAGAAGATCGTCTTCGTCGCCGGGATCGGCTGCTCGGGGCGGTTCGCCTACTACATGTCGACCTACGGGGTGCACGGCATCCACGGCCGCGCGCCCGCGCTCGCCACCGGGCTTGCCCTGTCGCGCCCGGACCTGTCGGTCTGGGTGGTGACGGGGGACGGCGATTCGCTTTCGATCGGCGGCAACCACCTGATCCACGCGCTACGGCGCAACGTGCCGATCAACATCCTGCTGTTCAACAACCAGATCTACGGTCTCACCAAGGGCCAGTACTCGCCGACCTCGGAAGAGGGCAAGGTCACGAAGTCGACGCCTTTCGGCTCCCAGGACCACCCGTTCAACCCGGTCGCCTTGGCGCTCGGGGCGGACGCCAGCTTCGTCGCCCGCACGGTCGACACCGATCGCGACCACGAGGCAGAGGTTCTGCGGGCCGCGGCCGCCCACCGCGGATCGTCTTTCGTCGAGATCTACCAGAACTGCAACGTCTTCAACGACGGTGCATTCGACGCGGTTCGCGCCAAGGGCAAGGAGGCGAACCAGATCCGTCTGCTCGATGGCGAGCCGATTCGCTTCGGTGCCGAGGGCGAGCGCGGGGTGGTCCGCTCGCGGAGAGGGCGCCTCGAGGTCGCCGACGTCTCAGATGTCGGGGAGGAGGCGCTGATCATTCACGACGCCGACGACCCCACACTCGCCTACGCCCTGGCTCGCCTCGCCGATCGCCCGATTGGCCCGACACCGATCGGCGTGATCCGGGCCAGCGACCGGCCGACCTACGCCGAGGGCGTTGGTGAGGAGCTCGCCGCGGCTCGCGTGGGCCTCGGGGACGACGACCTCGCGGCCCTGCTGCGCTCCGGCGACACCTGGACGGTCGACTAGCGGTCCCGACCTGCTCGAGCGCCTCCGCATCCTGAACCTGGCCGGCCTGCCGGCCCGCGAGTCGGCGTCCGCCATTAGAATCCAGCCCGTTCACCCGAGTACCCGCTAACGGGACGGGACCGGGGGGTCAAATTCGTGGAGGTGCCTGATGGGCTGGAAGCCGCCGGCAGCCCGATCTGCTCGATGACGGATTCGGCGAGGCAATCAGCCGCCGCCGACGCGCTGGCGGGGAGAGCGATCGACCTCGGTCGGCCTCTGCCACGTGGCCGGCATGGCCTGCCACGCGAAACGGTCACCGAGCTTCAGCGGAGGCGCCTGATCGATTCGATGGTGTCAGCGGCGGCCGAGCGCGGCTACGGCGAGACGCGCGTGGTCGACGTGATCGCGCGGGCCCGCGTGTCGCGGGCGACCTTCTATGACGTCTTCGACGATCTCGAGGACTGCTTCCTGACCACCTACGACCAGGTCTCGGACCGGCTGCTCGAGACCACGGCGACGGCCTTCGAGGAGCGCCCGAACGCCCCCTGGGCCGAGCGGATTCGGGCGGGGATGGGCGCCCTCCTCGAGCTGCTCGCCGGCTGGCCCGAGGGCGCCAGGTTCGCCATCGTCGAAGTCCTCGCGGCGGGGCCGAACGCCCTCGTGCGCCGGGATGAGGTTCTGCGCCGAGTCGCCAAGCTCGTGGACGTCGGCCGCGCCGAGTCGCCGATCGAGCTCCCCGGCATCACCTCGGTGGCGATCGTGGGCGGCGTCCTGGAGCTGCTCTACAGCGAGGTGATCCACGGCGCAACTGCGGAGCTGCCGGAGCGACTGCCGGACATCGTCTACTGGGTCACGCAGCCGTTCCTCGGCAGCGACGCGGCCGCCGCCGAGCGTGAGCGGGCCCGCCGCTCGCTCCGCTCGGCCCGCTGAGCGCGGCGCGCGACGCTCGGGGCAAGCGGGCATCCCCCGAATCGGGGCATCGGGGCTGATGGTCCGTAACCGGCGGCGGCATCCGGGGATAGGCCGTAGAGGTGGCGAGCACCGAACAGTCCCTCAGCGCGGACGCCCTGGACGGCGTCGTCCGGCTCCTCTTCGAGCTGGACGAGGAGCGCGAGCTCGATGACTTCTACGACCGGATCTGCGAGGCCGTGTGCCAGCAGACCTCGATGGAGCGGGCGGTGCTCTTCCTCTACGACGCGGAACGCCGGCTCGTCCTGCCCGCGGGCAGCCACGGCGTCTATCGCGAGTTCATCGCCCACGGCTACGGAACCCTCGAGGAGACGCCGATTGCCCAGCGGGCGCTGGCGGAGGACCGGGTGGTGGAGACGACTGACCTGGCGAGCGACGTCCCGGGGCGATACGCGAATCTGCCGGGGGTGATCAAGCTGACCTGCACCCCGGTGGCCGCCGGGGGTCGCTGGCTCGGGGTGATCTTCGCCGATCGCGACGGTGAGCCGTTCGAGCTCACCGACGCCGAGCGCTCGACCATGCACGCCCTGGGTAGGACGGCCGCGCTGGCCAGCCACGTCAGGGAGGTGACTCGTCAGCTCGAGCGGAGCCGGCGACTCTCCGAGCGCATCGAGCTGGCCCGCGAGGTCCACGAGCGGGTCACACAGCGTCTCTTCGGGATCTCGCTGGCGCTCGGCTCGGACATCCCGCTCGCGGACGAGGACCGTCGGCGGTGCGCCGCCGAGATCAAGGCCGCTCTCGGTGATCTGCGCGAGGCGTTGATCGGATCGCGGACCGGTTCGGTGCTGGAGCTGCAGGAGGGCAGCCTGAGGGCCGAGCTGGACCGGCTCGGGCGCCAGTACAAGGACCTGCCGCTGACGGTGGAATGGTCGGAGGGCGTCGACATCCCGAGGCGGCTCGAGCCGCTGGCCGTCTCGGTCCTCAACGAGGCTCTGCGCAACGCGGAGAAGCACGCGGACCCGACCGAGGTGAAGGTCTCCATCGCCGACCCCGACGGGGCCTTCGTCCTCGAGGTGCGGAACGACGGGCTGCCCCCGGCCGGCGAGAAGCCGGCGCGGGGCTCGCGAATGGGCCTGAGGCTCGCCTCCTACGAGGCGCTGCAGCGAGGGGGAATGCTCGAGTACGGCAGGGAGGAGGACCGATGGCGGATTCGCCTCGTGCTTCCCAGCAGCTGAACGGCGGGGGCAAGCTCAGCGTCCTGGTGGTCGACGACCACGCGGTGGTTCAGTGGGGCTTTCGTCTGCTGCTGGGCAGGCAGCCCTGGATCGGCCGCTGCGAGGCCGCGAGCACGCCGGACGAGGCCGTCCAGCTCGCCCGGCGGATGCGACCCGACGTCGCGCTGGTCGACCTGATCCTCGGCGAGCGCTCGGGCGCGGATCTCTGCGAGGCCCTGCGCGACGTCTCCCCCCGGACGCGCGTGCTGCTGATCTCCGGAGCGGGCTGGATCTCCCCGGAGACGGCCAAGGCCGCCGGCGCGTCGGGCTTCATCTCCAAGGACTGGAGCGCCGAGGAGGTGGCCAACGCCGTGCGGATGGTGGGCCGCGGGATGACGGTGTTCGCTCGCCAGGCCGAGGGGCCAGTGACGCCGCTGTCATCGCGCGAGCGGGAGGTCCTCGAGCTGATCGGCGCCGGCGCCACCAACAAGGAGATCGCCGAGCGGCTCTTCCTCTCGCCCCACACCGTCAAGGACCACACCACCGCGCTTTACCGGAAGCTCGGCGTCCGCAACCGCGCCGAGGCAGCCAAGCGCGCGGAACAGCTCGGGCTGGGCTCCCCGTAGCCGGCGACAACGCGGGCGCGGCCGGGATCCCCCGCCGTTCCCCCGAAACCCCCCCAAACGGGGGTGAGGAGGCCAATAGCCGTTCACCCGGCCCGGGAGCGGGTTACTCCTTGGGGCATGGACGCCAGCGCGACTTCGACTTCAGCGATCCTGTTTCCGGGACAGGGCGTAGGCGATGTATCGAGCCGCGAGCTCGTCGCCGAGGCGCGCCCCGATCTGCTCGAGCTGGCGAGCGAGCTGGTCGGCGAGGATCCCTTCGAGCGGATCGCCGATGGGACCGCGTATGCCCAGCCGGTGGTCTACTGCGCCTCGATCGCAGGCTACGAGCAGCTCGGTCGCCCGCGGCCCGACTACTTCGCCGGGCACTCGCTCGGCGAGATCAGCGCGCTGGCGGCCGCGGGCGCGGTCGACGACCTCGACGGACTTCGGATCGTGGTGGCGCGAGGCAGGGCGATGGACGACGCTGCTCAGAGCGGGGAGCCCGGCGGGATGCTCGCCGTCGGGTCGGATCGCAGCCGGGCCGAGGCCCTCGCCCGGGAGCGCGGCCTGATTGTGGCCAACGAGAACTCGCCGGAGCAGTTCGTGCTTTCCGGCCCTCTCCCAGGAATCGAGACGGCGCTCGCCGCCGCCAAGTCCGGCGGTATCCGGGCAAAGCGCCTCGCGGTTGCCGGCGCCTTCCACACCCCGGCGATGGAGCCCGGCACGGACCCCTTCCGCGCTGCGCTCGACGAGGTTGAGTTTCGCCGCCCCGACGCTCCGGTCGTCTCCTCGACGACGGCGGACCTCTTCGCCGAGGATCCGAGGGACGAGCTCGTCGCGTCGCTGACCAGCCCAATTCGCTGGACCGCCCTCTCGCGGAGACTCCGCGAGCTGGGCGTAACGCGCTTCCTCGACGTGGGCCCCGGCAAGGTCCTCGCGGGCCTCATCCGGAGGACCCTCGACGGCGTCGAGATCGAGACGTTCGCCAGCAGGGAGCGGGCCGTTGCCTGAGCTGCCGCGAGAGCAGGACTTCGAGGTCGACGCGTCGCTGGTCGACCCCGACGGCCTCGTCGCCCGGGCCACCGGCGCCCGCAACGGGCGGCCGACCACTTCCCCCGGAATCGCTTCGATCGCCGCCGCGGTCCCGGACCTGGTGGTCGAGAACGAGGAGATCGCCGCTCCGCTTGGAATCGACTCGGACTGGATCGCATCACGGACGGGCGTGCGCCGCCGACGCCGGGCGGTCGACGAGACCCTGGTCGAGCTCTCCGCCCGGGCGGGCAGCCGCGCGCTCGAGCTCGCCGGCATGGAGCCCAAGGAGATCGATCTCGTGCTGGTCGCCACCTTCACCCCCGACGAGCTGCAACCCCATGCGGCGCCGCAGGTCGCCGCCCGCGTCGGCGCGACCGGCGCCGGAGCGGTGGACATCGGCGCTGCCTGCACCGGTTTCCTCTCCGGTCTCTCGCTCGCTCGGACCCAGGTTGAAGCCGGGGGCGCTCGCGCCGTGCTGGTGGTGGGAGCCGACATCATCAGCCGTATCACCGACTACGGCGACCGGCGCACCGCCGGTCTCTTCGGCGACGGCGCGGGCGCTGCGGTTATCGCGCCCGGCGCTGCCGGGTCGATCGGCCAGATCGTGCTGCGATCGGACGCGGGTGGCGCCGACCTGATTCGCGCCTCGAACGAGGAGCGCCTGGTCCGCATGGACGGGCGGGCGGTCTTCCGCGCCGCCGTCGCCGCGATGAGCGATGTGACCCTGGAGGTGCTCTCCGACGCCGGATGCGCCCTCGAGGAGATCGACCTGTTCGTGTACCACCAGGCGAATTCGCGGATCATCAGCGCCATCGGTGAGCGGCTCGGGCTGCCCCCCGAGCGGGTCATCGACTCCATCGCGGATTACGGCAACACCTCCGCCGCCAGCATCCCTATCGCTCTCTCCGAGGCGGCCGCCCGTGATCGCCTCCGCCCCGGGGCGAAGCTTCTGCTCTGCGCCTTCGGTGCCGGGCTCGCCTGGGGCGCTGGCATCGTCGAGTGGGAGGGGGCGGCGTGAATCCGACAGCAGTGACGACAGCCGCGACACCACGGGCGACACCCTCCGCCGCGGAGCCGCGAACCGGCTGCGCGTTGGTCACCGGCGCCTCGCGGGGCATCGGCGCCGCCACCGCGCGGGCGCTGGCTGCCGACGGCTGGGCCGTCGGCGTCAACTACAGCCGCGATCGCGACGGGGCACAGTCGGTGGTCGCCTCGATCGAGGACGCCGGCGGGCGAGCGATCGCACTGGGCGCGGACGTGGCGGCCGATCGGGCGGCCGAGGAGATGCTCGCCCGGGTCGCCGACGAGCTCGGGCCCGTGCTCGTCCTGGTCAACAACGCGGGCGTCACGGCCGACGGACTCTCCGCGCGCCTCGGCGACGACGCGTGGGGCCACGTGCTGGACGTGAACCTGACCGCGGCCTTCCGGCTCACCCGCGGCGTCCTCCCGACGATGATGCGCGAGCGGTTCGGCCGCGTGATCAACGTCTCCTCCGTCGTCGGCCTCCGTGCGAACCCCGGCCAGGCCAACTACGCCGCTGCCAAGGGCGGCCTGATCGCCCTGACGCGGACGGTTGCGGCCGAGGTGGCCCGACGCGGGATCACGGTCAACGCGGTCGCCCCCGGGCTGATCGAGACCGAGCTGACCCGCGAGATCATCACGAACGGGACCGAGGGCCTGCTCGGCGCGATTCCCGCGCGCAGGCCGGGGAGTCCCGAGGAGGTCGCGGCCTGCATTCGCTTCCTCGCCTCCGACGACGCCTCCTACGTGAACGGCGCCGTCCTGCCCGTCGACGGCGGCATGTCCGCCTGAGACTGGCCACGCAACTCGAACGAAAGGAGAAACCGATGACAACCGCAACGAAGGATCAGGTGACCGAGAGGGTGATCTCGGCGCTGGTCGAGTTCGGCGAGGAGGAGGAGAACGTGAAGCCCGACTCCCGCTTCGAGGACCTGGACATCGACTCGCTCGACCTGGTCGAGCTGGGTCAGGTGATCGAGGACGAGTACGGCGTTGAGATCACCGACAAGGACATGGACGGGATCGCGACGGTCCAAGACGTCGTCGACTTCGTCAGCGCCCGGCAATCATGAGCCGCCGCGTCGCCATCACCGGCGTCGGCGCGGTCACGCCGCTGGGGGTGGGTGCCGCCGCGCTCAACGAGAACTGGGCCGCCGGCAAGTCGGGGATCGAGGACGGCCTCGGTCGCTGCTCGGACTTCGAGCCGACCGATCGTCTGACACGGCGTCAGGTGCGCCGCACCGACCGATTCACCCAGCTCGCGCTGGTGGCGGCCGGGGAGGCGATCGCCCAGGCTGGGCTCGACCAGGTGCAGTACGACCGCGCCGAGATCGGCTCCGTAATCGGCACGGGGATCGGCGGCCTCTCGACGATCGAGAGCGAGCACATCATCCTCCGCGAGAAGGGGCAGGGAGCCGTCTCGCCGCACTGCGTGCCGCAGATGATGGCCAACTCCGCCGCCGGCGCTCTGGCGATCGAGCACGAGCTGCGCGGCCAGTGCTACGGGACGGTCTCCGCCTGCGCGGCCGGCGCCCATGCGATCGGCCAGGGGGCTCGCATGGTGGAGCACGGGGATGCGATCGCCTGCGTCGCGGGCGGCAGCGAGGCCGCGATCACCGATCTCGCCGTGGCGGCGTTCGCCGAGATGGGCGCCACCTCTGAGACCGGGATCTCACGGCCATTCGACCGGCGCCGCGACGGCTTCGTGATGGGCGAGGGCGCCGCTGTGATGGTGCTGGAGGACGCGGAGACGGCCGAGCGCCGCGGCGCGGAAATCCTCGGCTATCTGACCGGCTACGGGGCGACGGCGGACGCCCACCACATGACCGCCCCCGAGCCCAGCGGCGACGGCGCCGCCCGGGCGATCCGCAAGGCGCTCGCCGACGCCGGTGTCGAGCCGGGCGACCTCGCCTACGTCAACGCCCACGGGACCTCGACCCCGCTCAACGACCGCTCCGAGACCGAGGCGCTCAAGGCCGCCCTCGGCCAGCACGCCCTCGGGATTCCGACCTCGTCGACGAAGTCGGCGATCGGTCACCTGCTCGGGGCCGCCGGTGCGGTCGAGGCGGTCGCCACGCTCGGGGCGCTGCGAGCCAAGGTCGCGCCGCCGACGCTCAACTACGAGGAGCCCGATGAGGGGCTCGACCTCGACTACGTGCCGGGCAAGGCCAAGGACCTGCCGCTCAACGGCCACCCGCCGGTCGGGATCTCGAACTCGTTCGGCTTCGGCGGTCACAACGTCGTGCTCTGCATCGAGGCGCCCAATTGAGGCCCGCCCTCGCCACGCGGGACCAGGTCCCGGCACCCGCCCGGGTCCCGGAGCGAGTCCCGGAACGTGCGCGCCTTGGGCCCGGGGAGCTGCTGGGTGCCCTCTGCGATCCCGGCTCCCTGGGGCTCGTGCGCACCGGAGTCGCCTCTCGCTCGGCGCGCTCGACGCCCGGGGACGGGGTCGCGGCGGGCGCCGGTCTGATCGGCGGGCGGCCGGTGTACTGCTACGCGCAGGACCAGTCGTTCGCGGGCGGCTCCCTCGGGACCGCTCAGGCGGAGACCATCGTCCGGGTGCTCGAGATGGCCGGCCGCGCCGGTGCGCCCGTGGTCGGCTTCATCGCCTCGGGCGGCGCCAGGATCGACGAGGGCGCCGCCGCCCTCGGGGGCTACGGAGCGATCTTCCGCGCGCACGTCGCGCTCTCGGGGAAGGTGCCTCAGATCAGCGTGATCACGGGGACCTCGGCGGGTGGCGGTGCCTACTCCCCGGCGCTCACGGACTTCGTCGTGATGGCGGAGGGGTCGCGCCTGTTCCTGACGGGCCCCGGGGTAGTGGAGGAGGTGATGGGCGAGAGCGTCAGCATGGACGAGCTCGGCGGGACCCGGGTCCACTCGCGGAATGGTGTGTGCGACCTCGTCGGCGACGACGACACCGCGGCGGTCGATCTGGCGCGTCAGCTGATCGCACACCTGCCGCAGAGCTCGACGCTCCCACCGGATCAGGTCCTCCCCGAGGAGCCGCTGGGCGGAGACCCGGGCGAGCTCGTTCCCACTGATCAGCGCAGGGTCTACGACGTCCGCTCGGTGATCCGGAGGATCAGCGACCGCAGCGCGATGCTCGAGCTCTCCGAGCGCTGGGCACGGAACATGGTCACCGCCCTGATCCGGCTGGGCGGGCGCCCCGTTGGTGTGCTCGCCAATCAGCCGCACCATCTGGGCGGCGCGATCGACTCCGCCGCTTCCGAGAAGGCCGCGCGCTTCATCCGCCGCTGCGATGCCTTCGGGCTGCCGCTGGTGGTCCTGGTCGACACGCCCGGCTTCCTGCCGGGGACCAAGCAGGAGCGGATGGGTGTGATCCGCCACGGCGCCGGCCTGCTGCACGCCTTCTCGGCGGCGCGGGTCCCGAAGGTGACCGTCGTCCTGCGCAAGGCCTACGGCGGCGGGTTCATCACGATGAACTCGCGCCAGCTCGGCGCCGACATGGCCTTGGCCTGGCCGAGCGCGGAGATCGGCGTCTTGGGCGCGCGCCAGGCGGTCGGGGTCGTGCACCGACGCGCCATCGCCGCGGCACCGGACCCGGACGCCGAGCACGACCGACTCGCCGCGGAGTACGCCGAGCAGCACCTGAGGGCCGAGGTCGCCGCCGCCGCGGGCGACGTCGACGAGGTGATTTCGCCGGGGGACACCCGGCGGCGGCTGCTCTGGGCGCTCTCGGTGCTTGGAACCCCCGCAAGCGAAAGGAGCCATCCGTGAACCCCGAGACCGCCGCACCGCCCCGCGATCTGACCGCCGCGCCGCCCGATCGGGGTCGCGACGGGCTCTGGCGCGAGGCGCCTCCCTACTTCGACGACCTGCGGCTCGGTGATGCGATGGAGTCGTCGGGACGAACGGTGACCGAGTACGACGTGGTCTCGTTCGCCTCGCTGACCGGGGACTGGCACCCGCAGCACGCCGACGCCGCCTGGGCGGCTCAGAGTCCCTTCGGCCGCCGCGTCGCGCACGGGATGCTGGTCATCTCCTACGCCATCGGCCTGCTCCCGATCGACCCCCGAGTCGTGATGGCGCTGCGCTCGATCGACGGCGCGGTGCTGAAACGGCCCGTCGGGCTCGGCGACACGATCCGGGTGCAGGCGAAGGTCGCCGGGCTGCGCCCGCTGGGTGACCAGGCTGGATTGGTCACGCTCGCCGTTCGGATCCTCAACCAGGACGGCGAACTGGTCGCCCGGATGGAGATCGTCGTGCTCTGGCGCCGGCAGGCGCAGGCGTCCGAATCGCCCGCGCGGCAGGCCTCCGAGGTCGCCGCGGCGGAGCCATCCGGGGCTGCCGGCGGGCCGACCTCCTCCGAGGACGAGCTCTCGCCGATCCAGGATGGGAGGGTGATCGCGTGACCCTCGAGGGCAAGAGGCTGCTGATCACCGGCGTGCTCACCCGGCGCAGCATCGCGTTCGCGGTTGCCCAGGAGGCGCAGCTCGCCGGGGCGGAAATCGCGCTCACCGGGTTCGGGCGCAGCAGACGGATGACCGAGCGCACGGCGGCCCGCCTCCCCGAGCCGCCCGACGTGCTCGAGCTGGACGTCAACTCCGAGGCGAACCTCACCGCGCTGGCGGAGAAGCTCGAGCGGCGCTGGGGCGGCCTGGACGGGGCGCTGCACGCGATCGCCTTCGCCCCCGAGGACGCGATCGGCGGGCGCTTCCTCGAGACCCCGGCCGACAGCGCCCTGCAGGCGTTCGAGACGAGTGCCTACTCCTACGCAGCGCTCGCCCGGCACCTCGCCCCGCTGATGGAGAGCGGCGGGAGCCTGGTGGGCCTCGACTTCGACGCCTCGGTGGCCTGGCCGTCTTACGACTGGATGGGCGTCTCCAAGGCCGCGCTCGAGGCGGTCAACCGCTACCTCGCCCGCGAGCTCGGGCCGCGCGCGATCCGCGCGAACCTGATCTCGGCCGGCCCGATCTCCTCGCCGGCCGCGAGCGGGATCTCCGGCTTTGAGCGCCTGGCGGAGGGCTGGGACGACGCCGCGCCGCTCGGCTGGGACATCGCTGACCCCTCCCCGGTCGCCGGCGCCGTCTGCTTCCTCTTTTCGGACGCCGCCCGCGCTATCAGCGGCGAGCTGATCCACGTCGACGGTGGGGCGCACGCGGTCGCGCCCGCCGCATCCGACGATCACCCCGCCGCGAACGGCGCGCGGGCCCGCACTGCCATGGCCCGATGATCCCTCCCGGGCGTGTGTCTACCGCCCGCCCGCTGCCACCGCCGCCGCCCGCGAGACTCTCGCCGGCTGACTGACCATCACTCACGGTCTGGCCTGGCCTGCCTGCGGCGCGGCGGCGCCTCACCCCCATCCGCGCGTCGCCGCCCTCAGGGGTGGAAAATCCCTGGCATGGCGGCGCGGGTTGGCCAAGCACTGCGCGAGGCGCGCCTCGAGCGAGGCATCGAGCTGAGCGAGGTCGAGCGGGTCACGAAGATCCGCGTCAAGTTTCTGGAGGCCATGGAGGACGATCGGTGGGAGGAGCTCCCCGCCCCCGTCTATGCCCGCGGCTTCCTGCAGACGTACGCGCGCTTCCTCCGGCTGGACGACCGGGCCCTGGTCGACGAGTACCACAGAACGGTCGAGGCGGCTCGCGAGCCAGGGCCTGTCCCCGCAGGCGTGCTCCGACCCGGGAGCCTCTCCCATGAGCACCTCCGCCGACCCCGCGGCCTCCTGCTCGCGGGACTCGCGGCTGTGGTGGTCGCGGGCCTCGCGGTCGCGGTCGCCGTCGGTGGCTCCGACAACGACGGCGGGGATCATCGAGGCGAGCGAAAGGCGACCGTTCGCGACACCGGTACCCATGAGACCGCGACCTCGCCGAGCGCCACTTCGCCGAGCGGCACGCCGACCACGGAGGGCTCCGAGGTCTCGGTCGAGCTTCGCCCGACCGGCGACGTCTGGGTCTGCCTGATCGACGGCGACGGAGCCCACCTCGTCAACGGGGAGACGCTGGCCTCCGGCGAGTCCCGAGGGCCGTTCGCGAGCCGAAGCTTCCAGATGACCTTCGGGAACGGCTCGATCGAGATGACCGTCGACGGCGAGCCGGTCAAGGTCCCGCCGCTGGCGGAGCCGCTCGGCTACCGGGTCGGTCCGGGCGGCGTGAGCAGGCTCGAGGGATCCGCCTCGCCCGACTGCCTCTGATACCGCCCCCGCCTAGGTGCGCGCCTTCTCGAGAAGTCGCTCCGCGAGCCGGTTCATCCCCCGCTCGCGGGCGGCCCTGGCGGCGGCGCGGTAGTCCGTTCGCTTGTCGCGCGGACGGCTCACCTTCGTCGTGCGGAGCGTCGCGACCTCCTTGAAGGTGATCAGCTGGTCGCGGTCGCCGATGAGGGCGGTGCGCAGGGCGGGCCGCGTTTCGCGCATCGCGGCGGCGAGCACCTTCTCGAGTGAGCCGTGCTTGCGAAGCAGCTCGACCGCCGTCTTCTCGCCGACCCCCTTGGCGCCGGGAATGCCATCGGAAGGGTCGCCGCGGAGCGCGATCAGGTCCGGCACGAGCTGGGGCGGGATCCCGTAGCGCTCCTTCACCTCCGCCGACCCCATCGGCTGCCCGCCCTGTTTGCCGGTGCTGACGTAGAGGACCTTGGTGGAGCCGCTGGCGCACTGGAACATGTCCCGGTCGCCGGTCATCAGCAGCGAGCGGCCGCCGGCCCGCCGCTCCGCGTCGGCGAAGCTGTGCAGGAGGTCGTCGGCTTCCAGGTCCTCGGAGGTCGCGACCTTCCAGCCGAAGGCGCCGAAGAAGTCGGCCGAGTCCTCCCACTGCGGCCGGAGCTCGGCGGGAAAGGCCGCCTCGCGGTCGGCGTGGTAGGCGGGGAAGAGCTCGAGCCGGTAGGCGGCCGCGTCGGGCCCGAAGCAGAGCACGACCGCGCGCGGGCGGTGCTTCTCCACCTCGCGGAGGATCAGGTTCGCGGTGCCGAGCAAGGCGTTGACGGGGTTTCCGTCCGGCCCCTTGATCGACTTCGGCAGCGCGTAGAACGCGCGGAAGAGCATCGAGGGGGCGTCGACGGCGAGCAGCGGTCGGGGCACGCCCAAGACGCTAGCGAGTGCTGCGGGCTCTAGGCGGGGACTCCGAGCAGCGCCGCCAGGATCAAGGCGACCCTGGAGACCGACTGGACCGACGGCAGCACGAGGATCAGCTTCGAGCTCGAGTTCCTGGAGCTGCCCAGGGGTGAGCGGCTGATGGGCCCGGCTCAATCGCGGCTACGTGAAGCGGGTCAATGGTCGCAGCAATCAGCCGCGGACCGCGGTGATCAGAACGCTCGCCGCACCCTGCATCCCGGCTAGGTTGGGATGGATCGGAGCCGCCGAGTTGCCCGGCACCAGGGGTTCGACCCAGCGCACTGACGAGCTCTTGCAGGCGTCGTGCCCGATGCTCACGGCGTACCAGCTCACCAGGGTCGCGCCGTTCGCGGCGGCCTGGGTCGCCAGCATCTGGTTGAGCTCCTGCTCCTTCGCCCTCAGGTAGGGGACATCCCGGTAGGCGATTGGCATCTGCGGCCAGCAGCCGTAGCCGGTCTCCGGGAAGATCGCTGGATAGTTGAGGACGAACACGCGCGCCGCAGGCGAGCGGGCGTGGATGCCCTGCAGCACCGCCGCCACCTTCGGGGCCGTCGCAACGATCCGCTCGTGAATCTGGTCGACGCCTCCCGAGTTGTACCTGTCCTGGCACGGCGAGCTGAACGGGTTGTACGTGATGCAGCTCTGGGCGATCTCGGAGAACCCGATGTCGTTGCCGCCGATCGTCAGCGACACCGCGGTCGTACCGCCGTCGAGCGAATTGAACTGCGGCGGGTTCGGCCCGTCCGGATCGACATTCTGCGGCTGGGTCATGTGGTCCGTCTTCGCCCCGCTGCAGCTCGGGTCGCGCAGCGGCAGCCCGATGCCGCCTGCCGCCAGGTGTGGGTAGTTGTGATCCGAGCGCAGGCAGCCGTAGGGGAAGCCGATCGTGTTCGGAATGAACGGACCAGCCACGTACGAGTCGCCGAGCGATACGTAGCCGTCCGCCCGCGCGACCGCGGCACTCGCCCAGGCGGCGATGGTGACCGCGAGCACCGCCAGCAGGCCGAGCCAGCTGCGCCGGAGCCCGATCAGCGCGCCCACTTCCATATGCACTCCTCTCCTCCCGAGGGGTTTGGACGGCAGCGCCATGCCCGGTTTCGAGAGGACGTACACCGGGGAGGCTCGCTGCTTTGGGACTAGGTAGAAATCCCGCCGACGTGACCTTGACTCGATTCGGATCACGACTGGCCGCCGTCGCCGCGGCGGCCCTGCTCGCCGGGCTCGGCGGCTGCGGCTCGGATAAGAGCGGCCAGGAGAGCACGGCGCAGCAGGTCTCGATCCCCTCGCCGACGTCGCCCATTCCAACGACCTCCACCACCTCCACTACCTCCACCACGGCGACCGGCGCCGGCAAGCAGAAGGCCGGCAAGACGACTCCCGGCACCGGCGGCTCCGCGCCCTGCGCGATCCCGGACGCCTACCAGGACTTCAAGTTCGCGGGTCTGGACTGCACCGCCGCGCTTGCGGTCGCCCAGGCGTGGGACTCGAACGCTAACGAGTGCAACACCGTCGACAACCCGAATGTCGACGAGGGCTACCGCCGGACCTGCTCGGTGGAGGGCTACAGCTGCACCGCGAAGCGCGACGTCCACTCCGACGCGCGCTTCGTCAACTGCACCCAGGGCGGGCAAGTCGTTCGCTTCACCTGGCTACCTGCCTGAGCTAATAACCGGTACCGGTATGGGCCCGAATGCGCTCGGAGGGGTGCAACCCGCCCTTCTCCTCCAGCGTTTTGCAGGCCTCCTGTAGATCCTCGCCGAGCTTTTCCGCAAGCGAGTGCGTCAGAGTCAGCTTGACCAGCGCTCTCATCAGCTTCACCTTCTCGGCGTTGGGCGGTAGGTGGTAGGCGGGAACCATCCAGCCTCGCTCGGCAGCCAGCTGTGAGGCGAGGTCGAACTCGTCGTATGGGTGGTCGCCGGCGAGGCGGAAGGCGACCAGCGGCAGCTGCTCTCCCTCGCCGAGCATCTCGAACAGGGCGATCTCCGAGATCCGCTTGGCCAGCGCCTGCGCGTTCTTGGCCATCACCTCCATCAGATTGCGGTAGCCGGCGTGCCCGAAGCGGATGAAGTTGAAGTACTGGGCCAGGACCATCGCCGAGCCCGTCGAGAAGTTGAGCGTGAAGGTGGCGTCCCGCTTGCCGAGGTAGTCCTCGTAGAAGACGAGGTCCTCGGGCAGGGACTCGGGCTCGCGAAAGATCAGCCAGCCGATTCCTGGATAGACCAGGCCGTACTTGTGCCCGGAGGCGTTGATCGACTGGACCTGTTCGAGGCGGAAATCCCAGTTGGTGTCGGGGTAGAGGAATGGCCAGACGAAGGCGCCGCTGGCGCCGTCGACGTGCAGCGGTATGTCCAGGCCGTCCTGCTCCTTCTTCTGCACGAGCAGATCGTTGATCCCGGCGATGTCGTCGGCGTGCCCGGTGAAGGTTGTGCCGAGCACCGCCGCGACCCCGATCGTGTTCTCGTCGACATGCGGCTCCACGTCCTCCGGCCCGATCACCAGCTTGTCCTCCTGCAGCGGCACGATCCGCGGCTCGACGTCGAAGTAGCGGCAGAACTTCTCCCAGACGACGTGCACGTCGCCACCGAAGATCAGGTTCGGGGAGTCGGTTGGCTTCCTGGCGGCTTCCTGCCGGGCCCGCCACTTCCACTTCATCGCCAGGGCGCCGAGCATGATCGCCTCCGAGGAGCCCTGGGTGCGGGCGCCCTTCGCCTCACCCGGCGCGTTGAAGAGGTGGGCCAGCATCCGGATGCAGCGCTGCTCGATCTCGGCCGTTTGCGGATACTCGGCGTGATCGATGAAGTTGCGGTGAAGGTTGGAGGCGATCAGCTGGGTGACGTCGCGACCCATCCAGGTGGTGACAAAGGTGGCGAGGTTCTTCTCGGGGTCGCCGTCCAGGAGCAGCTCCTCCTCGATCAGGATCCTCGTCGCCTCGGGGTCCATCGGGCCGTCAGGGAGCTTGTGGTCGGGCACGGGCTCCTCGAGGAAGCGGGCGCGCATCATCTCTCCCAGCGACTCGGGTGGCTTCCGGCTCACGCTCGGGCGACCCTATCCCAGTCAGGTGTGCCGGGCTTCATCCCATTCGGGTGACTCGGGAGGCGCTTCCCGCCGCCCGGCGCGGCGCGGGCTAGGCTGTTCCCGGAGGAGGACGTGGACGAGAAACCCTCGCGAAAGGGTCGTATCGCACCAGAGCAGTCGCGAGACGAACCCACCAGCCATAACGGGACGGTCGGGTCGCTGCTGGACGCAACCGGCCGCGCGGTCGCTCCCGTGGCGCGGGCCGGATTGCGCGGCGCCCGCGGAATGGCGCGGCGGCTGGGCCTCGACCGTGCGGTGGACAGGGAGGTCGATCGCGCCCTCGACAGCGAGACTGCCGCACGGGCAACCGAGCGATTGCTGAAGACCGACACCGCCAACCGGGTCTGGGAGAAGGTGCTGGAGAGCGATGAGGCGCAAAAGCTCGTCGAGCGCGTCGCCGAGGCGCCCGAGGTGCGGGCCGCGATCACCGCGCAGGGCGTCGGACTGCTCGAGGATCTGCGGCGCGGGGTGCGGCGAGCGGCACGACGTGCCGACACCGTGCTCGAGGACGTCGCGCGGCGGATCCTGCCCAGGTCCCGGCGCCGCCGCCGACCGATCTTCGCGGGGGTCTTCAGTCGGCTGGCGGCGCTGGCGATTGACGCCGGGATCGTCTATGGCTCGCTGATCCTGATCTCCGCGGCGATCGCCGCGCTGGTCTCGGCATTCGCGAGCGGTGACCAGAAGGCCGGCACCGTTGTATTCGCGTTTGGGTTCCTTGCCTGGTCGCTGATCGCGATCGGCTATCTGGTGGTCTTCTGGTCCGGCGCTGGGCGCACGCCCGGAATGTCCTTCATCGCGATCCGGATGCTCTCGGAAGACGGCGGGCCGGTTCGACCCGGACAGGCGGTTCGCCGGGCCCTGTGGCTCGGGATCTCCGCCGTACCGCTCCTGCTCGGCTTCGCTGGAATCCTCTTCGACCACGAGCGCCGTGGCTGGCCGGACCGGCGTGCGCGGACGGTCGTCTGCTACTCGGATCCCGAGCTGGACAAGGACGTGGTCTGACCCGGGCGTTGTAACGCGCGTGCGCTTTGGCTGACGGATACCGCAGTCGACGAAAGGAGCGACGGATGCTCAGGCTGATCGCGATCGGCGCGGCGGCGGGCGGACTGCTGCTGGCGGGCTGCGGAGGGGGCGACGGGGACGATTCCGGTACGACGGGCGCGAGCGCAACACAGCCGTCGAGCACCGCGGAGAGCCCGGCCGCCCCGGCGGGCAAGGGGACGACGATCGAGATCTCGGACTCCGACTACGGCCAGGTCCTCTTCGACGAAAACGACCAGGCGATCTACCTGTTCGACAAGGAGAAGGGCTCGAACAGCGAGTGCTATGACGACTGCGCGAGCGCGTGGCCGCCCGTGCTCACCAAGGGCGAGTCCCAGGCCGGCGCGGGCGTCGACGCGAGCCTGCTCGGGACCACCAAGCGCGACGACGGCACCACCCAGGTCACCTACAACGGCCACCCGCTCTACTACTACGAGGGCGACGCGCCAGGCCAGGTCGGGTGCCAGAACGTGAGCGAGTTCGGCGGCTTGTGGCTCGTGGTCGACGCGAAGGGCGACGCGGTTCGCGGGAGCTAGGCGGCGCAGTCCGGCGGCTCCGCGGGAGCAGCGGGCTATTCCGGCTCTCCCAGCAGCTCGTTCGCCTGGCTCCAGCGGCCCGGTGGCACCCGGAGGGCGATGTCGCCTCGACCCCACTCATCGAGCGGGTAATCGGAGGTGATCACCGCCTCCACGCCGGCATCGGTGAGCTGCTGGCGCCAGGCGCGCGCCGCCTCGAGCTCCTCGAAGTCTCCGACCACCTCCCAGTCGTCGTAGCTCGCGTCGCCTACCTGCAGCTCCCCGAGGCCATCGGGATGGAGCGAGCCACTG
>JBKOYL010000054.1:0-23365 GCA_046725395.1 Actinomycetota bacterium | reverse complement strand
GGCAGGACGCAGGCATCGCGAGCCTCGCGGAGGTCCTCGAGCGATCCGCCGAAATGCGGGACGTCGGTGAGCACGGAAAGGGCCGCCGCGCCCCCGTCCTCGTACGCACGCGCTATCTCGGCGGGCGTCGCACCCCGGCGGATGTCGCCCGCGCTGGGCGAGCGGCGCTTGAACTCCGCGATCAGTGACAGCCCGGGCCGTGTCAGCGCCTCGCCGAAGGGCCGCTGCTCAGGGCGCTCCGCCAGGCGCCGCTCCAGGTCCTCGAGGGGAACCTCGATGCTGCGTTGGTGCGCGCCGGCCCGCGCGGCCTCGACAAGCTCTTCGATCATCCCCATCTCGTCCGGTGGACCTTACCCGGCCCCGGATAGCTCACGCGAGCGGGCCACGAGGCGGCCGAGCACGTCGCGTGCGCCGCCGGAATCGATCGCCTCGGCGGCCTTCGCCACTCCCTCCTGGAGATCCGAGGCGCCACCGGCGACGAAGATCGCGGCGCCCGCATTGAGGAGCGAGACCTCCCGTGCGGGACCCGCCTCGCCCTCGAGCACCGAGCGCACCACCGCGGCGTTCTCGGCGGGCTCACCCCCCGGTATGGCATCGAGCGGGGCGGGCTCGAGCCCGAGCTCCGCCGCCTCCACGAACCACTCCTCCGTGCCTCCCTCGGCGACCTCGATCACGCGCGTCCTGGACGCGACGCTGAGCTCGTCGATGCCGTCGTCCGCGGAGACGACCAGCGCGTGCGCGCAGCCGAGCTGAAGCAGGGCGTCGGCGATGATCTCCTGGTAGCTGCGATCGGAGACGCCGAGCAGATGCGCGCTCGCCCCGGCTGGGTTGGTGAGCGGGCCGAGGAAGTTGAAGATCGTCCGCACGGCGAGCTCCTTCCGGACGGGAACCACGTGCGCCATCGCCTTGTGATGCTTCGGCGCGAACATGAAGCCGAAGCCGATCTCCTCGATGCAGGTCGTGACCTCGGCAGGCGCCAGCTCGATGTCGACCCCGAGCGCCTCGAGCACGTCCGCGGAGCCCGATCTGCTGGTCGCCGAGCGGTTCCCATGCTTGGCGACCGGGCAGCCGGCGCCTGCGGCGATCAGCGCAGCGGTCGTCGAGATGTTGAACGTGGTCGGGCCGCCGCCGGTGCCCGCCGTGTCAACCAGTCCGGGAGTGTCGATGTCGACATGCGCCGCCAGCGAGCGCATCGTGCGGGCCAGGCCCACCAGCTCCGACACGGTCTCGCCCTTGGCCCGCAGCGAGATCAAGAAGGCGGCGGTCTGCACCTCGCTCGCCCTGCCCTCCATGATCTCGGCGAGCGCCGCCGAAGTGTGGTCGGCCGTCAGGTGGGTGCCGGCGCAGATCTCATCGATCGCGCGGGTGAGGATGTCGTTGGGCATCGTCGAGGCGGCTTCTGCCTAGGAACCGAGGAAGTTAGCCAGCAGCCTCTGGCCCTGCGGCGTAAGGACGGACTCGGGATGAAACTGGACGCCCTCGGCGGGCAGCTCGCAATGACGCACTCCCATCACCACGTCGCCGTAGGTCGAGGTCACCTCCAGCTCATCGGGCAGCTCCGGGTCCGCGATCAGCGAGTGGTAGCGGCCAGCGACCAGGGGGTTGGAGAGTCCCTCGTAGATCGTCTTGCCGTCGTGGCTCACCTCCGCGCCCTTGCCGTGGATCGGCTCCCCGCGAATCACCTTGCCGCCGAAGGCCTCGACCATCGACTGGTGTCCCAGGCAGACCCCAAGGACCGAGGTGCCGGCCTCGGCGAAGGCGCGAACGGCTTCGACCGAGATGCCCGCCTCCCTCGGCGTACACGGCCCCGGCGAGACGACCAGGCGGTCGGGCGCGAGACCGAGGAGATCATCGACCGTCGCCTTGTCGTTCCGGACGACGTCGACCTCGGCCCCGAGCTCGCCCAGGTACTGGACGAGGTTGTAGGTGAAGGAGTCGTAGTTGTCGATTACGAGGACGCTGGTCATGGCCATTCCCGCTGCTCGGCAGCCAGCTCAACGGCGCGGAAGACGGCCTTCGCCTTGTTGACCGATTCGTCGTATTCGTAGGCCGGCTGCGCGTCGGCGACGGTGCCGCCGCCGGCCTGCACGTGGACGAGCCCGTCCTTGACCACCACGGTGCGGATGTGGATCGCGGTGTCGAGATCGCCGGTGTAGGACAGGTAGCCGATGGCACCGCCGTAGGAGCCACGCTTGTGCGGCTCGAGCTCGTCGATGATCTGCATCGCCCGCACCTTCGGCGCCCCGGAGAGGGTCCCAGCCGGGAGCACCGAGCGCAGCACGTCCATCGCGCTCACCTCCTCGCGGAGCGTGCCCGAGACCTGGCTGACTATGTGGAGGACGTGCGAGTAGGTCTCGACCACCATCAGCTCGTCGACGGCGACGGTGCCGTACTCGCAGACCCGGCCGAGGTCGTTGCGGCCGAGGTCGACGAGCATGACGTGCTCTGCCCGCTCCTTGGGGTCCTGCAGCAGCCGCTCGGCCTGACGGCGATCCTCCTCCTCGTCGCCCCCACGGGGGTACGTGCCCGCGATCGGCCTTGTCTCGACGCGGCGGCCGGTCACCTTGACCAGCGGTTCTGGTGAGGCGCCGGCGATCTCGAAGTCCCCGAAGTCGAGGAAGTACATGTAGGGCGAGGGGTTGACGGTGCGCAGGCCCCGGTAGATCGAGAACGCCTCGACCGGGGCAGGCGCGGTGAAGCGCTGGGAGGGCACCACTTGGAAGGCGTCTCCGGCGTGGACGTACTCGATGATCCGCGAGACCGTGCGCTCGAACTGCTCGCGGCTCATGTTCGACTGAAAGGTGACGTCGCCAGGCTTGGAGGCCGCCCCCACGGTCGGGACTGGCTCGCGCAGGCGCTCGCGGACCTCCCCGATCGTCTCGACCGCCCGCGCGTAGGCCTCGTCGATGCCGCCGTCTTCGACGAAGGCGTTGGCGATCAGCGTCACCTCGTGGCGCTGGTGATCGAAGGCGACGAGCACGTCGGTGATCATCAGCGCCATGTCGGGCAGCCCGATCGTGTCGGGGTTCGGCTCTCCGAGCGGCTCGACCGTCCGCACCAGGTCGTAGCCGAAGAAGCCGACCGCGCCTCCCGCGAACGGCGGCAACTCGTCGGGCTCGGCGATCTCGTGGCGGGCGAGGTACTCGGCCGCGGCCGCGTAGGGGTCGGCCGCTTCGGTGGTCCGGTCGGGCGGCGCGCCGGTACCGGAGTCGGCCGCGGACTCGGCGTCCCACTCCGAGAGCAGGCCGTCCGACCAGCGCAGGATCGAGCGCGGCCGGAAGCCGAGGAACGACCAGCGTCCGAGTCGGCCCTGCTCCGCGGACTCGAGCAGGAAGGAGGGCCCATCGCCCCGCAGCTTGAGGAAGGCGCTGACCGGCGTCTCGCAGTCCTCCACGAACCGGTAGCGGACTGGGACGACGTTGAAGGTCTGGGCCAACTCGCGCGCGTGATCCCGGTTCGGCTCCAGCCCTGGCAGGCTGGCGGTCGCCCCCACCGCGCTCATCTCCCTCTCCCCGCCACGGTTACCGCGCGTTCCGGCGCGCGTTCAGGATCTGCAGAACCTCGGCCATGGAGATGCCGCGCGAAAGCAGCAGGACGGCGAGGTGGTAGAGGACGTCCGCGCCCTCCTCGGCGACCCGCTCCTCGGACTCCGAATTGACCGCCTTGACGACCTCCGCCGCCTCCTCGCGGACCTTGTCGCCGGCGAGCTTGGGATCGCGAAGCAGCTCCGCCGTGTAGCTGCCCGCCGGCCGCTTGCGCTGGCGCGCCAGCAGAGTGCGCTCGAGCGCCGCGAGCGCCTCGTAGGGCAGCGGGGCGGGCTCACCGAGGATGCCGGGAGCGTCGATCGCCGGATCGGCGGCCCCCTCCAGGTCCCGGTAGAAGCACGAGCGCTCACCGGTGTGACAGGCGGGCCCAGCGGGGTCGACGAGGGCCACCAGTGCATCGCCGTCGCAGTCGTAGCGGATCTGCCGAACACGCTGGAAGTTGCCCGAACTGGCCCCCTTGTGCCAGACCTCGCGGCGGCTGCGGCTGTAGAGGTGGATCTCCCTGGTCTCCAGGGTGAGCAGCAGCGACTCCTCGTTCATGTAGGCGACGGTGAGCACCTCGCCGGAGCGGGCGTCCTGCATCACGCACGGGACGAGCCCGCGCTCGTCGAAGCGGACCTTCGCCGCGTCTCGGGCGGTCTGCACCACCATCATCAATCGGGTTGCTCCTGTGGTCGCACCCTCGCGTCAGTGTACGAACCACCTGCTGGCGCACCTGAAGGGCCAGGTTCAGGCGACCACTACTCGATCCCCAGGCGATCGAGGAGCCCCTCGTCCTTGCGCCAGCGCTTCCTCACCCGCACCTGCAAATCGAGGAACACCCGGGCGCCCAGCTCCCTCTCCAGCTCGGCGCGGGCCGCGGTGCCGATGTCCTTGACCTTGCGGCCGCCGGCACCGATCAGGATCCCCTTCTGCGACTCGGTCTCGGCCCAGACGTGGGCCTGGACCTCGACCACGCCGTCCTCGCGGTGAGCGACCTCGCCCACCTCGACCTCGACCGCGTGCGGCAGCTCGTCGCGCGTGCGGCGCAGCACCTGCTCGCGAATCAACTCGGCGAGCAGCACCTCGCTGGGGAGGTCCGAGCGCTGCTCCGGCGGGAAGAGGAAGGGCCCCTCGGGAACCAGCTCGACCAACTTCGAGATCAGCGGCTCGAGCCCTGACCCCCTTCGGGCGCTGACCGGAAAGAGCTCGTCGACGCCGTCGAGCTCGGCCGCCGCCGCCAGTGCCGCGGCGGTCTCGGCGTTGTTGAGGCGGTCGACCTTGTTCACGGCGCAGAGCACCGGCGTATCGGAGTTCGCTTGGAGCAGTGCCTTGGAGATGAATCGATCCCCGGGACCCACTCCCTGCTCCCCGTTGACGACGAAGAGCACAGCGTCCGAGTCGGCGATCTCGCGCTCGACGCGGCGCTGCATCCGCTCGGTGAGCGCGTCGCGCGGCCGCTGTACCCCGGGCAGGTCGGTCATCACCAGCTGCCAGCCGGCCGCGGCATCGGTGGCTACGCCGCGGATCGCCCGGCGCGTCGTCTGCGGCCGCTCCGAGACGATCGCCACCCGAGCGCCGACGATCGCGTTGACCAGGGTGGACTTGCCGACGTTGGGGCGACCGGCGACGCCGACGAAACCGGCCCTCGTGGCCGGGCCGTCCTCGCCGGGCAGGTCACTCAAGGGACTTCATGACCTTGGCCTGCAGCTCGAGCATCTCTCCGGCATCGGTCTCGTGATCGAAGCCGCAGAGGTGGAGCGCGCCGTGGACGGCAGCCTCGGTCACGTCGGTCGCCTTCTCCGGGCAGATGAAGACGTCGCCGAGCTCGCGGGGACCGTGGCCATGTGGTTGCTCGTCGATCGGAAAGGCAAGCACGTCCGTCGCCTCGTCCACGCCGCGGGCCGCGTAGTTCAGTGTCCGCATGCGGCCCTCGCCGACGATCTCTACGCCGATGTGACCGTCGTCCACTCCCGCCGCGTGCAGCGCCGCCCCTACGGCTCGCCTCAGGTCGCCCGGAACGTCCGAGAGGTCGATGTCAGCCACCCTCGCCGTCCGCCGACCGGGTGCGACTCTCCGCCTCACCGTAGGCGGCGACTATGCGCTGCACGAGCTTGTGGCGGACGACGTCCTCGCCGCCGAAGCGGATGAAGTTGATGTCCTGGACCTGATCGAGGACGTCGCCGACCTCGATCAACCCGGATCGCGAACCCTTCTCCAGATCGATCTGGGTGATGTCGCCGGTGACCACGAACTTGGAGCCGAAGCCGAGCCGGGTGAGGAACATCTTCATCTGCTCGGGGCTCGTGTTCTGGGCCTCGTCGAGGATCACGAACGAATCGTTGAGCGAGCGGCCGCGCATGAAGGCCAGCGGCGCGACCTCGATCGTGCCGCGCTCGAAGTAGGAGTTGACCCTCTCCGGGTCGAGCATGTCGTAGAGCGCGTCGAACAGCGGGCGCAGATAGGGATCGACCTTCGCCTGGATGTCGCCGGGGAGGAAGCCCAGCCGCTCGCCCGCCTCGACCGCCGGCCGGGTGAGGATCACCCGGCTGACGTCGCCGCGCGCGAGGGCGGCGGCCGCCATCGCCACCGCCAGGAACGTCTTGCCGGTGCCGGCGGGCCCGATTCCGAAGGTGATCGTGTGCCTGCGGATCGAGTCGACGTACTGCTTCTGGTTGACGGTCTTCGGCGCGATCCGTGTGTTGCGGTGCTGCCAGATGACATCCTCGAGGATCTCCGCCGGGCTCTCGTGCTTGTCGAGCGCACCGGTGACGGCCTCGATCGTGCCGGGCGCGATCTCGTGACCCTGCTCGATCAGGTCGACGAGCTCGCCGACCACCGTCTCAGCGGTCTGGACGCCGGTTGCGTCGCCGTCGAGGGTGAGGACGTTGCCGCGCAGATAGAGATCGACGTCGAGATGGCCCTCGAGCGCCCGGAGGACGGCGTCCTCCGAACCGGCCAGCTCGGCGGCGACCGTGTTGTCGATCGTGAGCTGCCTACGAGCCAAGTGCCTCGCGCACCGCCTGGCTGACCCGCTTGCCGTCGGCCCGTCCACCGACCTTCGGCATCAGCACCCTCATCACGCCGCCCATGTCCTTGGGCTCGCTGGCGCCCGTCTCCTCGACCGCGCTGGATACGAGCTCGGAGAGCTCCTCGTCGGAGAGCTGCTCGGGCAGATAGCCCTCGATCAGCGTCGCCTCGGCCTCCTCCGCCGTCGCTTGGTCGTCGCGGCCGCCTTCGCGAAGCGCCTCCGCAGCGTCGAGTCGCCGCTTGCGCTCGCGCTGGAGGGCGGCCACCTCGTCGCCCTTGCCTTCCTTCTCCTCGGCCTGGAGGGCATTGACGAGCATGCGCAGCTGGCCGACGCGCTCGCGCTCACCGGCTTTCATCGCCGTCTTCACGTCCTCCTGGACCTGCTCCAGAATGCTCATGCGGCTAAAGCCTAGTGCCGGATGGCGGCGTGGCCGCCCCGTTGGCGTCCAATCCGGCGGCCCGCAGCACGAGTGTGAGCGACGCCTGGGGACCGGGCCAAGCCTCGCGGACCATCTCGGTGCCGCCTCCGTGCACCAGGACCCGCAGGGCGAGACCCAGCATCACCGCATCGTCGAGCTGGCCGATCCCGGGCAGGAAGTCCGGAACCAGGTCGAAAGGCAGGGCGAGATACCCCAGGACCAACCAGAGCGCGGCCCGCCGGGGGCGCGAGACGCGCCGATCGCGGGCCAGC
This sequence comes from Actinomycetota bacterium, assembly GCA_046725395.1. Classification (GTDB taxonomy): domain Bacteria; phylum Actinomycetota; class Thermoleophilia; order Solirubrobacterales; family 70-9; genus DASUPK01. The sequence goes on along the minus strand of JBKOYL010000054.1, from coordinate 16,120 downwards.
CGAGAGACCATCACCAGGCAGTCCGGAATGAAGCCGGCGAGGACACGCGCGTCCTCGCGGCGGCCCGCCGCGATCAGGGCAGCGACGCCGACGAGGTAGGCGGCAACGGCAATCAAGAGGATGCCCCACGGCCAGAACGGGACCTCCTCGGGGGTGATCGCGGCCATCATCGGACTTGTGGACGGCTGTGGTACCTATGGACACCAAGACTGCCCATCACGGCAGCTCGACGAGCTCCACCTCGCCGAGCGGCATTTGGAGGAACCGAGTGCCGAGCTCACGAAAGGACGTGACGTCCCCCGTGCAGAGGAACCGATACGTGCCCTCTTCATTGCCCGGTTTTTCGAGGCCCGCCTCCGCCAGCACCCTCTGCGAGGTTGCGGCGACCGCATGCCCAGCCGTCACCAGCCGCACGTCCCGCCCGAGGATCCGCTGCAACATCGGCGCCACCAGCGGGTAGTGGGTACAGCCGAGGATCACCGTGTCCACTTCGGCGCGTTTCAGCGGCTCGCAGTAGGCGCGCACCATCTCCACCACGTCCTCGTCGAAGGGGAAGCCGCGCTGGATCACCGCGGCCAGCTCCGGGGCCTCGACCTCGGTCACGGTCATCGCCCGCTGCTGGTCGGCGAGCGCCCGCAGGTAGGCGCCGCTGCGCACGGTTGCCGGGGTGGCGAGCACGCCGAGCTTGCCGCTCTCGGTGAGAGCCGCTGCGATCTCCGCCTCCGGCTGGATCACCGCGACCACCTCGATCCCGGCCTCGGCGGCTATCTCCCTGGCCGCCTCCTGTCCCGCCGACGCCGCCGAGTTGCACGCGATCACCAGCAGCTTCGCCCCGCGCTCCAGCAGGTAGCGACTCACCTGCTCGACGTGCCCGCGCAGCTCATCGTTCGTGCGCACGCCGTACGGAAAGCGCGCGTCGTCGCCCAGATAGACGTAGTCCTCCTCGGGCAGCGAGACGAGGCACTCGTGCAGCACTGTGAGGCCGCCGACGCCGGAGTCGAAGACGGCGATGGGCAGCTCGGGCGCGGGCCCGGAGGGCATCAGCCCTCCGCCCGCAGCAGGAGAGCCGCCCATTCGCCCTCGGAGCGACGCTCGGCCTCGCGCAGGCCGGCCGGCGAGAAGGACGCGGCCACTTCGTCGGTCTCGCTCTCGAGCATCCCCGAGCAGACCAGGATCCGCGGCGCCGCATCGGCGCCGCGCAGGTGAGCCGCGCAATCCTTGAGCAGGTTCGCGGTCAGGTTGGCGACCACCGTCGGCGCCACCGGTGGCGCCGCCTCGCGCACGTCCACGCGCTCGATCGCCACCTCGACCCCGTTGGCCTCGGCGTTGGCGCGAGCGGCCTCGAGCGAGACCCCCTCGCGGTCACAGGCGACCACGGGCGACCAGCCCAGCTTCGCGGCGGCGATGGCGAGCACGCCCGAGCCCGTGCCCCAATCCGCGATCTGGCCGGTCGCCTCGCCGGCCTCCTCGAGCTCGATTAGCAGGGCAAGCGACAGCCGTGTCGTCGGATGGCCGCCGGTGCCGAAGGCGCGCCCCGGGTCAACCATCACGTCGATCAGATCATCCTGCGGGTCCCACCACGACGGGCGCACGCCGACTCGGCCGCTCACTTCGATCGGCCGGTGGAAGTCCGCCCAGCGATCTGCCCAGTCGTCCGGAACCGAGGTGGTGGTGACGTCGACCAGGCTGCCGCCCGCGGCGGCCTGCAGCTCCCCCACGTCCGGGACCTCTCCGGGCGGCCCGTAGATCGCGAACTCGACCCAGCCCGGCCCGCGCTCCTCCTCCAGGCCGTTCGGAGCGAGCTCGAGCAGGTTGGCCATCACGTGCTCCGCGTACTCCGGAGCACAGCGCACAGCGAGTCGGATCATCCGCGCGGGGAGGGCTCGCGCTGCCTCAGCGCCTCGGCCAGGCGCTCGGCCGCCCACCGCTGCTCCTCGTCGAGGTCGGTGGGGACCACGAGCTCGAAGACGACGTGCTGGTCGCCGCGGCGGCCGCCGTGGAGCGGCGGCAGCCCCCGCCCGTTGATCACAGCCACGGCGCCGTGCTGCGTCCCCGCCGGCACCTCGATGGCCACCTCGCCCTCGAGCGTCGGCACGAAGACCTCGCCGCCGAGCATCGCGGTCGTCACCGGGACCTGGGCGCTCGAGATCAGCTCGGTGCCCTGACGCGTGAACCGCTCATCGGGCGTGATCCGAACCTCCACGTAGAGGTCGCCCTGGCGGCCTCCGGCGGCGCCGGCGTGGCCGGCGCCCGCGATGCGCACCCGCTGACCGTCCTCGATCCCGGCCGGGACCTCGACCTCCCAGGTCCGCGTCTCGGTGATCCGGCCCGCGCCGCCGCATCGCTCGCAGGGCGTCCGAGGGATTCGTCCCTCGCCGCCGCAGCGGTCGCAGGGCATGGCCCGGACGACCTGGCCGAAGATGCTCCGGCTCACCTCGCGCAGCTGGCCGGTTCCGCCGCAGCGATCGCAGGTCTCGATCGGGGTGCCGGGCTCCGCCCCGTTGCCGCGGCAGCGATCGCAGACGCTGACCGCCTCGAACGACACCTCGCGCCGCTGATCGTCGAGGACTTCCTCCAGTGCGATCTCGACGACCGCCGCCACGTCGGCACCCGCGGCCGGGCCGCGCGCGAAGCCGCTGCCGAAGGGATCGCCGCCGAAGAGCGCGTCGAAGATGTCCTGGAAGCTCGCGAAGCCGGCCCCGGGCTGGAAGCCGCCCGAGCGCAGCCCCTCATGGCCGAAGCGGTCATAGGTCCGACGGCGCTCGGCATCGGAGAGGACCTCATAGGCCTCAGCCGCCTCCTTGAACTTCTCCTCGGCGTCGGGGTCGTGGGCGTTGACGTCGGGGTGCAGCTCCCGGGCCAGGCTGCGGAACGCCTTTTTGATCTTCGCCTCGGACGCGCTCCGGTCGACGCCCAGCACCTGGTAGTAGTCGCGCTTAGTGCTCACCGGGCCAGTCACCTCGTACTCGGGCGCGCGAAAACCAAGCCGCGGGAGGACACAGGGAGGCCGAATAGTGGTTGCTATTCGGCCGACCGAGGACGATGCGCGGCGCAGGTTTGCAGCCGCCCGAGGGCGGCGTGACTGGCGGCGGGGAGCACTCAACCATGGTCAGCCTCGGCGCTACTCGTCGTAGACCGTCTCGAAGAAGCGGGAGAGCTCCCCGGCCGCGCCGCGCACGTTCGCGATCGCGGTCGCGTAGTCCATCCTCACCGGCCCGATGATCCCCACCGCCCCGAGGTTGCGATAGCCGAGCCCGTAGTTGGCGCCGACGACGCTCACCGAGCGAAGCTCCGGCGCCGGGTTCTCGCCCCCGATCCAGACGAATACGGAGCGCTCATCGAGCGCGGAGCGGAGGGCACGTAGGACGTTCACCCGCCGCTCCAGGGCGCGCATCAGATCGTCCGCGTGAGGGAGGTCGGCGAAGTGCTCCTCGGAGAGCAGGCGGGCGGCCCCGTCGACGTAGAGGGTGTCCTCCGCCGACTCCTCGAGATCGGTGAACGCGCTCGAGATCTCCGCCAGGAAGCCGAGCTCCGTCGGCCCGAGCCCCTCGTCGCGCAGCCGGCTCGCGACCATGCGCGCACCCAGGCCGAGGCCCGCCAGCCGCTCATTCAGGTAGCTGGCCGCCCACTCGACCAGCCCGGCGTCGACCTCCCGGTCGAAGGTGAAGACCCGCTTGGTGACGCCTCCATTGGAGGAGATGACCACCACCATTACGACCCGAGGCTGCAGGCGCAACACCTCGACGCGGTGAACCGTCGCCGTGTGCAGCGGGGGCGCCGTCACCAGCGCGACCAGGTCGGTGACCTGCGAGAGAGTGGTGGTCGTCTCGCGGATCGCGGCGTCGACCTCGCGGCGCATCCTCGAGAGGCTGAGCCCCCCTGAGGCCGGCTGCGGCAGCGGCGCCTGGCGCGACAGCAGCTGCTCGACGTAGAACCGGTAGCCGGGGTCCGTCGGGACCCGGCCCGCGGAGGTATGTGGGTGCGTAAGGAAGCCCTGCTCCTCGAGTGTCGCGAGCTCGGCGCGCACGGTCGACGGGCTCCACTCGATGTCGGCACGGGTCGCGAGCTCGCGCGAGCCGACCGGGCGCCCGTCGTCGACGTAGCGCTCGACCACCAGCCTGAGGATCCGGCTCTGACGTTCAGTCAGCACAGAGCGGATTGTAGGAATGCGCGAACCGGCCTATGAGAGGTTCAGCTCGGCCTCGGCGTTCCGGATCACCCGGTTGTCGCCCTGGGCCCCCACCATGTCGATCACCACGCGGCCGTCGGCCGCCTCCTTGACCGTGCCGGTGACGACCAGTTCCTGCTCCGGGAAGCCCATGCCCCGGAACTGGACGGAGAGCCGTCGGATGGCGCGCGGATCGCCATCGGCGAGCTGCGCGGCGCCCCGCGCGACCTGGGCCATCATCCAGAGCCCGTGCAGGATGTTGCCGGGCAGGCCGACCGCCTTGGCGAACTCCGGGTCGATGTGGATGGGATTGAAGTCGCCGGACGCTCCGGCGTACCGGTGGGGGAGGTACTTGTCGGGAGTCACCTTGAGCTGCGGGATCGCATCGCCCTGCTTCAGCTGCATGCGAGGGTCCTCCGCAGATGCAAGGGCACGCGAAAGCGCGACCCGTTTCGTGTCGGAGGAGGAACCCGTTTCATGAGGACACCCCCCTGACGATGTTGGTCCAGGTGCCCTTCACAGTCCGCTGGCCCTGCTGGTTGGTCGAGACGGTCTCGAAGACGTAGAACCCGTTGCTGCCCTTCTCGTAGATCTCCTTGCAGGTCGCGGTCGTCGCGATCACGTCGCCGTCGCAGACCGGTTCGTCCCACTCGAACTCCTGCGAGCCGTGCAGCATCGCCGCCAGGTTGATGCCGACCTCCGGATCGAGGATCGCCGGGCCCATCGCCCGGGCGCAGTAGACGACGCAGAACATCGGCGGGGCGACGAGATCGCGGAGGCCCGCGGCTTTGGCCGCGTCGTGGTCGCGGTGCACGGGGCTGTCGGCCCCGATCGCGTCGGCGAACTCCCGGATCTTCTCGGCGCCGACCTCGTAGGTCGTGGCGGGCCAGTGCTTGCCGATGGCGTCGGTCTTGACGGGCATCTGGGCGCGCGATTCTAGGAGGTGCGCCAACCCCGCCGTCGCTTGGCGACGCCCGGGCTAGGGTAGAGAGCAAAGGTGTCTCCGTTCCTCACCACCAGGGATACGCGTGGGCTGCTCCGCTTCAGGCCCTTCGCGATCCCGCTGCTCATCTTCGCGATCTGCGCCGCCGTGGCGGCCGCAATGGCATTGTCGGGCACCGAGCTCGGCGCCGGGCTTGGGATGGCCGTAGGCGCGCTGGCGGCGACCTCGCTGATCGCGTTCGCCGCCCGGGCGAAGCCCGAGAATCGCGTTGAGGTGGCCGAGCACAGCGATGCCGGACGGCGCGTGCTGGTGATCGCGGTCGTTGAGCCGACACCGGAGGCGGCCGAGCGGGTCGCCGAGCTCGCGGGGTCGGCAACCGACGTGCGCATCGTCGTGCCTGTGCCGAGCCACCGCCTGGACCGCTGGCTCTCCGCCGAAGACGAGGCCCGTCACGAGGCCGAAGCCCGGCTCGCGCGCTCCGCCGGCGCGCTCACGGCTGCGGGTCTGCCGGTGAGCGGCTCCGTGGGCGATCCCGATCCGGCTCAGGCGCTGGAGGACGAGCTCCGGGACTTCGCCGCCGACGAGGTCGTGCTTCTGACCGGCAACGGCAGGGATCCGCTCGCCAAGGTCGAGTCCCGGCTGGGCCTGCCGCTCAGGCGGGTGAGCGCCGGCTAACCGGCCTCGCGCTCGCGCGCCAGTGCGCCGCACCCTCGCATGAACGCTGCCGTCTATCTACCACCGCCGTCCATCTCCAGCACGGCGAGGAACGCCTCCTGCGGGACCTCCACGGCCCCGACCTGCTTCATCCGCTTCTTGCCCTTCTTCTGCTTCTCGAGCAGCTTGCGCTTGCGGGTGACGTCGCCGCCGTAGAGCTTCGCCGTGACGTCCTTGCGCAGGGCTTTGACGGTCTCGCGAGCGATCACGTTCGAGCCGATCGCCGCCTGCACCGGAACGTCGAAGAGCTGACGCGGGATCGTGTCCTGGAGGCGCTCGACCAGCGCCCGACCGCGCTCGAGGGCGGCCTCCTTGTGCACGATCAGGGAGAGGGCATCGACGCGGTCGCCGGCGAGGAGCACGTCGAGCTTCACGAGGTCCGAGGGGCGGTTGCCGATCGGCTCGTAATCCAAGGAGGCGTAGCCGCGGCTGCGCGACTTGAGCTGATCGAAGAAGTCGAGCACGATCTCGGCGAGCGGCAGGTCGTAGCGGATCTGGACGCGCTCCGGGGAGAGGTAGTGCATGTCCACGTGGGTGCCCCGGCGCTTCTGGCAGAGCTCCATCACTGCCCCGACGTACTCGTTCGGCGTGATGATCGTGGCGCGGATGTAGGGCTCGAGGATCCGCTCGATCGCCGCCGGATCGGGCATCTCCGTCGGCGAGTGGACCTCGACCGTCTCGCCACCGGGGACCTCGACCTCGTAGCGGACATTGGGTGTGGTGGCGAGCAGCTCCAGGTCGTACTCGCGCTCCAGCCGCTCCCGGACGATGTCCATGTGGAGCAGGCCGAGGAAGCCGCAACGGAAGCCGAAGCCGAGTGCGTCGGAGGTCTCCGGCTCATAGGAGAGCGCCGCGTCGTTGAGGGCGAGCCGATCGAGGGCGTCGCGCAGGTCCGAGTAGCGGTCGGTGTCGATCGGGAAGAGGCCGCAGAACACCATCGGGCGCACCTCGCGGTAGCCCGGGAGCGCCCCGGACGCCGGCTGCTCGCGGCTGGTGAGCGTGTCGCCCACGCGCAGCCTCGTGACGTCCTTGATCCCGGTGATCACGTAGCCGACTTCGCCCGCCGCCATCCCCTTCGCCGGGGTCATCTTCGGGGCGAAGAAGCCGATGTCGTCGATGTCCGCCTGAGTCCCGGCCTGCATCGCCTTGATCGGCTCGCCCTTGTCGAAACGGCCATCGACCATCCGCACGTAGGCGACCACGCCTCGGTACTGGTCGAACTCCGAGTCGAAGATCAGGGCGCGGGGCGGCGCCCCGGGCTGACCCTCCGGCGGCGAAATCCGCTGCACGATCGCCTCCAGCACATCTTGGACCCCCTCCCCCGTCTTCGCGGAGATCCGCAGCGCCTCGTCGGGATCCCCGCCGAGGAGATCGGCGACCTGCGCCGCGACGCCGTCCGGATCGGCTCCCGGCAGGTCGACCTTGTTGAGCACCGGGATCAGCTCGAGGCCGGCGTCGATCGCCGCATAGGCATTGGCCACCGTCTGGGCCTCGACGCCCTGGGCCGCGTCGACGACCAGCAGCGCCCCCTCGCAGGCGGCGAGGCTGCGCGAGACCTCGTACGAGAAGTCCACGTGCCCCGGGGTGTCGATCAGGTGCAGGCGATAGGTCTCCCCGTCGGCGGCCCGGTAGGCGACCCGGACGGCCTGCGCCTTGATCGTGATCCCGCGCTCGCGCTCGAGCTCCATCGAGTCGAGCATCTGCGGCACGTGCGTGCGCGCGTCGACCGCCCCGGTCAGCTCGAGGATGCGATCGGCCAGCGTCGACTTGCCGTGGTCGATGTGGGCGATGATCGAGAAGTTGCGGATCCGCTCCATTCGCGGAGAGGAAGACTAGGGGGCGTGTGATCGGGGGTTACTAGAGTCCAGACCGTGGAATGGGGCACCGGGCGATACGAGCGGATCGCCGAGCAGGTGCTTCCCGCCGCCGAGGTCGTGGTCGAGCGAGCCGCTCCGCAAGAGGGCGAGCACGTGGTCGACGTCGGCTGCGGGACCGGCAACGCGGCGCTGCTGGCGGCCGAGAGGGGCGCGCGCGTCACCGGCGTCGACCCGGCTCAGCGGCTGCTCGACGTCGCGGCGGCCGAGGCAGCGGAACGGAGCCTCGACGCAAGCTTCGTACTCGGCGAGGCCGCGTCGATGCCTCTGCCCGATGGCGGCGCGGATGCATTGATCTCGGTCTTCGGTTCGATCTTCGCGCCCGACCCGAAAGCCGCGGCCGCGGAGATGGCGCGGATCACGTCACCGAGCGGCCGCATCGTGCAATCGGCGTGGATCCCGGCCGGTCCGATCTTCGATGCGATCAAGGAGCGCCGCGCGCTCGTTGCCGAAGCGACCGGTGAGCCGCCGGGGCCGCCCCCGTTCCCCTGGCACGAACGCGACGCGCTCGTCGACCTCTTCGCTTCGCACGGATTCTCGGTCTCGATGGAGGAGCAGGCGATCGCCTTCCAGGCCGGTTCGGCGCGCGAGTTCGCGGAGGGCGAGTTCGAGTTCCATCCGATGTGGGTCGGGATCCGCAAGAAGCTCGGCCCCGGGCGGGCCGCGGAGGTACGCGACCGCGGGCTCGCGATCTATGAGGAGGCGAACGAGGACCCGTCCGGGTTTCGCGTGACAAGCCGCTACGTGGTCGCGATGATCACGCGGCCGGGTTGACCGCCTCTTCCGCTGGGAGTCCGTAGCGGGCCACGATGCGGTCGTAGTTGATCCGCATCAGCTCGATCACCTCGTCCACGTCCTCCTGGGTGTCGATCCGCCGCGCCGCCATCGCCGGCTTGCCCGGGAAGACCGGGTGGTCGACGACCATTCCGCGCTCGCGGAGGCTCTCGCCCAGCTCCCGGCCGAAGGCGAAGTGGGCGGCCCGGTCGCCGTGCAGGTGCCCGACCTCGTGGCCGTCGACCCGGAAGCCCCACTCGCCGCGCTTCCCGTAGCCCGCTTCGACGCCCGGCCAGGCCGTCACGGTCTCGGTGATCTGCTTGCTGGGTGATCGCGTCTCTTCGCTCACGTCGGCCTCCTTCGTGGTGGGCCGGGCCAAAATACAAGCTCAAGTGAGCTTGAAGTCAAGCGCGGACCGTGATTGCATGCCGGGGATGGACGAGCTGCTGACGATCGGCGAGGTCTCCAAGCGGAGCGGCGTTGCCGCCTCCGCTCTGCGGTTCTACGAGGAGCGCGGGCTGATCTCCTCCGAGAGGGCCGGATCCGGCCATCGCCGCTACCCCCGCTCCGTTCTGCGGCGAATCGCCTTCATCGTCTTCGCCCAGCGCATCGGGCTGACCCTGGACGAGATCCGCTCCGAGCTCGACAAGCTTCCTCCGGGTCGCGCGCCCGGCCGCCGGGACTGGTCGCGCCTCTCGGCGAGCTGGACGGAGCGGATCGACGAGCGGATCGCCGAGCTCGAGCGACTGCGCGCGGGCCTCACGGAGTGCATCGGCTGCGGATGTCTCTCCCTGGACCGCTGCCTGCTCGCCAACCCGGGCGATCGCGCCGGGCGCTCCGGCCCTGGTCCCCGCTACTGGGTGGGCGACCCGAGGCCCGCTTAGCGAACGTCCCGGACCGCGCGCCATACCGGGTACTCCGGGACGTTCGGCGGGCGGGCGGGGCCTAGATCCGGCGCACGAGGCGGACGATCTGCCGCGCCTCCGGCACGCGCAGCGCCAGGACGGCGCCGAAGTACGCGGCCGCGCCGGCGAACAGCCCGCCCCCGACCGAGATGAGCTGGGCGGGAGTGCTGCGACCGAGCGCCCCGTCGAGGCCGTACCAGACGAGATAGGCAACCCCGGCCAGCAGCGCGGCGGCGACGGTCACTCGGATCGCACTGTCGAGGAGGCGCCCAAGCTCGATCCCTCCCAGCTGCGTACGAAGGATGATCGCCTGGGCGGCGACGCTTGCGACCGTCGCCAGGACCGTGCCGATCACGATGCCGCCGACGCCGAAGGGCGCGTAGAGGGCAAGCGCCACGATCGCCGTCACCGCCAGGTTGATCCCCGAGATCGAGGTTGGCACCCAGGGGCGCTGGAGGCTGAAGAACGTCCGCGTGAGGAGCAGGAAGAGGCCGTTGAACGGCAGGGAGAAGGCGAACCAGAAGAGCGCCTGAGCGACCAGATGCGTCTGCTCGGCGTCGAATTCGCCACGCTGGTAGACGAGGCGCGTCATAGGAACCGACAGCACGAGCACGGCGGCGGCGGCCGGAATGAGCAGCAGGAGGATTTGGCGCATCCCGTTCGCCATCGTCGCCCGGAGGTCGTCGTACTCGCGTCTTGCCGCGAACCTCGCCAGGGTCGGGAAGACGACGGTGGCGACGGCGACCGAAAAGATCCCCTGAGGCAGCATGTAGATGCGGAACGCCTTGTCGATCGCGGCGGGCGCCTGGTCGGAGACCAGTGTGCCGAAGAAGCTGTTGATCAGCAGGTTGAAGTTGATCAGCCCGAGGCTGAGCGTCACCGGCAGCATCAGCAACAGCACCCGGCGCACGTCGGGCAACCGCCAGTCGAGCTTGAAGACCGGCCTGAAGGGTGTGTTTCGCAGGTCGAAGGCCGGAATCGCCAGCTGGATCGCCGTGCCGACCAGCACGCCGATCGCATACGCGTAGATCCGATCATTGCCCTCGAACGCGGGGGCAAGCAGGACGAGCACGGCGATGATCGCCAGGTTCCAGAAGAACGGCGAGACCGCGAAGGCCGCGAAGCGGTCGTAGCTGTTCAGGACCCCGACGACCATGCCGGTCGCGCCGAGCATGATCAGGATCGGGAAGAGAATCTGCGAGAGCGTGACGGTGAGGTCCAGGATCTCCCCACTGAACCCAGGGGCGAAGATCGGCACGATCAGCGGGGCCGCCAGCACGAAGACCGCCGTGATCGCCCCCAGGACCAGGGTGATCAGGTAGATCAGGGTGGAGGCGAGCCTGAACGCCTCCCGCCGGTTGCCCTTCTCCAGCTCTTCGGTGAAGACCGGGACGAACGCGGCCTGGATCGCGGCGTCCGCGAACAGCGAGCGGACCAGGTTGGGGATCTGGAAAGCGAGCGTGAACGCCGACATCGGGCCCTTGATGCCGAAGTAGCCGGCCGCGACGATCTCCCGGACCAGCCCGGCCACCCGGGAGAACGCCGTCGCGATCGAGAAGAAGGCGGTCGAGCGCCCCAGCCGCCCCGCCTTCTCGGCGAACTCGGGCGGCACGAACGGCGTCTTCGGGGTCGGCGCCGGGATCGCCATGAAGGTCGAGGTGTCCATCGAGACTGCCTCGTGGCGACGCTCGATGCGCTCGAACTCCCGGGTCGACGGATCGAATAGCTCGGAGGGCGCCGGGGGCCCAGCATCAAACGGGGTGCGCCTCGCTCCGCTGCGGCGCACCCTCGCATCATCCCGCTCGTCGCTTTCGTCCCGCTCGGTCATTGCTCTATTCTCTTCGCCGCCCGCCTCGCGGGTCTTTTCATGGCCAATATCGCGTCACAGAAGAAGCGAATCGCCCGCACGGAGCGTGAGCGGCACGAGAACCTGCGCTTCCGGAGCTCGGTGAAGACGCACTTCAAGCGACTCGAGGAGGCGGTCTCCTCCGGCGACGCGGAAGCGATCGTCGCGGAGCACAAGGCGCTCATCTCGCGGATCGACAAGGCCGTGCAGAGGGGCGCCATGCACCGCAACACCGGCGCCCGCAAGAAGGCCCGCGCCGCCGCACTCGTCGCCAACGCCTCCCAGGGCGCAGCCGAATCTCCCGCCCAGGGCTCCGCCGCGGAGGGCTAGAGCGCCCAAGCGAGCGGCTCGGTTTCGTCGGGGGCGAGCCCGACCGCGCGTCGCAGCGAGAGCGTGAACGCAACGCGCTCGGGGTAATCCGAGCCTCCCCGCGACCAGAGCTCGAGGTCCGCCAGAGCCCGGATCGAGGACTCGAGATCCTCCGACGTTCTGCCCTTTACCTTGGAGACGAGCATCTTCGCCGCGTACGGATGCATCGAGAGCCCTTTCGCGACCTCGCCCGCGGGCTTGCCGGCCTCCAGCTCGCTCGCCGCCCGCAGCGCCTGGCGGAGGCGAGGCGCGAGCGAGTAGACAATCCGCGGAAGCGCCTCGCCCTGTCCCGCCAGTCGCTCCGCCAGGTGCAGCGTGGCCGCCTCGTCGCCCGCCACCACTGCGTCAGCGAGGGACCAGATCGCCTCCTCGGAGGTGTCCGCGACCATCGCCTCCAGGTCCTCGACCCCCACCTGACCCCCTTCGCCGGCCCACAGTGCCAGTCGCTCCAGCTCGGTGCGGAGCCGCATCGACCTCGGCCCGAGCCGGTCGACCAGCAGTCGCGCGGCGCCGGTGTCCAGATTGAAGCCGAGCGCGCGGGCCTCGGCGACGAGCTGCTTCGGCAGCTCGCGCTCCCGCGGAGCCTCGTAGGAGAGGACCTCTCCGCCCGCGGCCTTGACGACCGTGTCAAGCCCAGCCGGGGCCTTTCCTCGCGCCACCAGGGCCACGGTCGTGTCGGGCGGGATCTGCCCGAGCGCCTCGATGGCGCGCTTGGTATCGGTCCTGCCCCAGGACTCGATCCCGTCGACGAGCAGATAGCGCCGTGAGGCGATCAGCGAGATTGCGGCAAGGGAGGCGACCATGGCGTCGACGTCCGGCGAGCGACGCCCCTCCCCCGCATCGAACAGCTCAAGCGCGCCCGGGCCCCCCTCGCGCTCGGCGCGCTCACGCAGCCGGCTCCGGGCACGGGCGATCTTGGCCTCGTCGGTGCCGACGATCAGATATGCGGGTTTCATCACCGACACTCGCCCGAGTCTAGGTGTGGGGCGCGATGTCGCGCGGGACCGACGCGCGGGGACGGGCTATCCCCCGACCGGCTTCGCCGTCCAGCCTGAGCCGTTCGCCTCGATGTCGATCTCGCCCTGCCGGTCGGTGCGCATCGTCGTGACCTCGTGGACACGGAGCTCCGCGATGGTCTCCTCCGTCGGATGCCCGTATGGATTGCCATCGCCCACCGAGATCACCGCCAGCTTCGGAACCGATCGCTCCAGCAGGTCAGGGAGGCCGGCATCCTCGGATCCGTGGTGTGAGACCTTGAGGACGTCGATCGCCCCGGGATCCATCGGCACGGACTCCGCCTCCGCATCGCCGGTGAGCAGCATCGAGAAGTGGCGCCACCGCGCGACCAGCACAAGCCCGAGCTGATTGGGGTCGTCGCCGCTCTGGCCGAGCAGCTCGCGTGGCGGCCACAGCGCAGTCAGGTGAAGGGAGCCGAAGTCGAGCCCCGAGCCTTCCGCCAACTGCAGAGGCGCGGCCCCGACCCCGAGCGCCGCGGCGCGGAGGCGCGAATCCGTGCGCCCGTACACCAGGCGGTCGGCGGTCACCGTGTCCAGCAGCTCGTCCAGCGCCCCGGCGTGGTCGGACTGGTCGTGGCTGACCACAATCGCCGCGAGCTGATCGATGCCGAGCTCGCGGAGCCGATCCTCCACTCCATCGCCAGGCGGGCCGGTGTCCACCAGCACCGGTGCAGCGTCGGGAGGCTGGAGAAGGATCGAGTCACCCTGGCCGACATCGAGGACGCGCACGACCAGGTCGGCTGCCGATCGTGATGGCTCCGATCCGCCGGTGAGCGGCCACGCGATCAGCAGTGCGACCAGCAGCGCGAGCGCCGCTCCGGCGCCGGCGACGCGCACTGCCGCTCGCCGTAGGGAGCCGCGCCGCTGGAGCCAACGCAGCAGGAGCTCCATCGCGACCACGAGCACTGCGTACGCGGCGATCACCGACCAGACCGAGCTCAGGTGCACCGTCAGCAGCGCCCAGCCCGGGGCAGCCAGCCAGTGGGCGACTTGGGCGACGTAGGCGAGGCAGAGGGAGTCCAGCCAGTTCTGGGGCTCGACCGGGATCCACTCGAGCTGGCCGGCGATCCCGGTCAGCATGCCGAGCCACATCGCCGGTGCGACCGCCGGGGCTGCGAGGACGTTCGCCGGCAGGGCCGCGGGCGAGAACTGATCGAAGGCCTCGGCCATCAGCGGCGCCGTCGCCACCGTCGCCGCCACGGTCACGGCGACCGCCTCGGCGAGCGCGCGACGCGCACCGGCAGGGTTGGAACCCGCCGAGATCAGACCGGCGATGCGGCGCGACCAGAGCATGATCCCGATAACCGCTGCGAAGCTGAGCTGCCAGCCGACGTCTCCGTTTGCCCGCGGGTTCACGCCGAGGGTGATGGCCGCCGCCAGCAGCACGGCGTACCAGCGCGAGCGGGGACGATCGACAAGCGCCGCGACCAGCCCGGCGACCCCCATCACACCGGCCCGCTGGATCGAGGGCCCGGCTCCGGTGACCGGCACGTAGACAGCGATCAGACAGAGCGCGCCGATCAGGCGGGCCCGGAGCGTCAGCCCGAGGACCGCGAGCAGCGGCCAGGCCAGCACGCAGAGCAGGATCACGTTCTCACCGGAGACGGCGAGCAAGTGGGTGAGGCTCGAGCGCTGGAAGTCCTCGCGCGTCGCCCGGTCGATCCGGTCGTCCTGCCCGAGGACGAAACCGCGGGCGAGCGCCGCCTCGCCCTCGGGCATTCCACGGCCGAGCGCAATCTCCGCCCGCGAGCGGATGCCGTCGATCCATCCGGCGAACCCGCTCCGACGCCCAGGCCGCGGATCGATTCGCTCGGTCCGAAGCATCATCGCGACGCCCTCCCGGCGCAGGTAGTCCTCGCGCCACGGCTCGGGCTCGACAAGGACGCCCTCGGCGCCGACCTCGGATCCGACCGTCAGGTCCTCGACCGGCTCGGGAGCGACCACCAGCACCCGTCCGCCGGGCGACTCCACCCGGACGGCGACCTCATCTCCGTTCCGCCGTGGGACGCCGGCGACGAACCCCTCGATCTCCGCATGCGTCCCGGGTCGAGCACGCAGCGCTCCGCCGTCGATCGCGTGCAGGCGTGCGCCTCCGAAGAGCAGCCCAGCCAGGGCCCCGACGAGCGCGATGATCGTCAGCCAGGCGACGGGCGCGGCGCCGCTCGAACGCGCAGGGCGCAGGGCGGCCAGGCCGATCACGGCGATCGGCAGCGCCCCGAGCGCTCGCGCCGACGGATCGGCCTGCGCCAGAGGGGCGAGTGCGAGTCCGGCGGTCACGCCGGCGAGCGCGGCGAATCGCCAGTCGGGTTTCACTCAGTGGCCAGGTGGTACGCGCGAGTGATCGGAATCACGACTACGGAGGAGCGATGACGATGAACCGCGAGAGAACGGAGCGCGGGGCGCGGCAGCGCGCCTCGGAGGCGAAAGCGCAAGAGCACCTCGACCGCCGCCGGGCCGAGATGCAGGCCGCCGAGGGCCACGCGGGCAGCATTCCGCGCGGCAACCAGCGGACCGAGAAGGAGAACGTCGGCCATCGCCGCGGAGAGTGGGACCGGCTGCTCGGCCACTAGGTCAGGGCTGCAACGCGGAGCGAAGTGTTTGCATGGTGGCCGGCCCGATGCCGTCCACCTCGTCCAGCTGATCGATCGAGGAGAGTCCTCCGTGCTGCTGCCGGAACTCGATGATCTTCTGCGCAGTGACCGGGCCGATGCCGTCGATCTGGTCGAGCTGCTCCACCGTCGCGCTGCCTAGGCTGATCGGCTCGCTCTCGCCGCCGGGCACTGAGCTCGCCGCCGGGGTTCCCGGACCGGGAACGACGACCTGCTGGCCGTCGCTGAGCCTCGCCGCGAGGTTGATCGCGTCACGGCTGGCCCCCGCGAACCCACCCGCACGCCTGACCGCGTCGGTCACCCGGGAGCCCGCGGGCAGCCTGTAGACACCGGGCCGCCGGACGGCACCGGCGACGTGAACCACCACGTCCTCGGTCCCCGCCTCCCCGCGCGAGGAGTCCGCCGCGAAGCTCAGCTCGGGCCGCCCCGCCGTCCCTCCCTCGCCGGATCGAATCCAGCGTGCCCCCACGATCAGCACTGCGATCGCGATCGCGGCGTAGAAGGCAAGCTGTGACCGGCTGAGCTCGGGCACGCCGGCAGGCTCCCCGGCTGAGGCGCGCCGGAGACACGGCCTCCGTGACGGATCAGCGCCGAGTCAGCGCCGGGTCACAGCACCTCGAAGTGGGTGAGCCCCTCGGGCTCCTCCTCAGAGACGTCGACCGAGGCCACCTCGGCGCGGCTCGGTCCCCGCCGACAGAAGGCAACGAGCTGCTCGACGGCCTCGGGGTCGCCCTCGAAGACGGCCTCGACCGCCCCGTCGAGCCGGTTGCTCACCCACCCTGCTACGCCGGCCGCCTCCGCTCGGCGACGCGTCGCGTCCCTGAAGAAGACGCCCTGGACGCGGCCGCTGACGATGACCCGCCGGCGGGTCACCCGGCGCTACTCGTCGTACTCGTACTCGG
>JBKOYL010000052.1:0-8093 GCA_046725395.1 Actinomycetota bacterium | reverse complement strand
TTCATCAACTTCAAGAACGTCCTGCAGTTCGCCCGCAAGAAGCCGCCCTTCGGGATCGCGCAGATCGGCAAGTCGTTCCGCAACGAGATCACGCCGGGCAACTTCATCTTCCGGACCCGCGAGTTCGAGCAGATGGAGATGGAGTTCTTCGTCCCGCCCGCCGATGCACCCGACTGGCACGAGCGCTGGATGGAGGAGCGCATGCGCTGGTATGTCGAGCTCGGCATCCGGCCCGACCAGCTCCGGCTCCGGGCTCACGGCCCCGACGAGCTCTCCCACTACTCGACCGCCACCTCCGACATCGAGTACCTCTTCCCGATGGGCTGGTCGGAGCTCGAGGGGATCGCGAACCGCGGCGACTTCGACCTCACCCAGCACGCCAAGTTCTCCGGCGAGAAGCTCGAGTACGTCGACACGGCCAGTGGCGAGCGCTACGTCCCGCATGTCGTCGAACCGGCCGCCGGCGTCGACCGGACGATGCTCGCCTTCATGGTCGACGCCTACGAGACCGAGGAGATCGAGGGGCGCCAGCGGACCGTGCTGCGCCTCCATCCGAGGCTCGCGCCTGTGAAGGTCGCCGTCCTCCCCCTGGTCAACAAGGACGGCCAGCCGGAGAAGGCCCGGGAGATCTACGAGGACCTCCGCAAGCTGACGTCGGCCGAATACGACACCGGCGGCTCGATCGGCAAGCGCTACCGCCGCCAGGACGAGATCGGCACGCCCTGGGGCGTCACCGTCGACCACCAGACCATGGACGACGACACCGTCACCCTGCGCGACCGCGACTCGCTCGAGCAGATCCGGCTCCCGAGCTCGGAGCTCGGAGACGAGCTCAGCCGCCGCCTCGGCGAGCCCTGGACGTCCCCGAAGCTTCGGGCACCCGCGTAGCTCGATTCACGCGCGGAACCCAGCGGCGAACTTCCCGTATCGGAAATACTTGCTCGGTGAGCGATCTGGTCGATGTGCGCGGGCTCGTGCGGCGTTTCGGCGAACGGGAGGTGATCCGGGGGCTCGACCTCCAGCTCCGCGCGGGCACGCGGACGGCGCTTGTCGGCCCTAACGGATCGGGCAAGACGACCTTCTTGCGATGCATTGCGGGCACGCTGACCCCGGATAGCGGGGAGGTGCGCATCGATGGGGAGCCCGCTGGGACGCTCGCCGCCCGGTCACTGGTCGGAACCTCCCTCTCGCAGGAGCGCTCCTTCTACCTCCGCCTCAGCGGGCGAACGAACCTGCGCTTCTTCGCACGGCTGCGTCATCCAAGCGGGCGTGACGCCCGGCGCGAGGTCGCGGAGCTCGAGGAAGAACTCGAGCTCTCCGAGATCGCCTCGCGTCGTACCGATGCCTGCTCCACCGGGATGCTGCAGCAGCTCGCCTTCGCACGCGCTCTGCTGGGGCGCCCGTCGGTCGTCTTGCTCGATGAGCCCACCCGCTCGCTGGACGAGGAGGCAACCGGACGCATCTGGGCCGCACTCGACCGCCGGCCCCACCTCGCGGTGCTGATCGCGACCCATCGGCACGACGACCTCGACCGCTGCGACTCCCGAATTGACTTCCCGCACTGAGTCAGCTGCGACACCCAAGTTGACTTCCCCCACCATGCCGCGGCCGGGGCGGGCGGTGCTCGCAATCCTGATCCGCGACTACCTGGTCACTCGCTCCTACCGCGCCGCCCTGGCGATGGACCTCGCATTCGGGGCCGTCAACGTCCTGATCTACTACTTCATCTCCAAAACCTTTGAGGGCGCCGCGACCAGTGACCTGAGCGGCGCGCCCAGCTATTTCGACTTCGCGACAGTGGGCATCGTGGTCACGCTGGTCGTCACTGCCGCCGCCGCCGGTTTGGCTCGCCGCATACGAGAGGAGCAGCTCACCGGGACCCTCGAGGTACTGGCGGCGCAGCCCATCCGGACTGCGGAGCTGTTCGCCGGGCTCGGCGCCCTGCCGTTCCTGCTGGCCGGGGTGCGCGCGGCGATCTACCTGGTGTTGGCGGCCCTATTGCTGGATCTGGACACGTCGAACGCCAACTGGGTCGGTTTGGTGGCGATGCTGCTGGCGACCGGGGCTGCGATGTCCGCCCTGGGCATGGTCGCGGGGGGCGTGGTCCTGGTGGTGAAGCGGGGAGAGATCTTCCTCGCAGCGTTGATCACCGGAATGGCCCTGGTCAGTGGCGCCTTCTTCCCGGTCGAGGTCCTGCCAAGCTGGCTTCAGCCCCTGGGCGACATCGTGCCCACCCGCTTCGCTTACGACGGCCTCAGAGCGGCGCTCTTCGGCGGAGGCGGTTGGGAAGACGACGTGATCGGGCTGCTGGCGTTCGCATCCGTCGGCATTCCGGCCGGGGTGTGGCTCGCCGGGCGCGCGCTCGAATTCACGCGACGCCGCGGCAGTCTGTCTCAATACTGACCTCCCCCGACGCGACCTGGTCGGCGCCAGTCCGAGCGTCTATAGTCGGGCCGTGCCTGAGCCTCGGGTATCTCAAGGCGGCGAGGGGGATGTATTCCGGCCGCGATCGGACGTCGTATCGCGTCGCCTGGACGACCGGACCGTGCTCGTCAACCTGCGCACCAATCGGATCTTCGAGCTCAACCGCACGGGGGCACGGCTGTGGGAGCTGCTGGGGGAGGGATCCTCCGAGTCGCAGATCGTCGAGGGGCTGCGCGCCGAGTTCGAGGTCCCGCAGGAGCAGCTCGCGCGCGAGGTTCGGACGCTGATCGGCTCGCTCCTGGATGAAGGATTGATCAGCCGCGACAGCCAGGCCGCATGACCCCGGACCCGCGATCGTTCCGCGGCCGGCTTCGTACCCTCCGCAAGCACGTCCGGTCCCCGTCGGACGCGCTTCTCGTGCTTCGCCTGCTCGGCTGGCGCCTGGCGCTGGCCGTGCTCAAGCGGACCGTTCCGATCGCGACCCTGGTCCGCCTGATGGCGGCCCCGGGCGGGCACTCGACAGCCGACACCCGCCGGATCGTCGAGCTCGTCGACTGGCTTTATGGGCCGAGGCGCGACCGGGAGCTGGGCAACTGCCTGGACCGGAGCCTGGTCCTCTACCGCTTCCTCTCCCGGAGCGAGCCCGGGACGCGTCTCGTGCTCGGCATGCGCCGCGGATCGTCGGAGCTCGAGGGACACGCGTGGGTGATCGCCGGTGATCGCGCGTTCGGCGAGACCCCGGCCAGCGGCGGCGGCTTCGTGACGCTCGCCACCTTCGCGGCGGACGGCCGGCGGGTGGAGGCGCGCTGATGGCCGTCAGCGTGAGACCCCCTGTGGTCGAGGCGCAGGCCCCGACCCCGCTCCACTCCTGGGCCGCCCTCTGCCCGGAAGGAGGTCCGCCGCGCCTGGTCACGGAATACCCCGGGGCGACCGTGACGCTGGCGGATCATGACTCGATAGCGGTGCTCTTCGACGGGGTGCTGCACGATCGTGACGCACTCGTCGCGCGCCTCGATGCCCCGATGGAGTCGAGCGATGCCGAGCTGGTCGCCCGTGGCTGGAGCCGCCTGGGACTCGGCCTGCTCGAGGTGCTGAGCGGCTTCTACGCGCTCGCCGTCCTCGATCGCAACTCGGGCGAGCTGACCTGCGTCCGCGACCCGCTTGGCGTGCATCCTCTGTTCTACGCCCGCGCCCCGGGCGGCCTGCTGATCTCACCATCGGCGAACACCGCGGCGGCCCAACCGGGCGTCAGCAGCGGGTTGAGTCGTGCCGTGCTCGCCGACAGCCTCTGCCGCCGCTGGCCCGATCCGCAGCAGACCTTCTTCGAAGCAGTCAGGCGCGTACCGCCGGGGCACATGCTCCGGATGAAGGGCACCAGCATCGACTGTCGCCGCTGGTGGGATCCGGCACCTCCGGGGACGGACGTTCGCTGGGCGGACGAGGAGGAGCTCGAGAACTTCGACGCGCTGCTCGACCAGGCTGTCGAGCGCTGTCTCCGGCTCGGGCCAAGCGCGATCTACCTGAGCGGCGGACTCGACTCGATCAGCGTCGGCGCGGTGGCCGCGGACAGGACGCGGAAGCTCGGCCTGGACGACCCGCTGGCGCTCTCGCTGCTCTTCCGGGAGCCCGAGTCGGACGAGGAGGAGATCCAGCGGGCCGTGGCGGCGCAGCTCGGACTCAGGCAGTTGACCATGCCCATCGAGGAGGCGGGGGGAAGCCGGGGGCTGCTCGAGAGCGTGCTGGAGATCAGCGCAGCGCGCAGCGCGCCGGTGATCGGCTGCTGGCTCCCCGGCTACCGAGCGCTGGGGCTGGAAGCGAGGGACGCCGGCTGCCGGACCATCCTCACCGGTGGAGGGGGCGACGAGTGGCTCGCGGTCACCTTCTTCCTCGCAGCGGACCTGATCCGCTCCCTCGACGTGCGCGCCCTGCGCCGCCTGGCTCGCACCCTCGGCCGCTCGTACCACTCGACCCGGGTTTCCCTGTGGCGCAACGTGCTGTGGACCTTCGGCGCAAAGCCGTTGCTGCGTTCCGCCGCCCTGCGCATAGTGCCCCGCGGATCGAGGCCGCTGGCGCGTTGGCGTCGCCACGCCGCCCGCAAGACGATGCCGGACTGGGTGGCCCCAGACCCTGAGGTTCTGGAGCAGATACTCAGTCGTGCCGAGCGGGGGTTGGACGCGCTCGAGTGGGACCGCTCAGGCAGCTTCTACCTGCAGCAGGGCCGCATCAGCCTGGACCACGCGATCGTCTCGATGGAGATGGAGGAGGTCTTCGAGAACGGTCGCAGCATGGACATGCGGGTGCTGATGCCCTACTGGGACCCCGACCTCGTCGATCTCCTCTACCGGGTGCCCCCCGATCTGCTCAACCGGGGAGAGCGCGCCAAGGCGCTTGTGCGCGAGACGCTCGCCAACAGGTTCAGCGGGCTCGGCCTCGATCGCCAGAAGAAGGTGATCGCCTCGCGATACTTCACCGCAGTGATGCTTGGACAGGGCAGCCGGGTATGGGATAGGATCGGCGGAGCCCAGGGCCTTGGCGAGCTGGGCGTCGTGGACAAGGGCCGCCTTGACGAGTTCGCACGGCGTGCCTTCAATAGCAATGACGTGCGTCTGGCCAACCGGATTTGGAACGTGCTGAATTTCGAATCTTGGGTCAGACCGCGAATTTGAGGAGGAGGTGAACACGTATGGACGAGGGGAGAAGTGCCTCCAGTAGCTGGGAGCCGATGAAGCTGACCTACGTCGGCGAAGTCGGGCAGGTCCTGAAGCAGGGTGGTGCGAAGCTCAGCACCGATACCCCCGAGCCAGGTGAGCTTGCAACCAAGCCTCCTGGAACGTAGCCACGGCCTACTAAGGCTGCGGATAAGCCGATCTGCAGACCCCGTCCCGCTCTCGAATGGGAGCGGGACGGAGGTCTGGCTGGACGTACAGGGCCGCCGGGTCGGCTACGGCCACGCCGAAGAGCGTTGGCTGCATCTGCCGGGAGTGGCGACATTCACCTTCGGTCCAAGCGGGGTGGAGGCCGTCGCGCGCGAGGACGTGGCGATCGAGAGGATCCACGACGCTCATCGCCGGCTCGTGCTGCCCCTCGCGCTCCAGGCCCTGGGGCAGGAGGTGCTGCACGCGAGCGCGGTGGCGTTCGAGGCCGGCGCGGTGGCGTTCTGTGCCGAATCCGGCACCGGCAAGTCAACCGTGGCCTACTCGCTCACCCGGCGGGGACATCTCCCCTGTGCCGACGACGCGGTGGCGCTTGGGTCCGGCCCCCGCGGCCCCGAGCTGATCCCGCTGCCGTTCGCGCTTAGATTGCGACCCGCCTCCGCCGCCTACTACGGCGAGGACGCCGGTCCGCTCGAAGTCCAAGATCCGCCCGCCAGCTGGCCTCTGGCCGCGATCTGCGTGCTGAAGCGCCGAGACGAAGGAACCGGGATTCGTCGGCTGGGCAGGTCCGAGGCCTTTCCCGCTCTGCTCGCGCATGCATATTCCTTCGGCCTGAAAGACGAGCGCCGAAGGCGGCGGATGATGGAGCATTATCTGAAGCTCGCCTCAGAGGTCCCGGTTTTCCGCGTGGTCCTGGCGCCAGGACTTTCCACGCTCCCCCGCACTCTCGACCAGATCGAGGCGGCGGTAGCCTAGGCCCGTGCCGCCCGTCAGCTTCTTCGGTTCGTTCGGCCTGCTGGCCGTGCCGACCTTTCTGGAGCGTGACCTGTGCGCGGAGATCCGGCAGGAGATGGCGACCGCCGGCGAGGTTGCGGCAACCGTCCGGGGGGCGGATCGGAGCTACGCGGTGGATCAGCAGAGCCGGAGGACGAACTGGGCAGAGGTCTCAGAGGAAACGTCCTCGCTGGTCAGCGAGCGTTTGATGGCGCTCCGCAACGAGGTCGCTGAGCTCTTCGGCATCGAGGTGAGCGGCGTTCAGCCGCCACAGTTCCTGCGCTACCGCGAGGGAGACTTCTTCGCCGCCCACCAGGATCGCGGCAGCGACAGGAAGGGGGCCGAGTTCGCGCAGCAACGCGAAGTCTCGACGGTGATCTTCCTCAATGACGAGACGAGCGAGGTTCGTCGGGACACCTACGAGGGAGGAGCGCTCACGCTCTTCGGCTTGCTCGACTCCGGCGACGATCGCAACGTCGGGCTGCCGGTGACCGGCGAAGCCGGTGCGCTGATCGGCTTCCCGAGCGAGATGCTCCACGAGGTGACTCCGATCACCCGCGGCGAGCGGTTCACCGTGGTCAGCTGGTTCTACTGAGGCCACGACCCTCGCCGGCCGATCACGGCTAGGCTTCGCGAACGTGGCTCGCAGGGTCGCAGGGAAGCCAGGAATCGGTGGTGTCGCCTGGACTTTGCTGCTCGACGCGGCGGCATCCGAGTCCATAGAGGCGCTGCGCGCCGAGGGCATCCGAGCGATCCTCCTCAAGGGTCCGGTGACGGCTCAATGGCTGTACCAGGGCCATGCTCCTCGCATGTACAGCGATGTCGATCTCCTCGTTGCGCCCGACGAGTTTCGGCGGGCACTGCGGACGCTCGAGGACATCGGCTACCGGAACTACGTCGAGGTCCGGGACACCGTCGAAGGGGCGCATGCCGTCCCGCTCAGGCTCCAGCGGCCATCCGATGTCGCGAGCACCCAGTTTCCCGTCGGTCTCTCGATCGACCTGCATTGGAGGTTCGATGGAATCGGGGCCTCCGACGAGGTTTTTTGGACGGTCATCGCTCAGGACGCCGAACGGATGCTGGTATCCGGACACGAGGTCGAGGTCCCAAGCGAGCCGGCACGGGCCCTGCTGCTGGCCCTGCACGCGGGGACATTCCACGGCTCCTTCACGCAACCGCTTACGGACCTGGACCGGGCACTCGAGCGCCTCTCGGATGACACCTGGCGAGCCGCACGGGACCTGGCGATGCGGCTCGATGCGTTGCCCCGCTTCGCCGCCGGCCTGGTGGTACGACCGCTCGGGTTCGAGCTGATCGACCGGCTCGGCTTGAAAGGCACGGTCGACGTGCGCTCAGCGCTCCACGCCGGGGGAGCTCCGCCGGCGGTCGCCGACGGCCTCGTGAGGCTGAGGGCCACAGGCGGCCTCGGGCCGAGAGTGCGCCTTCTTGTGCGGGCGCTGATCCCGACGAGATCCGCTCTGCGATTCACGCATCCGCGACTCGCACGGCTCGGGGCCTCGGGACTGGCCCTCGCCTATCTGTATCGGCCCTTCTGGCTGCTCGCCAAGCTCCCGGCAGCGCTGCGCGCTTACGCGCGAGCCCGACGGAGGGTCTCGGGCTGATGTGGTCGATGCTCAGGCCGCGGCCCAGCGTACGCCGCGGCTGAGCCGCTCCTGTCCAATCCAGGCGAAGTCCATCGCTACCTGGAGGACCTCCTCCCGCGGGACGTCACGGTGGAGGTCCCACCAGTCGGCCAGCGACTGCATCGCCCCGACCATCTGCTGGGCGACCATCTCGACGAACTGCGGGAGCTTGGGAAAGGCGAGGCCCCGCCGCTCGGCCTCCTCGCTCATCAGCTGGACGATCGCGGCGGCGACCTCGTCGCGCAGCCGGTCGAGTCGCACCGCGACCTCGGGATCCCCCGCGTTCCGGAACATGATCCGCCAGGCGCCGCGTCGCTCCTCGACGAAACCGAAGAATGCCTCGAGCCCCGCTCGCATCCTCGGCTCGCCCGGCTCGGCG
>JBKOYL010000100.1:0-8798 GCA_046725395.1 Actinomycetota bacterium | reverse complement strand
GCTGATCGTCGGCCGACGCACGGTTTGGCTGCCGGAGCGTTTGCGGCAGCGCGAACTCGGACCGGCGACACAGAAGCGGTTCCGAGAGACCCTGCTGAGGCGCATCCACTGGCTGGAGAGCCACTCTCGCCCCCGCCTCAGTTTCCTGCTCACCCACCGACCGAGCACGGTCGCCTTCGGGGTCGTCGTGTTCGCCCTCAGTCTCGCCGCCTTCGTCGCCCCGCCGTTTACCGGACTCGACACCCTCCCGTCGCTCGGCGTGGTGGTGATCAGTGTCGGCGTGCTGCTCGACGACGCCGTGCTGGTCGGGCTCGGGCTGATCCTCGGTGTGGTTGGCGTGATCCTGGAGCTCGTTCTGGGCAGCGCTGCCTACCGGGGCATCTCGAGCCTGTTCTAGGTGTCCTACGAGGTGCTCGCCGTTGTCCCTCTGTCCATCGCCAGATCGCGGTTCTCCGGGACGTACTTGCTCGCGATGAACGTCGCGCCCTGCGGGTCGGCGATCACGGTCATCCGGACCCAGGGTGCGTCCATCGGCGGGACGATCACCTTGCCGCCTAGCGCGGCGGCCTTCTCGGCGACGGTGTCCGCGTTGTCGACCGCGAAGGTCACGCTCCAGTGCGGGCGGGCGTCCGGCTGGCCGTCCGCGATCGGCATGAGTGCGGCGACGACGTCCTCGAATCCCTTCGGGCCGCCGGCCTCCTCCGTCAGCTTGCGGATATCCGAGTTGTAGTCGCGCTCGAGGTGGTCGGCATAGCCGGGCAACGTCCACATCTCGGCGCCGCCGGGGAGCTCGAGAACCCCCCAGCCGAACACTGCGCCGTAAAAGCGCTTGGCCGCTTCGGAGTCCCCAGTGTTGAGGGTGTTGAAGTTGAGGCTGCCGTGCTCGTTGACGATCCCCAAGCCCTTGTTCTCCTTCGCTTGCCAGACGCAGAAAACCGCGCCCTCGGGATCGGTGAACACGGCCATCCGGCCGGCGTCCATGACGTCGAACGGCTCCATCACCACATTGCCGCCCGCGTCGCGAACCGTGGACGCCGTGTCGTCGGCACTCTCGACCCAGACGTAGGTGTTCCACATCGCCTCTTGCGGCGCCCCCTCGGGAATCGAGCCGACGGCGGCAACGTCGCGCCCTCGGATCCGGGCGATGAAGTAGTTGGCCTCTGACCCCTCCGGCATGACGTCCTCGAACTCCCAGCCGAAGAGGTCGCGGTAGAAGGCGACCGCCGCCTCGGGATCGGGCTGGCTCGTGTCGACCCAGCAGGGGACTCCGGGGATGTATCCGTTGCGCTCGGGCATCTCTCGCTTCCTTCCTGGTCGCTGACAGGTCTGCGAAACCTATCCAGCGTTTAGGTCAGGATGTGTCCTCAATGTCCGGGACGATTCCATCGTCATGACCGAGACCTCGAGCCGGCTGCTGGAGCTCCTCTCGCTGCTCCAGGCGCGTCGCGACTGGCCCGGCGGCGAGCTCGCCGAGCGGCTGGCGGTGTCCGGCCGGACGATCCGCCGCGACGTCGAGCGGCTGCGCAATCTCGGCTACCCGGTCGAGTCGCTCACCGGCCCGGCCGGCGGCTACCGGCTTCGGGCCGGAGCGGCGATGCCGCCGCTGTTGCTCGACGACGACGAGGCGATCGCGATCGCGGTCGGGCTGCGCACCGCCGCGCGATCGTCCGTGACCGGGATCGAGGAGACGGCGGTGCGCGCGCTGGTCAAGCTCGAGCAGGTGCTGCCGGTGCACCTGCGCCGCCGGGTCGCGGCGCTCGGATCGGCGACGGTCGCGCCTCCCGCCGGCGGCCCAACCGTCGACCCGCAGGATCTGACGGTGATCGCCGCCGCCTGTCGCGACCATGAGTGCCTGCGCTTTGCCTACCGGAGCCGCGATGGCACCGAGAGCCGCCGCGAGGTCGAGCCGCACTCGCTGGTCAACTTCGGGCGCCGCTGGTACGTGGTCGCCTGGGACCGCCGCCGGGAGGACTGGCGCACCTTCCGGGTCGACCGCCTCTCGCGACCGGCCTCGGCTGGGGTGCGCTTCGTCCAGCGCGAGCTTCCTGCCGAGGATGCGGCGGCGTTCGTCGAGCAGAACATCGCCGGGGCACCGAACCGCTACGAGGCCCGGGTGACGCTGCACGCTCCTGCGGAGGAGATGACCGCGCGACCCGGGTGCCATTGGGGGTCGATCGAGCCGATCGACGCCGGCAGCTGCGAGTTCCGCACCGGCGACGACGACCTCGGCTGGCTGGCGGTGCGGATCGCGATGCTCGGCGTCGACTTCGAGGTGCATGAGCCGCCCGAGCTGGCGGAGCATATGCTGGCGCTGGGCGAACGGCTCGAGCGCGCCGTCGGGCAGGCTCGCGGACTGGAGCCCAGCGCCACCCGGGCGCTGCCGTAGCAGCTGAGCTCTGCATCCCTGTTACGACTAAGTAGGTCCGTAGACTCGGTCGACATGGCGCACGCAGAGCATCGAGGGGGCCGGCCGTCCGATGCCTTCGGTGGTGACATCCGCAGGCGCGACGTCTTTCCCCTGCTTGTGCTGCACCTGCTCGGGCGCGAGCCCACCTATGGCAACAGGCTGATCGAGTCGATCGAGGCGATCACGCAGGGCACGATCTCGGTGAACCCGAACACGATGTACCCGCTGCTGCGCGAGATGGAGGGTCGAGGCCTGGTCGAGGGTCGCTGGGAGCTTCCCGACCGCCGTACCCGCCGGATCTACACGATCACCGCCGCCGGGCGGCGGGAGTACAAGCGACTTAAGGTTGAGGTTGAGCCCTTCCTCGACTCGGTGATCCGCTCGGTCGCCCTGATCAAGGGCGAGATCTATGGCGGTCGGCCGGCGGTTTCGGGCTGATCCGGCTTTCGCAGGAACGCGCAGCTCTCGCCGATGCGGTCGAAGCCGAGCCGCTCGTAGAGCTTCCACGGCCAGTCCTCGGCGTCGGCGACGATAAACGTGAGCTCGTGCCCGGCTTGCTTGGAAGCCTCGACCGCGGCGAGCACGACGGCCGTCGCTAGGCCACGGCCCCTGCGATCGGGAATCGTCACGACCGTTTCGACCTGGCCGATTCCGCCTTGCTCATAGAGCACGCAGCAGGAGCCCGGCTCCCCCGTCGCGGGCGCCGCGAACCAGCGACCGTTGGCGATCGGATCGAACCGGGCATCGCGGATCTCACTCTGATCGACTGCCTCGGGCGTGAAATCGGGATCGGCCTCCGCAACGGCGCGCCGGACCCCTTCGACCTCGCCGCGGGAGACCTCGACGGCGGGTGATCCGTCGCGATCGCGCGCACGGCGCAACACCATGTAGAGGCTGCGATCGACCTCCCAGCCGAGCTCCCGGAAACGCGGCTCGAGCCCCTCCCCGCGGGCGGGATCTCTGGGCACGACGTAGCGATGGGCGAGGCCGCGTCCGCCGAGGAGCTCATCGGCGAGCGCCGCTAGCTCGTCCGCGTCGACCCCGGGGTCCGCCACCTCCAGAAAGTTGTCCCGCCAGATCGCAGGTGTGTGGGGGTTGACGATCAAGCGTCCCCAGTCGTATTGGTCCACCTGCTCGGAGGAGAGCCGCTCGAGATCGTGCTCGAAGTCGACCAGGCGGCGGAAGAGCCCCGGATCAGAGCTCGCGCTCATAGAAGAACATCACGGGCCCGTCGGGGCCCCCCTCGCGGTTGATGAACCCGACGCTCTCGTACAGGGCGCGCGCGGCCTTGTCGTCCTCGCTGGTGCCGAGCTCCATCTGCTCCGCCCCCTCCGCGCGGGCGGTCTCCATCGCCGCTTCCAGTAGCGCCCTGCCGAGTCCGTTGCCGCGCAGTTCGGGCACCACGTAGAGCTCCTCGAGGTAGGAGACCAGTCCGGCCGAGTAGACCCAGGGGCGGAAGCGGAGCTGCGCGAAGCCGTCGGGCCCGTCGCCGATCAGCAGGACGATCATGTCCCGGTTGCGGATCAGCTCCCCGTAGCGCTCCTCCAGGGTCTCCACGCCGGGGGACGGCTCGTCGAACTCGACCTGGAAGTCGTGCAGCAGCCGGGCCACCTGGGGCGCGTCGCCGGGCGTCGCGCGGCGGACCTGGGGGCGGTCGGACTCGTCTGGTTGGCGAGGCGGCATATCCGCGAGGCTAATACCCTGCCCCGGCCAACCGACCTTCGGAGGAACCTCTCTCAAATGTTCGTCTTCAAGGCCGCCGTGCTGGGCGGCGGCACGATGGGCGGCGAGATCGCCCAGGTCATCGCCAATGCCGACATCCCCGTCGTGGTCAAGGACGTCGAGCAGAAGTTCGTCGACCACGCGCTCGAGAAGTCGCGCGAGGTCACCAAGGCCCAGCTCGACAAGCTCGTCTCCAAGGAGAAGATGACCCAGGAACATGCCGACGCCCGCCTCGACGAGGTGATGGGGCGGATCACCGGGACTACGACGTACGAGGAGTTCGGCGACGTCGACTTCGTGGTCGAGGCCGTCCCCGAGAAGATGGAGATCAAGAAGGCCGTTTACGGAGAGCTCGACGAGGTCACGCCGGGCCACGCGATCCTCGCCTCCAACACCTCGTCGCTCTCGATCACCGAAATGGGCCGCGAGACGCTCCGCCCCGGCAAGGTGATCGGCTTCCACTTCTTCTACCCGGCCTCGGTGATGCCGCTGGTCGAGATCATCAGCGGCGAGGACACCTCCCGCGAGACGGTCACCGCCGCCTTCAACTTCGCCCAGAAGATCCGCAAGCAGCCGATCACCTGCAAGGAGGTCCCGGGCTTCGTCGTCAACCGCATCCTCAACTCCGCCGCCGGCGAGGTCTGGCGCCAGCAGGAGCAGAAGGGACTCTCGATCAAGAAGATCGACGAGGGAGTTGCGGCATCGAACGTGTCGCCGATGGGGCCGTTCTTCCTGATCGACATGCTGGGCCTGGACACCGTGCTGCACGTCGCCGAGTACCTGCACGAGTCATACGGCGAGAGCTTCTACGTCCACAAGGGGATGCAGAAGCTGGTCTCCGAGGGGCACCTCGGGGCAAAGTCGGGAGGCGACGGCTTCTACAAGGACGGCGAGCCGCAGATCGCCGGCGACGCCGACCCCGATGCCGAGGAGCTGGCCGACCTGTTCATGCTCAAGTCGCTGGTCGAGGCATGCAAGCTGCTCGAGGAGGGCGTGTCCACCGTCCGCGAGATCGATCTCGGGATGATGGCCGGCGCCGGGCTCGATCCGCGCCGGGGGCTCTTCCCGCCGTTCTGGAAGGCCGACCTCGAGGGCCTCGATGTGATGCTCGAGAAGCTCGAGAAATACGCCGAGAGCCACGGCAAGCGCTTCGCGCCGCCGCGGACGGTGAAGCGCCTGGTGGCTCAGGGCCGCCTGGGTCTGAAGTCCGGCCAGGGCTTCTACGCCTATCCGCGGGTCGAGGGGGAGGGAACGGTCAAGCTCGAGAAGCGCGGCGACGTGGCGATCGCCTGGCTTGGCAATCCGCCGATGAACGCGATCTCACCTCAGGTGATCCAGGACCTCGGCAAGGTCTGGGAGCAGGTCAAGGGGGACGATGAGGTCAAGGCGATGGTCGTCTACTCCTCGCTGCCGGTGGTCTTCTCGGCCGGCGCCGACATCAAGGCGTTCACCTCGATGGACGAGGCCGCCGGCGCGGACCTGATCAATACGGGGCACTCCCTGCTCCGCGAGCTGGGCCAGAACAGCAAGTCGACCGTTGCCGCCGTGAACGCGATCGCCTTCGGCGGCGGCTGCGAGCTGGCGATGGCCTGCGACTTCCGGGTCGCGGCCCAGTCCGCGGTCTTCGGCCAGCCGGAGATCAACCTCGGGATCATCCCCGGCTTCGGGGGCACTCAGCGGCTGCCCCGCCTCGTCGGACCGTCCAAGGCCCTGGAGATGAACCTGACCGGCGACGCGGTGCTCGGGCCCGAGGCGAGGTTCCATGGTCTCGCCGACGACCTGGTCCCGGACGAGGAGCTGTTCGACACCGCCGTTTCGTGGGCGCGGAAGCTGGCCGATCAGGCCCCGCTCGCGGTCGAGCAGATCAAGAAGGCGTCCTACAAGGGCGACCTCGACGAGGGGATCGAGGCCGAGAAGCAGGGCTTCGCGGCCGCGTTCCTGTCGGAGGACGGCAGGGAGGGCATCTCCGCATTCCTCGAGAAGCGAGCTCCCAAGTGGCAGGGCAAGTAGCCACCGACGAGGCGCAGCGACTCGCGGAGCTCATCCGCGAGTCCTCCTGCACCGTCGCCCTGACCGGCGCCGGGATCTCCGTGCCCAGCGGGATCCCCGACTTCAGGACCCCGGGAGAGGGACTCTGGGAGAAGGTCGACCCCATGGAGGTCGCGCACATCGACGCGTTCCGTCGCGACCCCGCCAAGTTCTGGAGCTTCTATCGCCCTCGCTTCCAGATGCTGGGAGACAAGGAGCCGAACCCGGCGCATCGGGCATTGGCGGAGCTCGAGAACCGTGGCCTCCTCGAGGCCGTCATCACCCAGAACATCGACACGCTTCATCACAAGGCCGGCTCGAAGCGGGTGGTTGAGGTTCATGGCTCGATCCGCACCTCGAGTTGCCAGAGCTGCGGCGCGGAATTCCCGCTCGCCGATGTCGAGGGCCTCTTCGCCGAGGACGGGGCGGCTCGCTGCGCGGGCTGCGACGGCCCGGTGAAGCCTGACGTCGTCCTGTTCGGCGAGCTCCTGCCCGAGCGGGCGATGGCCGTGGCGGAGGAGCTTGCCGCCCGCGCCGACCTGATGCTCTGCGTCGGCTCGTCGCTCGAGGTCTATCCGGTCGCCGGCCTTCCCTCGTTGACGCTGGGCCGGGGTGGGCGAATCGCGGTGATCACGAAAGGGCCGACCCCCTTCGACCAGGACGCGACAGTCCGCATGGACGGCGACATCGTCGCGGACCTGGACGCGATCCTGGCCGCGCTCTAAGCCGCGGCCTGGGCTGACTGCACGCAGCCGAGCGCCTTCGCCAGCAAGTCGCGCAGGGTGGCGCGCTCGTCGTCGCTGAGGCTGCCGATCACTTGGTCCTCGAGGGTCTCGAGCTTCACTTCGGCGCGCTCCAGGGCCTTCCGGCCGGCCGGAGTCATTCCGACGAGGTGGCGGCGCCGGTCGATGGGATCGCGCTTACGCTCGATGAACCCATCCTGCTCCAGGTCGTTGAGGAGGATCACGCAGTTGTTCTTGTCCAGGTGGAGCGTCTCCCCGAGCTGCTGCTGGGTCGTCCCGCCCTGCTCGCGTAGGTAGTCGAGGGCGATGAACTGCTTGAGGCGGATGCCGATCACGTCCTCCGTGGCCCGGCGGTAGACGTCACGGCTCAAACGCGTGAGCAGGTTCATCGACCCGGTTGCGGCGGCCGTCGTCATCTCTCAACCCGATGTCGATCACACAAAATCATTGACATAAGGATAGTCATTGATATAGTGATAATCCTGGTGCAATCGACCAACTCCAGCATAGCCAGCCCGCCGTCGGACCGCAATCGCTGGATCGCCCTCGTGGTCCTTTGCGTGGGAATGCTGATGATCGTCCTCGACCAGACGATCGTGAACGTCGCCCTGCCCTCGATCAAGGACGATCTCGGCTTCTCGCAGTCGACCCTCGCGTGGGTCGTCAACGCCTACCTCATCACCTTCGGCGGGCTCCTCCTGCTCGCTGGGCGACTCGGCGACCTGATCGGCCGTAAGACCATCTTCATGGCCGGCCTCGCCCTGTTCACCGCCGCCTCGGCGCTGTGCGGGCTCGCCCAGACGCAGGAGATGCTGGTGGGCGCGCGCTTCCTCCAGGGCGTCGGTGGAGCGACCACCTCCGCGGTGATCCTGGGCATGATCGTGACGATGTTCCCGGAGCCCCGGGAGCAGGCCAAGGCGATCGGCGTGTACAGCTTCGTGGCCGCCGCCGGCGCCTCGATCGGGTTGTTGCTCGGAGGCGTGCTGACGCAGGCACTGAGCTGGCACTGGATCTTCTTCGTCAACCTGCCCATCGGAGCCGTCACCGCCGTCGCGGCCACGCGCGTGGTCGAGCGCGACGAGGGAATCGGCCTGCGGCAGGGCGCGGACGCCCTCGGCGCCGTCCTGATCACCTCGGCCCTGATGCTGGGCGTGTACACGATCGTCAAGCCGGCGGCCGACGATGGCTGGGGCGCTCCCCTGACCCTGGGTCTCGGCGCGGCTTCCCTCGCTCTGATGGCTGCCTTCATC
The DNA here is from genome assembly GCA_046725395.1 of Actinomycetota bacterium. Classification (GTDB taxonomy): domain Bacteria; phylum Actinomycetota; class Thermoleophilia; order Solirubrobacterales; family 70-9; genus DASUPK01. The sequence goes on along the minus strand of JBKOYL010000100.1, from coordinate 648 downwards.
GCCCGCGAGGCGACGGCGCGCACTCCACTCGTGCCGCTGCGCATCTTCCGCAACCGGAACGTCTCGGGCGCCAACGCGATCCAGGCGCTGTTCGTCGCGGGGATGTTCGGGATGTTCTTCCTCGGCAGCCTGTACATGGAGCGGGTGCTCGGCTACGACCCGCTGGAGATCGGGCTCGCGTTCCTGCCGGTCGCCCTCGCGATAGGGATCCTCTCCGTGGGCTTCTCGGAGCGGCTGGTGATGCGCTTCGGCGCCAAGCCGACGCTGCTGGTCGGTCAGGTGCTGATCGTGGCCGGGCTGGTGCTGTTCGCGAACACCCCGGTGCACTCGAGCTATCTCGCTGACCTGCTGGCTCCGATGCTCCTGCTGGGCGTTGGCGCGGGCCTCTCTTTCCCGTCCCTGATGGGCCTAGCGATGTCGAGTGCCACCCAGGAGGACTCGGGCCTCGCCTCCGGGCTGGTCAACACATCCCTGCAGGTCGGCGGTGCGCTGGGTCTCGCGGTGCTCGCGACGCTGTCGGCGACCCGCACGGACAACCTGCTCGCCGGCGGCAGCTCCCCGGACGCCGCGCTCACCGACGGCTTCCAGCTCGCCTTCTGGATCGGCGCGGGACTGGTGACCGCCGCGATCGCCGTGACCTCCCTGGTG
>JBKOYL010000086.1:0-24801 GCA_046725395.1 Actinomycetota bacterium | reverse complement strand
ACGGTTGAAGGCCAAAGCTGCATCGCGGACGGCATTGAGGTTCTCCTCTGACATCGCCCGCGCAGTATCTCTCGGCGGAGCGCTGCTTTCCATGCGAAGCAGCAGCAATCCATGGCCCCGGCCACGCCTGCTTCGGTGCGTCTCCGGTAAGTCGAGTAGGTGGCGTTCTGCGTTTACGCGGGAGGAGTCACGCCAGCCGCCCGAATTGATCGCGAGCCATCCCGCCTAAAATCGCACCACAGTGACCCCGCGCGGCACTGACTGGAGCCTGGCGCTTCTGGTCTCGTTGCTGTTCGCTACCGGGCTGCTCACGTGGTTCGCCGGCGGCGAGGGAAGCGCCTGGGTGTTCGCCGCCCACGGCATTTCCGGCGGTGCGCTGGCGCTCCTCCTCGGTTGGAAGTTGCGACGCGTCGGCAGGCGGGTGCTCACTCCGAGCAGCTGGGACAGGGGTGTGAGCGCGGGGTTGCTGGTGCTCGTGCTGGTTGCGCTGACCCTGCTCTCGGGCTGGGTGTGGAGCACGTTCGGCCGCGTCGATCTCGCCGGCTACACCCTGATCGTCTGGCACACGCTCCTCGGGGTGCTGCTCACGCTCGCCGTAGCCGTCCACCTCGGGTTCCGGGCCAAGCGTCCGCGGCGCCGCGACATCGCCAGCCGGCGCCAGCTGCTCGAGGCCGCCGCCATCGGCCTTGGGGGCTTGATCGCCTGGAGGGTGCAACGCCCGCTGTCTGCCGCGCTTGGACTGCCCAGCGCGGACCGTCGCTTCACCGGCTCGTATGAGGCCGACTCTTTCGCCGGCAACGCGTTCCCGACCACCTCATGGGTCGCCGACGATCCCAAGCAGCTCGACCCCCGCTCCTACCGACTGGCGGTGGAGGGCGAGGTCGCGCGCCCTCTCTCGTTGCCGCTCGAAGAGCTCGACGGCCGGGACGAGCTCGTCGCGACGCTCGACTGCACCGGGGGCTTCTACTCGGAGCAGTGCTGGCGCGGAGTCAGGCTTGGCCGGCTGGTTGTCCGCGCCGGGGCGCATGCCGACGCACGACACGTGCGGGTCGTCTCGGTCACCGGGTATCGATGGAGCTTCTCGCTGCCGGACGCCCGCGAGATGCTGCTCGCGACCAGGGTCGGGGGCGAGCCGCTATCACACGGACACGGGGCGCCGGCGCGCCTGGTAGCCCCCGGGCGGCGCGGCTTCCAGTGGGTCAAGTGGGTCACCCGGCTGGAGTTGCGCTCGGAGCCCGACCCGGGCGCCTTCCCGTCGACGATTCTGAGCAGCTTCAGCGCGGCCGGCCGGGGCGCTTAGGCGGGGTCGATGGCGATTGACATCGACCCCTCGCGCGGCTGGCGCCTCTCCGCGGCCGCGTCAGACCCGGAAGTGGCGCTGGCCTCGGCGGAGCTCGAGGGAGCCCTCGGCCCTCCCGGTGAGGACGGGCTCCAGATCGTGCTCTCCCACGGGGGTGGGAGGCGCGACGGCTTCCGGCGCAGCGCCCGGCCGGCGTCGGTCGAGCTTCACGGCGACTCGCCGCGCGGGCTCCTGTTCGGCGTCTACCGAACGCTCGAGGAGCTCGGTCTTTCCTGGCCGTGGCCGGGGCAGGTGCGCGGCCGGGCGGAGCGCGCGCGACTCGAAGAACTGGTCGAGGCCGCGCCCACCCTGCCGGGCCGCTGCCTGGTGCTTGGCGAGCGGGCGCCCCTCGACGACGCCGAGAGCTGGATCGTCTGGGCGGCGCGCAACAGCCTGAACTCGCTGTTCGTCCACGTCAGCACGCGGCGCCAGCCGATCGGCGCGGCGCCGGAGGCGGCCTGGCGCGAGCGCCGCGGGCGAGCCCTCGAGCTGACCCACGAGCGAGGGATGACGATCGAGCACGGCGGGCACCTCCTGCCCGAGCTCCTGCCGGCGGAAGAGCTGAGCGCGCTCGCCGCCGGGGAACCGCCGAGCGAGGGTGCCCGGCAGATCCTCGCGAAGCACGTGCGCGCGCACCCCGAGGCCGACGTCCTTCACCTCTGGGGGGCGGACCTGGGGGCCGGTGCTCCGGGCGGTAACGAGGCCTCCGAGGCGGCGCTGCGGACCGCGAACGCCGTCGCGGAGGTGGCGGAGCACGAGCATCCGGGGGTCCAGGTCGCCTACCTCGCCTACCACGACACCGAGGAGGTGCCACGGGCGGTCCCCCCGCGAAGCAACGTCTGTCTTCTGTTCGCCCCCCGCGAGCGCTGCTACGAGCACTCCCTCGCCGACCCGAGCTGTCGCCGGAATCGGCGCCACCGCGACCTCCTGCTCGCCCAGATCGAGCACTTCGGCGCCACCGAGACCCCGCCGCCGAGGGTCTTCGAGTACTGGTTCGACGGGATCCTCTTCGCCGACGGGGTGCCGGACCTGACCGACACGATGGCCGAGGACCTTCGCTTCTACGCCGAGGCGGGTGTGCACACCGTTCAGCTGCTGATGACCGGCCACCGGCGCCCGCCGTCACCGCACCCCAACCCGCCGGCGTTCGCCCGGCTCGCCTGGGACCCGGGCAACTCGACGACGAGAGACTGATGGAGGAGGACCAAGTCCGCCCACCTACACGGAAGGGATCAACGCGCGCTCACGACGGGCCCGAAAGGGACGGTCGAGAAGCGCGAACAGCGTCAGGCCGAGCAAAGCGCCGCTGAGGATGTACCACGGCCAAGGGCCCATGTAGTCGAGGATGCTCGCCGTTTCCGGTCGCTCCCGGAGGAACATGTAGTTGCCGCCGGTGAAGAGGTTCCCAGCGGTGGCAACGACCGCGCACACCGAAGTAGCCAGGAAGACGCGCCGTACTGCGCCGCTGCGCGCCGTCATCCCGAGCCCGAAGGCGAGGAAGAGCGCGGCTAGGACCACGCCCGAGTGCGTGACGAAGTAGTGCCAGAAGAAGAAGCTCGGAAAGCCCTCGTCGGGGTCGAGGCCGGGGGTGAGCACGGCCAGCAGCGCGGCCGTAAGGCCCCAGAAGTAGGTCAGCTCGAAGAGCAGCGGCGAGCGGCTCCACAGCGCGAGCGCGGCCGTGATAGTGACGATGTCCGTGAGGTGCAGGGGAAGGTCGGAGTCGGGCTCGAACTGCCCCCGGAGCCCGACCACCAGGTAGTAGGCCACGACCCATGCCATCAACAGGACGGCGAGCCCGCGCGACACCAGCCGGGTCCACGCGCCAGGGTACGTTCGCGCGGCGAGAGGCAGGGTCCCGCAGACCACGGCAGTCGCGGTTAGCGCCGCCAGATGGTCGGTGGAAAAGAGGAAGCTCTCGGCTTCGGAAGTCGCGCCAAGATTGGTAGCGACTCCCGGCGATGTGTGAAATCAGCGGAGACCGCCTGGCGCAGAGCCCGTTCGAGCTGCGAACAGAAGCGCGGCCAGTCACCCCTCTCGCTGGCGATCGACTCGCTCCCCTTTGACCTCGTCGAAGAGGACGACTGCCTGGTCCACCAGGTGGCAGCCCGGATCCAGCAGGATGCCGCCCCCTCCCTCCGGTGCGGCGGTCTCGCTGCGCCAGCCTAAAAGAGCGAAAGGGCAGTGGCCGATGAAGCAACACCCAGCGGGAAGCGATGACGCGTTCGGACTAAGCGGCCCTGCGTCGCTTCAGGCCGTCGGTCTCGCGTAGACGCGCCATTCGCGCGCGACCTCGAATCCAATGTCGCGGTACAGACCGATGGCGTTTTCGTTCGCGGCCTGCACCCCGAGGGCGAAGGAGGTCGCACCTAGCGAGCGAAGCTCGGCGAGCGAGTGCAGCAGCAGCGCACGCCCCAGACCGAGGCCGCGCGCGGAGCGAGCGACGGCGAGCTGCTGAATCCATCCCCGCCCGTCGTTGAACACGCGGCCGACGACCCACCCCACGGGGCGCCCGTCGCGGCGCGCGACCCAGCCGCGGTACTCGGGCGTGAGCATCGATCGCCATGCCTCCAGCGACTGCTGGGTGTGCCCGGGCACCTCGCCCCATGCAGCGTCGACGTAGACCAGCGCGTGGACGGCATCGTCGTCCACGCCGGGCCGGTAGCGCGCGACCGCGACCGCGGGCGGCCAGGCGACGGGCGCGAGCGGCTGGTCGATGCCGCGTTTGAGGTCGAAGAAGGAGCGCCGGTGCGTGAAGCCGTGCGCCTCGAGCCACGCGATCCGTCGCAGGTCGTCCGCGTACGCGTCGACCTGGTGATGGCCGCGCTCGCCGAGCCACGGGACCAGCGCCTCCAGCGCGGGCACGGGGTCGCCGGGGTCTGCGAGCAGGATCGTCTCGCCGCCCTCGCCGATCGCGGCATAGCCGGCCACGCGACCGTCGCGTTCGAAGATCACGCCCGGCCCATAGGAATCGACGAACTCGCCGGCCTCTTCTGCGGACACCGCGGGCTCGTCGGACCAGGCTGCGTCCTCGGCGAGCGCGAGCGCGATCAGGTCGGGGCGGTCGGCGGGCGTGGCGGGGCGAAGCATCGCGGTCATCTTCGCGCGTCGGCCGGGACTACCGCTTCCGAGTGAAAGCAGAACGCTGGGGCCCCAAGGAGGACCCGCCGGACAGATCCAGGCTAAGCGCCGCCCTCGAGCCGCTGCTTCAGGTTCCCCATGTCCCTGGGCAGCTCCCGTTGCGCCTGCCGGCGGACTACCAGCGGCACGAGCAGCTTGCCGATCCCGTGCCCCTCGAAGTCGAGCTCGATCGTCACGCGCGATCGTGCACCGTCGTCGAGGGGCTCGACGGCGCCGTTCACGATCGCTCTGATCGGACCGTCGATACCGCGAGCGGCCCAGCTCCTCGGCTCGCTGATCTCCGTCAGCTCCATGGTCATCGTCCGCTCGCCGCGACCGACCTTGCGGGTCGTGATGAGCTTCGAGCCCACGGTGGGAGGGCCGGGGCCCTCGGCGCGCGCACTGACGAGGCTCTCCTGCCACTCCGCCTGGCGCGAGGGATCCATCAGGTACGCGAAGACCGCCTCCGGCGGCCGGGCGATCTCGATGCTCGACACGATTGGTGCCATCGCTCCTCCTTCCTGTGACACTCGGATCATGGCGCATGCCCCCGCATGCGTCGAGCGCTCACGATGGCGGACTGCTCCCTCGCACAAGGCGCATCACCGATCCGTTGCGACCATCCATCCCTATACGTCCAGGACCCCGTCGATGCCTAGGACGACCCCGCAGGCGACGAGTACGGTGGCCAGAAGGCGGCTCCCCCACCGAAGGACGCGCCCCCTAGCACCCTCGGGCGACCACCCGGCAACCAGCACCGTCAACAACGCGACGGCGATCGCCATCCCCCCCGCGCCCACGAGGATGCCTCGATCCGCGCCGGCACCGAGCGCCAGCACGAGCAGGATGGGGCGAGCCACTATCGGAATCGCGACTGGAACGAGCACGGCGCGCCAGCCAACAAGCGCGGGTTCGGGCGGGGGTGGCCGGCGGAACAGGTCGGCGACACCGGCCACCACGGCCACGATCCCGGCGGCGACGCGGAACGAGGGCTCGCTGACATCGAGCGCGTCGAGCAGTGGTCCTCCCGCCGCCGCGGCGGCGCACACAGCGAGCCCGCCGATCAACCCGCCGATGGCCGCCACCCCGACAACGGTCTCCTGCGACCGACCGGCGCGAGGGATCCCGAACGCGGCCCGGGCCGGGTTGAGCGCCACCAGCAGCGTAATCACCCACAACCAGGCCGATGGCGCGTCTTCCCCGGCATCGGACGCGCTCCCCGAGCCCTCGCTCGCCTCGACGATCGGGATGGTCCGCAGCAGGCCGGCCAAGGCGTGTTGCTGGTCGTCCATGCGCGTCTCGCCATCGCGAAACCACGCCCCCTCAACCCGCCGCGGTCGGGCAAACCTCGCGGCATCCTCGCGATCCGCCTGCGCCCTCACAGCGAGGCCGGCGATGCACGTGGCACGTTCGGCGATCGGGCCTCGCAGGTCAGCCAATCGGGGCTCCTGCTGCGCCGTCAGCCACCACCCGGTGAGGGCCTCGCCGATGACTCCGTAGGCGCCGCCACGTGGCACTTCGCTGCCCCGCACCAACCCGCCCCAGGGCCCGAAACGCTCGCTGATCCATCGCACCTGGCCGCCGAACAGCTCGGCTTGCCGACGCGCGTAGTCCAGCTCGTCTTGGGTGAGCGGCGGGCGACCACGTTCGGGGAAGGTCGCGGTCTCGGACATGCCGTAGGCAGCCCAGTGATCCGGGATCGGCGGCCAGTGGTCCTCGGCGTCGTCGCGCGAGGTCGCCAGGTAGGCGCCCACCCGGTCCGCCGCCTCGCCCCAGCCGTCGCCCGGGAAGATTCGATGCAGGCGCGCCAGGGCCCAATAGGTCTCCCCGGTGTAGTACTTGGAGTACTCGCCGGGCACCGGCGCCCCACGGGTCGGATCGTATGACGCAAGCACCGCCCCCGACGGCTCGGTTTGAGCGACCAGGAACCGCCCGAGCCGGGCCAGCACGTCGTCGTAGCGCCGCTCGCCCGTTGCGTCCCGGCGAATGGCCAGGGCGGCAACCAGGAGCGCGCTGGCGCCCGTGGAGATCGGTCCGGGCGAAGCGAAGGCGGCCCAGCCATCGCGCTCGATGAGCCTGTCGAGCGCCCATTCGGTACCCCGGTCGGCAGAGCGCAGCGCTCCCGGCAATCCCGCCGCCGCGGCCTGATAGAGGCCCATCGTCACCCCGGCGTGTCGAACCCGGTTGTACTCGGACGGAGTGGAGTCGTGCTCGGCGTCGTACAGGTACAGCCAGGAGCCATCCGCCGCCTGATTGCGGACGAACCAATCGACGGCGGCCTGGGCGGAGCGTTGGAGCTGTCCGGCGGTAACGGTCGGGCAGCGCTCGGGTGGTGCCACCACCGTGAACGCGACCGCTGTGACCAGCGCCAGGATCAGCCCGGCCCGCCACAGGCGCGTGCTGGGCGGACCGGAGTCATCGAGTGTCTCGTCGTCCGTCATGTCGGCGCGACCGAGGCCGGACCTTTACTGGTGTTTACTCGGTCACGCCCTTGCCGCGAACTCTCCGGGCCCAGGCCGATCTCGCTCGGGAGCGGGCCTTTAGTCGGTCACTTCGAAGCTGAACATCATCCCGCTCTCGTGATGCTCTGCGATGTGACAATGCGCCATCCAGAGGCCGGGATTGGTGACGTCCAGCAGAATGTCGACGGTCTGCCCGGTCCGCACTAGGACCGTGTCCTTCCAGACCAGATTGGGCTCGACCTCCCCGTCACGGGCAAGGACGAGCAAGCGCCCCGCGCCATGGACGTGGAAGGGGTGGTGCATCGGGTGATCGCCGGCCATCTCGTTGAGGAGCCGGATCTTGATCCGCTCGCCGACGCGGAAGCGCCAATCGATCTCGGCGTTCTCCTTGCCGGTATCGCGATCGATCAGCTTCCAGCGCATGTTGGCCGGGGTCGTCAAGCGGTTGATCTCGACCATGTCGTCCTCCCACTCGATCCCGCCGCCGGCCTCATGATCGTGATCATGGTGCTCGCCGTGATGACGATCATGATCGTCGGCCCCGGCCTGGTCGACCAGCTGCGCGGGCAGCAACTTCATCCCGCACTCCGGACAATGCCCCGGCTCGCCGCTGACGACCTCCGGGTGCATCGGGCACTTGTAGGTCGTCTCGACCGCCAGAAGCTTCATCCCGCACTCGGGGCACTTGCCTGGCTCCTCCTCGACCACTGCGGGATGCATCGGACAGGAATAGACGACCGGCCCCTCGCCTTCGGGAGCGCCCATGTCCATCTCGGCAATCAGAGCGAGGCGCTTGTCGGGCTCGGCCTCCAGGAAGGCGCCGATCCGTTCCCGCTCGGCGACCATATCGGCGTTCGTGCGCAGCGACTCGAACTCCGCTTCCAGTGACGGCTCGGCCCGCTCTTCGCTCACCTGGAACCGGGCCAGCGGATAGGTCCTTCCGGGAGTGCGGTGCTCGAGCGTCAGATCGCCGGCCCGGTCGAAGAGCAGGTCGACGACCACACGCTCCGAGGGCGCGATGATCACCTCCTCGACGAACTCCTCGTGCTCGACGTGGCCGCTGTCGCCGCCGACTCGCTTCATGCGGGCGCCGGGCAGCGCGACCTTGAAGACCCGAGTGTTGGCCGTGTTGGTCAGGTAGAGGCGGACGACCTCGGAGAGCTTCGCCGAGAGTGAGAGATCGGGCTCGCCGTTGACGAGCAGCACGTCACCGAAGCGGCCCATCGCCGCGTGGGTCGTCTCCTCGCGCCTGAAGGGAGCAACCTGGCCGCCCTCCAAGAGGATGTCGTCGAGGACCAGGACGACCTCCCGATGAGCCGGAGGCCAGTAGTCGGCCTCAGCGGGCTCGACCAGGACGTTGCCGTAGAGCCCCAGCTCCTGGCCATAGTCCTCGCGGATGTGCGGGTGGTACCAGTAGATGCCCGGATCGGGAAACGTGACGCGAGCCGAGAAGCGTTCGCCGACCCCGACCGGCGTCTGCGTTTCGTGAGTTCCGTCGTAGCGGTTCTCGAGCCTGAGGCCGTGCCAATGCACGGTTGCTTCGAGATCGCCCTGGTTCTCGACGTTGACGACGATCTCCGAGTCCTGCCGGACCTTCAGCGTTGGGCCGGGGATCGAGCCGTTGTAGGCCAGCATCCGCACGGTTGAGTCGCCAAGGTCCTTGGCTACGGGGGCGATACGCAGGTCGAACTCGTCGCCGTCAGCCAGTTCCACGAGCTGGGTCGGCTCTGCCCTCGGAAGGTCGGCGACGTCGGTTGGAAAAAGGTCGGGTGCGTCAGTCATGTCGTACTCCTGCGGTTCTAGTTGACTTGCGCAAGGGAGCCGTTCTCGACGTGGACTTCGAAGTCGGTCGAGCTCATGCTTACTCCCGGATGTGGTTGCAACTTGGCCCCACCCCTGGTGTGGGCCCCGAACGAAAACGGATGTCCCCAAGCATCCGTTCAGGGCGAGGGTAGCCGCTGCGCCCAGGAACCTAGGGATAGACGTTTGCGAGGTGATCTGTCGTTGTGATGACCTCGTTGAGCTTGGTGCGCTCGAACGCCTGTCTGACCCCGGCCGGGGGAGTAACGATGGCAAATCGCCTGCCGGCATCCGCGGCGCGGATAGAGGCCGCAGCGATCACACCCATGCCGGTCGAGTCCATGAAGCTCAGCCTGCTCAGGTCGATTACCAGCAGCTCGGGCTCGTCGGACTCGATCCGTGCCAGCGCATCGGCCACCTGGTCGACGACCTGAATATCGAGGTCACCCCGGATCGTGACGAGGGCGCTGCTTCCCTCGGTTTCGATCTGGAGGTCAAAGTTGAGCACAGGGATCAATCAATGCAGATTGGCGCGCCGGATCAACTGCAACCTACCCCGAGATTGGCGCCTGCGCGAAACTGCTCTGGTGCAACCGAGAGCCAGCGCACCGGCTCGCGAACGGCCTAGCCTTGGACTCGTGAGCGGACCGTCCGCCGAACCGGTCGATCTCGATGCCTGGCGCAGGCTGCCCGCCGCCCAGCAGCCGGAGTGGCCAAACGCCGCACACGTCCGTGCCGTCACCTCGGAGTTGACAGAGCGACCGCCCCTCGTCTTCACCGGCGAGTGCGACCAGCTCAAGGACCGGCTGGCCGCCGTCGCCGCCGGCGAGGCGTTCGTCCTGCAGGGAGGGGATTGCGCGGAGACCTTCTCCGGGTCGACGGTTGACACGGTACGGGAGAGGCTCGAGACCCTGCTGCAGATGGCTCTCGTGCTGACGTACGCGGCGAGCGTCCCCGTGGTGAAGATCGGCCGGATGGCGGGGCAGTTCGCAAAGCCCCGATCGCGTCCCACCGAGTCCCGAGACGGTGTCGAGCTCCCTGCCTACCGGGGCGATGCGGTGAACGGCTTCGAGTTCACGCCGGAGGCGCGGCGGCCCGACGCGGCTCGGCTGCTCCAGGCGTACAACAGCGCGGCGGTGACCCTGAACCTGTGCCGGGCGTTCGCGCACGGCGGCTACGCCGACCTGCACCAAGCGCATGCCTGGAACCAGGACTTCGTGGCGCAGAGCCCAGCTGGGCAGCGCTACGAGCAGATTGCCGGCGAGATCGATCGTGCGCTCGCCTTCATGAAGGCGTGCGGCGCTGACTCGGAGGAGCTCCACGGGGTCGAGTTCTACTCGAGCCACGAGGCGCTCCTGCTCGAGTACGAGCGCGCCCTGACCCGTATCGACGTCCGCACCGGTCTGCCGTACGACCTGTCGGCACACCTGGTATGGATCGGCGAGCGGACCAGGGAGCTGGGCGGCGCCCACGTCGAGTTCTGTCGCCAGATCCGCAATCCGATCGGCGTGAAGCTCGGGCCCACGGCCTCACCGGACGATGCCGTTGCGCTCGTCGAGCGGCTCAACCCGGCTCGCGAACCCGGCCGGCTGACGCTCATCACCCGGCTGGGCGCGAGCAAGGTCCGCCAGGCTCTGCCGCCTCTGGTGGAGAGGATCACCGAGCACGGTGCGCCGGTCGTGTGGGTCTGCGACCCGATGCACGGCAACACGTTCGAGGCGCCCAGCGGATACAAGACCCGCCGGCTGGACCACGTCCTCGATGAGGTCGCCGGCTTCTTCGAGGTGCACCGCGCGCTCGGCACCCATCCGGGGGGCATCCACGTCGAGTTCACCGGCGACGACGTGACCGAGTGCATCGGAGGGGGCTACGAGATAATCGAGGACGATCTGCACGACCGCTACGAAACGGCGTGCGACCCCCGGCTCAATCGCCGCCAAGCGCTCGACCTCGCCTTCATGGTCGCCGCGCTCTATCGCGAGGCGCCACGAGGAGCTTCAAGGCCGCCGGATTACCCACCGGGCGACTGAACCGTCACGAGGTCGCGTCCCTAAGCGACCTCCGGGTCATGAGCCGGCCGGGGCTCTTGCTCCGGAGAACCCCACCAGCCGGTGCTGTTACAGCTGCGCTGCAGGCACCACATCGACGGTGAACGGCCCGCGCTCGTGAGCCCCCTGGCTGGTGCTCGAATCGATGTGGTTGTAGATCGTCCGCAGCTCCTCGCCATCGTGCTGGTTGGGATGCGGATAGGGCGAGACCAACAGATCGTTGTTGTCGTTCATGCAGGTCCCCCTCGCGTCTTGATGGTCAAGCCCGAGCGTGTGCCCCACCTCCTGGCAGAACACCTGCTGCTTTGCGTCGAGGAGGCTGGTCGCGTCGGCGTAGTACCAGTCGTAGTAATCGTTGAGCTTGACCGATGCCCGCGAGATGTGCCCGCCCTTGATCCAGACCTGGGCTAGCCCGAGCCAGCCGTTGTTGCCCCACCTGCGGCTCTGCGTCGTGATGTTCACGCCACTCGACCCGGACGCGAGGGATATGCCTGTCCCGGTGAGCGAGGAGTTCCAGTCGCTGTTCACACCGGGAAAGACCGTGTCCCAATCGCCCGAGACTCCGTCGGAGATCACAAGTGTGCGGGTCGCCGATGTCTTCGCCCAGTGCCATCCGTTCCAGGAGTGATTGGCGGTGGCCGACGAAGGCAGCGCCAAGGGGGCGGCGAGCGCAGCGACGACGAGGACAGTGGTGATCGAGGCGGTGAGTCGCGACATTAGCTTCCTTCTCCCTCGGTTCGCTCCCCCGGGTCGGGCAGACTAGCCGATTCCTCACGAGCTCTCAACGTGAACTACCCGGCATCGACGTGAACCCCAACGCAGCGATCCGCCCTTAGAGAAGCGCGAACGCGAAGCAACCTGACAGCTTCAAGGCCGCCGGATTACCCACCGGGCGACTAACTGTCACGAGGCCGCGCAGACGTGCTGCTCGATTAAGCCCGGTCTGCTTTCGAGCCGGTTACCGCAGCAGTGCCGCGAACGCGGCGCTGACGCGGGCCACGCTCGTGCGCAGCGCGCCCGCCGCGCTGCCCAGATACCGCCGGGACGGACGCGTCGGCCTAGCACCACGCTCCGTTGCGGTAGCACTGGCGGCGAGGCGATGGAGCTCCGCTCGCCGATGCAGCTCCGCTGAATGGGTCTCTGCGTGTCTGTAGTTCAGGTTGGAATCCATCTTCTCCTCCGCTCCCCTCAGTTACCTCCTACCTCCTGCTGCAACCTTAGGAGGAGTTACCCCCGGAGGACGGTGAACCTGGTCACAAACACGCGCCGCACGCGACGTGTGTGCCCGGGTGCACACAGGTCGAGCGGATCAGGGGACGACGTGGAGAACGGCCGTCGCGGTGTCGTCGCCGAGTCGCGCCTGCAACTCGTAGTCGCCGACCGGGAGATCACCAGGCAGGGTGACCGCCAGCGACCCCATCGTCGCGCCATCGGGCACCCACACGGAGAGGAGAATGTTCTCGCCGGTCCAGACATCGACCTGTACGCCACCGGGAGGGGCGGGCGAGTCCAGACCGACCTCGAACGAGACGTCCGTGCCCGGCTCGGCTGGTCCCTCGCCGGGGATCGTGTCGGGATTGAGCGCGAACGAAACGAGGGAGATACCCGGATAGGGTTCGGGACCGGGCTCCGGGCCCGGGCCGGGGATCTCCTCGAGAGCCACCTCCCAGGTGTCCGCCACGACGCTGCCGGCCACACCCGTGTGGGCGGGCAGCGAGGTGAAGCCGCCGAAGAGAACAGCTCGACCCCGTGCGGAGTCGAATGCGAGCGCATGGCCCCAGCGCGGCGTTGGCCCCATGTCCTGACGAAGCGTCCAGTGCGCGCCGTCCCATTCCCAGCTGAGACGCGTGAGCTGTTGCGTCGCGGCCGGTGGCGGGGGGGTGCTGACGCCGCCGAACAGAAGGGTGGCGCCCGCGCCAAAGGTCAGACCGAAGCCCATCGAAGGGCCGGGGCCGGTATCGGCAACCTGCTGCCACAGGGCCCCGTCCCACTCCCAGGTGTCGGCTCGCAGGGTCGATCCGGCGGCCTCCCCGCCGAACAGAACGGCTCGCTGGCGGTTCGAGTCGAATGCGAGGGCGTGGCCGCTGCGGGCATCGGGACCGGTGTCGGCGACCTGCGTCCAGTCCGTGCCGTCCCACTCCCAGGTGTCGGCTCGCAGGGCCGATCCGGCGGCTCCGCCGGCCTCCCCGCCGAACAGAACGGCTCGTTGGCGGTTCGAGTCGAATGCGAGGACGTGGCCGCTGCGGGCATCGGGACCGGTGTCGGCGACCTGCGTCCAGTCCGTGCCATCGAACTCCCAGGTATCGGCTCGCAGGGCCGATCCGGCGGCCTCCCCGCCGAACAGGACGGCTCGCTGGCGGTTCGAGTCGAATGCGAGGGCGTGGCCGCTGCGGGCATCGGGACCGGTGTCGGCGACCTGCGTCCAGTCCGAGCCGTCCCACTCCCAGGTATCCGCCTGGGGGGTTCCACCGCCAGCCCTACCGCCGAACAGGAGGACCCGCTGCCGGGCCCCGTCGTAGGTGATCGCGTGGCCGCCGCGCGCGCTCGGCCCGACGTCCTGCTTCTGGGTCCAAAGCACCTTGGCCATTCGTGCCTCCCCTCGTCCTCGGAGATCGTCGGAGGTGCCCGGATCCTAGCGAGCGATGCTTTGTGCGCGGACGGAATCGCCCCGAGCTGCCGGATGGACCACTTCCGTCCGGGCCAGTGGTAACGATCAACGCCCAGCACGGAGGAGCCCCAAAGTGAGCCTTGGCCGCGAAGCACTGAACTGGAGTGCAGAGACCTGGACCGCGATCGACCAGGCGATGCACGAGGAGAACCTGCGCGCGGGCGTGACGGCGAAGGTGATCCCGCTGCTGGGGCCACTCACCGACGCGCTCGCCGTGCCCGCGGAGAGGGTCGACGCCGCGACGATGACGGTCGAGGAGGGTCGCCTGCTGCCCCTCGTCGAGCTGTCTATCGAGTTCGCCCTGACCCGTAGGCAGGTCGATTTGGAGCGCGAGCTCGGAACTGCCGTGACACTGACCCGGCGGGCGGCGAGCCTCCTGGCCCAGGCGGAAGATCTCGCCGTGCTCCAGGGCGACGCCGCGCTCGCGAACGGGCAGATGCCGGACCGCGTCCGTGCCCAGGGGACCGCCGGTCCGGGCCTGGTTGCCGCGGCCACGGAGTCGATCGGCGGTGAGGGTGGGCCGGAGGGCATCTTCCGCGCGGTCGCCGAGGCATACGCGCTGCTCCAGGCTCGCTCCCACACGGGACCGTACGGCCTGCTGCTCGAGCCCGAGCGCTACGCCGCCACGGTCGAGCCGGTCGACGGCACGTCCGTGCTCGTGTCCGAGCGGATCCGCGGGCTCGTGCAAGGTTTCTTCGGCACGGCCGCGCTGCCAAAGGAGAGCGGCGTGCTCGTCTCGGTGGGTGGCGACACGGTCGACCTCGTGGTCGGCGCGGACCCAACGGTCGCGTTCCTCGCGATCGACCGCGAGGATCGGTTCCGGTTCCGTGCGTTCGAGCGCTTCGCGCTGCGGGTGAAGGACCCGAGCGCCTGTGTGCGGCTCGAGCTCGGGGGTGGCCGCTGATGGCCGTCGCAGCCCATTCGTACGCCTCCGCGCTTTTCGCACTCGAGCTGGATGGCGTCCAGGCCGGCTTCCTTGAAGCAACGGAGGGTGGCGAGGCCTACGGCGATGTCATCGAGGAGACCGTCGGCCCTGATCTGGTGGTTCGCAAGCACCTCGCGGGCGTGCGCTACTCGGACATCGCGATCGAATGTGGCGCGGGGATGACGAACGACATCTACACCTGGATCGCGGACATGCTCGGTCGCAAGGCCACGCGCAAGAGCGGAGCGATTGTCGCGTTCGATTACACATATACCGAGCGCCGGAGGATGACCTTCTCGCAGGCGCTGGTCACCGAAGTTGCCTTTCCCCCGCTCGACGCCGCCTCCAAGGATTCGGCCCACCTTGCCGTCAAGATCACTCCGGAGTTCACCCAGCGCTCTTCCGGCTCGGGCGCGAAGCAGGGTGCATCGGTGACAAAGGGCACGCAGAAGCAGTGGCGTCAGTCGAACTTCCGACTGACGATCGACGGGCTCGACTGCACGAGGGTGAGCCGAATCGAGTCGCTCGCCGTTCGGCAGGCGGTCGTGGAAGACGCGGTCGGTGAGCTGCGGGACTACCTGAAGCAGCCGTACGCCGTCGATGTCGGAGATCTTGTCGTCACGCTTCCCGAGTCCCATGCCCAGGACTGGTATGCGTGGCACCACGACTTCGTCGTCCAGGGCAACTCCTCTCCCCCGTTCGAGAAGACCGGCAAGCTGCAGTTCCTGGCGGCGAACCTGAAGGACGTGCTCATCGAGCTGACCTTCAAGGGCCTGGGGATCCACAGGCTCGCCGCGGAGCGCCCGGAGGGGGCGATGGCCACGGGAATTTCCCGGGTGAGGGCGTCGATGTATTGCGAGGAGCTCACGCTCACCGTCCCCGCGTGGTCAACGTCGGCGACGGCGACCGCGATCAGCGGAAACGGAACTGCCCCGGCACCGGGCGGCGGCGAGTCGGCGGCCCCGGCCCCTCCCTCACGGGTCGAAGCGGTCGCCGCGCTCCCGCAGTTGGAACCAGAGATCCTCCTCCCGGCAAGGGTGGGAGCGTCCCGCATTCGTCCGATCTAGGAGAGAGCCCATGGCAAAGGACACCCCCGACCAGGACATGACCGCAGCGATTGGATCGAGCTTGCTCGACTACGCGCGGGAGATCGGGGAGCGCCGCCGTCGTCGTCAGGACATGGAGGTCTTCGAGCTCGAAGCGGGCGTGGAGCTCGCCGCCCCGTTGCCCCGGGGGTCGATGCTCGCCGTCATCGGCAGCGACCAGTCGCCCGAGCTGACGGAGCTTCGTGCCGCGGCCCAGGCACGCGACGTCGAGGCGCTTGATCGCGGGCTGGCTGCACTGGGCGAGCGATCGCGGGAGGGTCGGCGTAGCGGCGGGCTCGCCGCCGTTCCGGTTCTGAGCGACATCGATTACAGGGGCAAGACAATTGCCATGGGCCTGGCGGTGACGGACCCGGCTGATGTCGCGGTCGCGAGCGTCGTGTTCGCCGGCGGCGGGTTCGACCCGTCGGGATTCAGCGCCACGCACCTGGCGACGCCCGAGGGCCAAGCACTTAGCGAGTCGCTCCGCGGCATCGTGATCGCCCGCCAGCCCCGGCTTTCGCCGGTCGAGCAAGCGTTGCTCGATCGGCTTCCCGACGCGGACCTCAACGCCACCGTCGCCCCTCCGTATGCCACCACGATCTTTGTAGTGGCAACGTCGGTGACGCAGGGCGTCCCATTCCAGGACCCTGCGCTCACCGAGGCAATTCGCAGGCGATTCCCAAATATCGAGTGGCCCCCGCCGAGTCCCCCGGATACGGATCCGAGAGCGGCGGAGGACCGGATCCGCGCCTGGCTCGAGTCCCCCGAGCACGCTCGCGAGCTCCAAACTCTCGACGCTCGGGCCGCGGTCGAGGAGCTAGTCCGACTCCGCCAGGACGTTCTCTCAGGCGACGCCTGATCCGTTGTTGTTCGCGATCGCTGTCGTCGTGGCGGTGGGCGCGCTCGTCTTCACTGCGGCGACGCAGTTCCGGACCCCGCGGCTCGAGCGCTGGGCAAGAAGTCGCGACGTCTTCTTGCTGCTCCCGATGTGGACGTTCTTCGCGCCGAACCCGGGGACCACGGATACCCGCCTTCTCTGGCGAGAGGCCCTCGGCTCCCGGCACTTCGGCCCGTGGCACGAACTCAGCCCGCCACGTTCGCACCCCTGGCGGGCGATCTGGAACCCCAACCGGCGTATCCAAAAGGCCATCGCCGACGCAGGCGGCCTGCTCGCGCATGCCGGTGAGGCCGAGAGCACGACTCTGACGATTCCCTATCTGTTGCTTCTCAAGTACGTCGCGGCACAGACCGGGTCGCCGCACGCGATCGCGCGGCAGTTCGCCGTGGTCCAAACTTCTGGCGAACCGCCTGCGTTCGACGAGGTCAGGCTGGTCGCGCTCTCACGATGGCACTCAGTCGAGGAGAAGCGCAACGCGGTCGGCTTCGGGCGAGAGCCAGTGCCGCGCGAAGCGCATCGGGTCGCATGAGCACCACGGCCGCGCTGACCTGGATGGGAGTCCTCGGGAGTATTGGAGTCGCGACCGATGCGGCTGGGGGCCTGCATACGCGGGAAGCGATGTCCGAGCGAGGCATCTTTTCGCCGGGTCTGCTTCGGACCGGGTGGAGGCCATGGCTGTACGGCCGCCTGAGCCGGCCACTCTCGTGGCTGTTCGGATACCCCCAGGTGCTGGCGCTCTTCTTCGCTCAGCTAGTCGGCGTCGCAGCCTTGCTCACAGTCCCGTGGCTTTCTGGATGGCCCCAGGCAGCGGCAGGTGCGCTCGGCGCCGCCGTCGTGGTGGGTGCGCGGATGCTGTTGCACGCGCGCATCCAACTCGGCCACGACGGCTCGGATCAAATGGTGCTCGTCGTCCTCATCAGCGTGCTCGTCGGTTGGCTCACGTTACGAACGCCGATCGCAGCCGTCGCCGTGTGGTACGCGGCGCTCCAGCTTCTGCTCGCCTACCTCGTGGCCGGAATCGCAAAGCTGAGCTCCGACACCTGGCGACGTGGTACCGCCGTCCCGGCGATCCTCAACACGGTTGGGCTCGGTCGCCCCGCACTTGCGCGCACGCTCCGGCGCCATCACGTCCTGAGCTTGGGGTTGTGCTGGTCCGTGATCGCGTTCGAGTGCCTCGTGCCGACGGCGATCCTGCTGGGACCGCCAGGAATCTACGTCGTCCTTGCATTCGGTCTTGCATTCCATATTGGAATCGCCATAACGATGGGTCTCAACACGTTCCTGTGGGCTTTCACAAGCGCGTATCCGGCCCTCATCCTCCTCGTGGAGACGACGGCCGTTGTCTGATTTCAGGGGATGCGCTCGCACATGACCAGAACAAGGAAGGGGTGCTACTCGTCGCCAAGGGCGTCGGGGACCTCTTCGAAGCGCCGGTCGCTTCGAGCGCTGGCGGGGCTCGGCGTGCTCATCGCCTGTGGCCTCGCCGCCGGGTGTGGCGGAGACGACACCGGGGGAGGCGTTCCTTCACTGACCGGGCACCAGATCGTCACGGGGGGCTCATCAACGGTCGCCACCGGAGCCACTTCCAGCACGACCGCTTCCTGCCCGTCCCGCAAGGTCGTAATCGGAGGGGGCTACACCACCGGAAACGCGGCGGCGAACGTCTTCGACTCCTTCCCCGCGACCAACGGAGCCGGATGGACGGTCTCGATGAAGAACGAGAACCCCACCGGAGGTCCCATCACCCTGACCCCCATAGCGGTGTGCGTCGACAAGCCCAGCGGGTACGAGATTCGAAGCACCGCGGCCGACCTGTCGAAGGGCGAGAAGAAATCGGTCGCCGCGTCGTGCACCGACCTGACCTTGCGGTTGATCGGCGGAGGCTACGACTCCGGCGACCCCGTCGTCTCGAACTTCTCGTCGTCGTTCGATCCCGCTGACGTCACGAGCTCGGGCGTCACGGCCCCGACGAGATGGGTCAGCTCCTTCCGGAGCAACTACAGCGTGCCGGCTAGCTCAGGCGTCAACACCTACGCGATCTGTGCCGCCAACGGCGCCGTATCGGCCGATTACCTTGCGAGCCCGGTGACGTCGGTTGGCGCGAGCTCGCGCTCGACGGTCACCCAAGGCTGCGACAGCACAGCGCCACAGACGATGGTCGCTGCCGGTGGCGTGACGGCGGACGTCAGCCATGCGTCGGCCTTTGACTCTTCTCCACCAGGCGCCGGAAGCTGGACCGCGGTCGTCTACAACCCGCAGTCGAACGTGTTCAACCCGGCCTCTCTGACCGCGAGGCTTCTGCTCGTGTGCGTGGCAGCGTCCCCGTAATGCAACCCACCGTTGGTCGGCTGAAGAACGGGCATTGGCCGCCATCGATCTCATCGGGGACGACACCCAAGCGGCACTGGCGCCGGGGACTACTCACCCCGAGGCCGCCCGCACCGCCTCCTGCTTGTCAGTGAAGCTCTTCCCGCGCCAGAGCTTCCCGTCCCGCACCCGCCAGAGGTGCCAGAAGCGCTGCTCGAGCTCGACCCCGCTCCCACGAGCGCGGCCGTGCACCGTCAAGCGAACGAGGACGGAATCCGCTCCGATCTCCTCGAAATCGTCGACGACCCCCGAGAACTCATCCCAGATCGCATGGAGGTCGTCCAGCCATTTCCGGATCCCGGCGTGGCCGCAATAGACGTCGACCTCGAGTCCCCGCCATCAGGTCTCGAATTCGACGTCGCTTCGCACGATCGCGAGCTCCGATCCACCAGGCGCGCAACCCCCTCCTGACTCCTCAGGAGTGACGCTCGAACGAGGAGGAGAAGTCTCCGCCACTTGACAAGGGACGGCGTGGGAACGTTGACCTCAGCGTTCCCCCGCCTTCTCCTTCCAGGCGGGAGTTGGAATGGTCTCGGGCCAGCGGAGCTGAGCCCTGACTGAACCGGGCAGCTGGCGGATCGAGACCCGCCCGGCTAGTCGCGACAAACGAAAGGACGGATCATGGGCAAGACGATCATGGGTGCGGTGGTCTCCCTGGACGGGTTCATCGCCGACGACAACGACGAGGTCGGGCCGCTGTTCGACTGGTACGGCAACGGGGACGTCACCTGGAGCTTCCCGGGTAGTTTCGGCGAGTCCCGGAGCACCCGGGCCTCGGCCGACTTCATGCGGAGCCAGTACCGCGACGAGGCGGCGAATGTCATCGGACGGCGAGTGTTCGACCTGACCAACGGCTGGGACGGCAGGCCGGCCGCAGGCGACCACGTCTTCGTCGTCACCCATCAGCCGCCGACGGACTGGGAGTACGCCGACACCGCGCCGTTCACCTTTATCGACGGCGTCGAGGAGGCCATTGCCGCCGCCAAGGAGTTCGCCGGCGACCGGGACGTGGACGTGGCCGCCGGTCAGATCGGCAGCCAGGCGCTCAAGCTCGGGCTGATCGACCAGGTAGTCGTCAACCAGGTCCCGGTGGTCTTCGGCTCCGGCCGTCCCTTCTTTGCCACCGGAACCCTGGCCGAGCCGCTGCGGTTGGAGAACCCGACCAAGATCGTGCGAGGCGATCGGGTCACCCACTTGGTCTACGACGTCAGCCGCTGAGGCCGGTGGTCGTCAGCGTCCGGCTCGCCGGCGATGCGTTCGATCCGGGCAGGGCAGAATGACCGCTGTAGCGATGCGCTGGGCGAGCTTCGACTGCTATGGGACGCTGATCGACTGGAACGCCGGCATCCGGACCGAGCTCGCCCGGATCTTCGGCGAGCCCGATGCCGACCGGCTGCTGAGCCGGTATCACCAGCTCGAGCCCCGGCTCCAGGAGGACGACCCGACGCTGCCCTACCGCGAGGTGATGGCAGGGGTGCTCGCCGAGCTCGCCCGCGACGAGGGGATCGAGCTGCCCGCGGGCGAGGCTGACGCGCTCGGTCGCTCGCTGCCCTCGTGGGCGGCGTTCGCCGAGGTCCCCGAGGAGCTGCGGGCCGCCCGGGAGCGGGGCTGGCGGCTGGCGATCCTCTCCAACACCGACCCCGACCTGATCCAGGCCTCGATGCAGCGGATCGGGGTCCCATTCGAGCTCGCCATCGTCGCCTCGGAGATCGGCTCCTACAAGCCCGCCCGCGGTCACTGGGACGCCTTCGCCGAGCGCACGGCCCCCGACCGAGGCACGCACGTGCACGTGGCCGCCAGTCTCTACCACGACATCGCACCCGCTGCAGAGCTCGGGATCCCGGCGATCTGGATCAACCGCCTCGGCGAGGAGTCCGATCTGCCCCGGGCGGCCGAGATGCCCGATCTGCGCGGGCTGGCCGACGCGCTGGACCGAGTCGGGCTGGAATAAGCCGTCCCGCGCGGTCGATCCAGGATGCCCCGATGGAAAGGGCCACTCCGTCGCGAGATACTGCGTCGGCGATGTCGGAGCGCGTCCCCCGAGGTGGCCCTAAGCCCGGAGCACGAGGAGGTGTGCGAATGCGCAGGTACGTGATCGGGGCGATCGCCGGCCTGGTCGGTGCCGTCGCTCTTTCGAGCGTCGCCTCGGCGGAGGTCACCAGCCTCAGCGTGGGCGCGCGCTGGACGCCCGCGAAACAGGACAAGAAAATCCGCGGACCAGCGAAGATCTTTATCGAAACCAACGAAACGCACGCGGGTGCCTTCCTCGGCCAGCCGGGGTGTACGACGGGTAATGAGCTCACCTGTTTCGCCAATCCGCCCTCACTGCAGAGCCTGATCACCTTCCCGAAGGACGTCGCGATCGATCCGGGCAACCTGCCCGCCTGCAGTCTGGGATCGCTCACGGGCAAGTCCACGGCCGAAGCCAGGGCGGCCTGCCCCCGCTCGATCGTAGGAGGAGGAAGCAGCGTCGGCAGGAGCCTGGACGGCCGGACTCTGAACGGCGTGATTACGGCGTTCAAGGGCGTCCCCTCGGGCGGTAACCCGTCGCTCTATCTGCACCTCGACATCGCGGGGGTCGCAACCAAGCCGATCCTGAGCGGCGTTGTTCGAGGCAACACTCTGACGCTGCAGATTCCGCCGGTCCAAGGAATGGTCAGCGAGCACTTCGATACGACGCTCAACCCGGTAGTCACCGGGAAGAAGCGGAACAAGAAGACGGGCAAGGTGGAGAAGACGTTCCTGATCTCCATCAGATGTTCGAAGTCGCGCAGGTGGACGACCACCGAGACGATCACCTACGAGACCGGCAAGACGCTGACGGACAGCGTCTCGCAGAGGTGCAAGCAGAAGAAGAGGTGAGGCCGCCTCATGCTGAGCGACGCCAGGCACGCTGAGATGAGCTGAGATCGGCTCAGCTTCTCTCAGTTCGGCGAGCGACATGCCGGTGCTAGCCTCACCGGGATCTGGATGCCCCCATTCGCGCGGGGTGCAGGCGTAGCAACGGTTTCAAGGAGGAGACCATGACCGCTTCCACCCGGCTGCAACGCACCTCAGTCGTCCTCATCGCGCTTCTCGCCGCGCTCGCGCTTTGGGCGGCACCGGCCTCGGCCGTCGCACCACCGCAGGTGATGGCGGCGCTCGGCGACTCGATCACCAGGGCCTACAACTCCGCCGGCACCGAGTTCACTCCTGGAACCTGTCCGATGCTGAGGGGCGGCAACGCCCTCGACTTGGATTGCCCGCCCAACTCCTGGTCGACGGGGACGAACCCGGCCGTCAACAGCCAGTTCCAGCGCATTGAAGCGATCGACCCCGACCGCGTTCCGGTCGCCTTCAACGATTCCGTCTCCGGGGCGCGGGCAAACGGTGTGCTCAGCCAGGCGCAAAACGCGGCCGCACAGGGCGCGGACTACGTGACTATCGAGATCGGCGCCAACGACGCCTGCCGCTCTTCGCTCTCCGCTCAGACGCCGCCGGGCACCTTCCGCAGCCAGGTGGAGGCCGCGCTCGATGCGCTCGTGTCGGCGGACCCCAAGGTCTACATCCAGATGCTCAGCATCCCGGATATCAATCAGCTGTGGAGGATCTTCACCAGTCCGCCCAACCCGGATGCGCTCCTCCGCTGGTCCGCTTTCGGCACCTGCCAGGCGCTGCTTCTTAATCCGCTTTCGACCGCACAGGCCGACGTCGACCGGCGGGCCGCCTTCCGCGCCCAAGTGATCGCCTACAACGGGGCGCTCGCGGATGTCTGCGCCGAGTTCAAGCGCTGTCGCTTCGACAACAACGCGGTGTTCAATACCTCGTTCACGACGGCTGATGTCGCGACGGTGAGGAACACTGCTGGCCTGCCCGGTCCCGATTTTTGGGATGCCGTCCCAGTCATCGATCCCAGCGGATACGCCGGCTCGACCGCAGATTACTTCCATCCGTCGCTTCAGGGACAGGCCCGCCTCGCGGAGGGCTCCTGGAACGCCACGTTCTCGATGAACTGACGGACTCGCGGCAAGTGAGATTTGCTGTTTGAGTTCATCCCCAGGCCGAGCTCGAAGACCGGGGAGCCCGCCGAAGGTCTGGCCAGAGCACCCCCGAAGGGTTAGGCTCATTGCAGGTTGGACGCGGCGCCCGCCGCCCTTGAGTTGGTGTCGAAGCCGAGCGGGCGCTGACCAGGGAAGGAGAGTGAGATGACCAGGCGACCGGCCAGGGCAGCGGTGGTGACGGCGGGCGTGCTGGCGGGTACCCTGCTCGCCGCAACGCCGGCGGGCGCGGCCAGCGACCTTTGCGTGGCCGCCAACGATGCGGTGCGAACGCAGCAGGGGACCTCGACCTGCCAGGCGAGCGGCACCGGGTCCGTCGCGATCGCCCAGGACGGAAGCAGTGCCACGGCGATCGGCGGCGACCACAACCGGGCGAAGGCGCTCGGGACCAATAGCACCGCGCAGGCATCGGACGGCGACAACAACACCGCCACGGCCAGCGGCGACTTCAGCTTCGCGGGTGCGCTCGACGGCGACAACAACACCGCCGTCGCTAGCGGCGACGGCAGCTTCGCGATTGCGTTCGGCGGCGACGACAACACCGCCATCGCCAGCGGCGACGGCAGCACCGCGGGTGCGGGTCCCGGCGACGACAACACCGCCACCGCCAGCGGCGACGGCAGCTTCGCGGGTGCGGGCTTTGGCGACAACAACACCGCCACTGCCACGTCCCCTGGCTGCACCGCGGATGCGTCATTCGGTAGCGGCCTGAGCGCCTCCTGCTAGGGCGCCGGCGCGCACGGTGCGCTTTCGACCACGCCCTCACTCTCGCGCAGACCGGAAGCTCAGGCTCAACCGGAAGCTCAGGCTCCCCCTGAACGTAACGCTACCCGAAGGGCGGCGACTATACGATTGAGGACTGATGTGACGACGCCGGCCGCCCACGAGACACGACTGGAGCGAATCCTCGGCGTGCCTCTGTCCGATGACGCGATGCGTCAGTGGCCGCAAAGCGGCGAGGTGATCAGGGGCAGGAAACGCATCGGCGAGGTGGAGTCCCACTTTGAGGGTCTCCGGCTCGGCGTCGGCCAACGCCATGCCTGCGGCGACACCCTGGTGGTCGAGTGGAGCACGGACTATGGCGATGGTCGCGTCTATCGCAACGTCACCATCGCGGACCTACGGGACGGGCAGGCGACGCGGGTCACGGACTACTGGGGCGAGCCGTTTGAGGCGCCGGCCTGGAGGAAGTCGCTAGCAGACGCGCTCGATATGCCACCGCGCGGCGTATGGCCGGCGGTCGAGACCCTTCAAAGCGACGACGAAGCGTCCTGAAGGCTGCGTCAGTCGCTTTGGAGGCCCGCAGGGAGCTTGCGAATCCCCCCGGGAACTGGCGCATCGTCGGCGACAGACCTGTAGAAGAGGGTGCGTGTGGGCAGACGGGATGGGCTTCGAGCCGCGAACTGGCGGCAACTGATTTCGAGGGCGTAGACCGGAAGGTCTCGAGGACTGGCCGAGGGAATGGCAAAGAAGGTCCTTCTCATCATCGGGCTAGGCGCCGCGCTCGCGGTGATTGCCGCGGGCACGGCCAACTCACTCACCCTCGGCGGAGTCGACGTCAGCGTCGGTGGAGTCGACGTCACCAGTCCCACCACCACCCTCCCCGACATCACCCTTGATGACCCGACGGCGCCGATCACCGGCGGCGGATCGACTGGCAGCGGATCGACCGGCAGCGGATCGACTGGCAGCGGATCGACTGATAGCGGATCGAGCGATAGCGGATACACGGACGAAAGCTCAGGTGCAAGCGGCAGCTCGACCACGTCCGACGGTGATGGGACCACGTCCGGCGGCGGGGCCGGCTGGAGCGGGGCCGGACAGAAGGGCCTCTTCGCGAAGCAGAAGCGGAAGAAGCGCGGAGCGAACCAGGTCGTCCTGGACGAGCGCAACAAGATCACCCAGCCCATCCTTCGCAACCCCGACGGCTCGCCCACCCGCCAGAACCCGAGCCTGACCATCGCCCAGTTCGGCCCCGCCCCGATCGGCGTCCCCAACTTCCTGATCGACTCCTTCGAGATCCCGCCCTTCCTGCTGCCGATCTACCAGTCCTGC
>JBKOYL010000029.1:0-6166 GCA_046725395.1 Actinomycetota bacterium | reverse complement strand
CTGCTCGTGGATCGACTGGCCGCGGATCGAGTGATAGTCGTCGAGCACGAGGGTGAGGGGCTCGCCAAGCGAGGCGAGCTCGTTGATCAGCGCTGGCAGAACGTCCTGCTCCAGCGTGGTGCCCGGCGCCGTCAGCAGCGCGAGCGAATCCGATCCCACGCCGGGATCGAGTCTCCGCAGCGCCTCGATCACGTACAGCCAGAAGCGGGCCGGCTCGTCGTCCGAGGCGTCGAGCGAGAGCCAGGCGAATCTCCGCTCCCGCTCCGCCGCCACGGCCCAGGCCGCGACCAGCGTCGTCTTGCCCCATCCGGCCGGGGCGCGCACGAGCTTGAGCCGCTGCGGGGAGGACGCCAGGCCATCCACCAGGCGCGGCCGCCCGACCACCTCGCCGAGGGCGGGCAGGTAGAACTTCGTATCGACCAGCACCTCGGCGGGCGCACCGGTAGCGGCGGACACGGCGTCAGGATAAGCTCGACCCGTGGCTGAGCTCGCTCAGCTCCGTGCACCCGACTCAGGCGTGCTCGCCGCGACGAAGGTCCACATCCCGGCGGTCCGGCCGGAGCACGTTTCCCGGCCGGGGCTCGTGGACGCGCTCCTCCAGCGGTGGGGCCGCGTCCTGACGGTGATCGAGGCGCCGGCGGGCTACGGCAAGACGACCCTGCTCGCCAAGTGGGCGGCGGCTCCCGAGGAGGAGGCCGACTTCGCCTGGCTATCCCTGGACGACGGGGACAACGACCCGGCGCGCTTCTGGGGTGGGGTGATCGACGCGCTGCGGACGGTCGTGCCGGGAGTCGGGGATCGTGCTCTCTCGGCCGTGGGCGCACGGAGCATCGGCCTGATCGACGTGGCCATGCCGCTCCTGCTCAACGAGCTGGCTGACCTCGATCGCGAGATCGTGCTGGTCCTCGACGACTACCAGCTGATCCGGAACGAGGAGGTCCACCGCTCGGTCGCCTTCCTCATCAACCACATCCCTCCCGGCGTTCATCTGGCGCTCGGCACGAGGACGGAGCCGCCGCTGCCGCTCGCACGCCTGCGGGCCGGAAACCAGCTGCTCGAGATCCGCACCGACCAGCTGCGCTTCGGAGAGGCGCAGGCAGGGACCTTCCTGGACCGCGCACTGGGACTGACGATCGACCCCGCCGCCCTGCGCCGGCTGATGGAGCGCACGGAAGGCTGGCCGGCAGGCCTCTATCTGGCAGGCCTCTCACTGCGCGATCGCGAGGACCCGGAGCGGTTCATCGAGTCGTTCGCGGGAGACGACCGGCACATCGTCGACTACCTCTCCAGCGAGGTGCTGGCCGAACAGCCGGAGGAGGTGAGGGACTTCCTGCTGCGGAGCTCGGTGCTGGACAGTCTCTGCGGGCAGCTCTGCGATGCGGTTCTCGAGATCGGCGATTCGACTGCCCGCCTGCGGGAGCTCGAGGAGCGAAACCTGTTCCTGATTCCACTCGACCACACCCGCACCTGGTATCGCTACCACCGCCTGTTCAGGGACCTGCTCCGCCACGAGCTCGCGCTGGCGACGCCCACCGCCGGCGCCGAGCTAAACCGCCGGGCGTCGGCATGGTTCGAGGCCGAGGGTCTTCCTTCGGACGCGATCGCGCACGCGGCGGCGGCCGGCGACGTGAACAGGGCCCGCGACCTGGTTGCCGCTCACTGGAACGAGTACTTCAACCGGGGCCGGCTGGGAACGATCGACCGCTGGATCGCGAGGCTGCCGCGGCGGGAGGTCAGCGCGGATCCCCGCCTCTGCGTCGCCGGAGCCTGGCTCGCCCTCGATCGCGGTCAGCTCGCCGAGGCGCGAGATTGGATCGAAGCCGCCCAGGCCGCGACGGGCGAGGGGCTCGTGCCTGCGAACCGGCTGCTCGAGGCCGACGTCGACGTGCTGCGGGCCGTCTACGGGTTCAAGGTGGGATCGCTCGCGGACGCCATGGCGGCGGCCCGGGCCGTTCTGCCGCTGACCGCGGGGGCGGAGGAGTCCTTCCCGCACATGGTGGCCCAGCTGATCCTCGGTGTGGCGCTCCACTGGAGCGGTGACGCGCACCGGGCGTCCCAGCGTCTGACGGCGGCCGCCGAGCTCTGCGAGAGCGGCGGCAACGACCTCGGTCGTGCTTACGCGCTCGGCTACCTGGCGCTGATCGCGGCCGACGCGGGCGAAGCCGTGGAGGCGAGGCGGTTGGGCGAGGCCGCCATCTCGCTCCGCGACGCACCGGACTTCAACGAGCACTTCGTGCTCATGGTCGGGCACCTGGCGCTCGCCCGGGTGGCCGAGCTCGAGGCCGACCTCTCCGGCGCCGAGGCGGAGGCGGCGCGCGCCGTGGAGCTCGCCCGCCGCGGCGCCGGCCGGGTTGAACTCGGCGCCGCCCTGCTCGAGCTGGCCAGGGTCGTCCACCTGGGTGGAGCGGGTGACGATGCGCGGCGCCTGCTGGGAGAGGCTCGCGAGACGATCGACTCCTGCCCCGATCCGGGGAATCTTCGCGAGCGTCACGCGACGGCCGAGCGAACCCTCCGGGCTCCCGGCTCCCGCGCGGCGGCCACCGGCGGGGCCGCCGACGAGCTCACCGACCGGGAGCTCGGCGTCCTGCGGCTGCTTGCCACGGACCTCTCCCGGCGCGAGATCGCCAACGCGCTCTACGTCACGCAGAACACGGTCAAGACCCACCTCAAGGGCATCTACCGCAAGCTCGACGCGACCAGCCGTGAGGGGGCGGTGGCGCGCGCCCGGGAGCTCGGCCTCCTCTGAGAAACCACCTAGGCCTGTACGCCGCTCAGCACGCCGACGCCCACCACGATCGTCACCACGCCGGTCAGCTGCACTCGCCCGAGTCGCTCGCCGAACAGCAGGTAGGCGGCGACGGCGGCGATCGCCGCGAACTGCGAGGAGAGGACCGCGCTCACCGCGATCCCATGCCTGGCCCCGAGCGCGAACAGCGCGAACCCGAGAACCTCGCCCGCTCCGGCGACCAGCACCAGCGGCACCGCCTCGCGCGTCATTCGCAGCCCGGTGCGGAGTACCAGGGGGACCGTGACAGCGGCGGTGCCGATCACCCGCGAGGGGAGCAGCGCCCAGACGACCGGCAGCGAGATGCTGACGCGGCCGATGGCATAGAGGCTCCAGCCGATCGCCACTGCGGCCCCGATCGCGTAGAGCCAGGCGCGCGTCGGCTGGGGACTCTCCTCGTCCGCATCCTGCTCGGGGGAGACGCCGGCCAGGAAGATCCCGGCCGCCACGACCACCAGCAGCAACCCGACACCCGCCGAGACCGACTCCCCGGCGACGATCGCAATCACCGCCGCGATCGCCCCCTGGGTCGAGACGAGCGGGGCCACCACGCTCACCTTGCCGACCCGCAGGGCCGAGTAGGCGAGCAAGAGACCCACCACGTTGCCGACGCCCGCCACGGCCATCCAGGCCGCGGCCTCGCCGTCGAGCCCGTCCGGGATGCCGCGTGCCAGAGCCAGGGGGGCGGTGATCGCGAGCCCGATCAGCATGATCCAGGCGAGTAGCTGCGCCGGGCCGATCATCCGGCTCGAGCGGGAGTTGCAGAGCGTGACCGTGGCGAAGACGACGGCGGCGCCGAGGCCGCCGGCTATGGCAAGCACGAGCTGACCCTACTTGCGCCTCAGCGACGGTAGACCTGCTGGATGACCGCGGCGCCGTGTACCGCCCCGCCGATCGCCGCGGCTCCCAGCGCGCCGCTTCGCGTGATCAGATGCTCGTCGCGAGCCAGGCGGGTGAGCTGCCACCAGAGCGGCAGGAAGCCGCCGACGGCGGTCACGAGGCCGGGCGAATACTCGCGATACGCGATGGTCGTGCCGACGTGGAAGATGGTGTTGAAGAGCGCCTGCTGCGTCAGCACCAGCGAGAAGTAGCCGAAGACGCGACCCCGCGATGGCGAGCGGGCGATGAGGCGGGTTGCCGCTGCGGTCATCGCCAGCCCGAGGGCGTTGTTGCGGACGAAGTCGCGCTGGCTGTAGCGAGGCGAGCCGTGGCGCCGCGCCCAGGCGGTGAACCCGGGGGACTCCTCCAGGACGTGTAGCGCGAAGACTGCCGGGAACAGCGTCGCCATCCGGCCGAAGCGGGTCACGGCTAGGCCGCCGCTGCCGCCTGGCTCTCCTCCCACGCCTTGCGCGCCTCGGGAGTGGTCGGATCGAAGTCCGCCTTCTCGCGCCGGTGGATCTCTTGGAGGTCGAGCCAGAGCTGCTCGGGCGAGGGGCGGCCCCAGAACCAGTAACCCACGTGGACCTTCTCGATCACCAGGCCGGGTCCCAGGATCAGGGTGTGCGGGACGACCGCGTTGTCGTGATGTGTGTCGGTGTACTCGCGGATGTCGAAGTGACGCTGGGCCTCCAGGTCCTCGTCGGCGAGGAAGGTCCAGTGCGCGCCGGTGCCGGCCTTCAGCCGGAACGCGTCGTGCTGGGTGTTCGGCATGATCGTGACCAGCTCGGTGAAGGCGAGCGAGCACCACTCGTAGAAGCGGAGCAGCTCACGATGGTGCATCCGCTCGCGGGGGCAATGCTCCCCGCGGCTCAGGTGCAGCACGAGGTAGCCGTCGTCCTGCAGCTCTGAGAGGCGGTGCATCTCGCCGTTCTCATCGGGGAGCTTGAAGTCGGGGATCGTCGTGCCTGGATCGAGGTTCTTGCTCATCGGATCTCTCTCCTTCTCCTACTTGGATTGAGGACGCAGACCCGGGATCCCCAGGCGCATCCGGTAGACACTGGTCAGGGCGGTGACGTAGAGCGTTCGGGCGTCGGCGTCGCCCCAGGCGAGGTTGTGGGGATCCTCCGGCAGCTCGAGCAGCCCGAGCCGCTCGCCCTCCGCGGAGAGGATCCAGATTCCCCCGGGACCGCAGACGTAGAGATTGCCGGCGGAGTCGACCTTGAGCCCGTCGATCGCATCCTCGCCGGGCGCGCCGGTCATGTCGCAGAGGACCTCGCCGTCGCCCGCCGGATCGCCGTCGGCGTCGATCTCGTAGCGCATCACGACCTTGCGATCGGGGTCCCAGTTGCCGACGTAGAGGTAGCGCTCGTCGGGGGAGAAGGCGAGGCCGTTCGGCCCCTCCAGCTCGTCCGCGATCAGCCGGACCTCGCCGTCGCGCGCCGCGAACACGCCACTGAAGGGGAGCTCCTTGCCGGGGTCCTCGAACATCGCCGGTAGCCCGAAGGGCGGATCGGTGAAGTAGACCGTCCCGTCCGAGCGGCAGACGAGGTCGTTGGGGCTGTTCAGCCGCCTGCCGTCGTATGCGTCGGCGAGCACGGTTGTGTCCCCGTGCGGATTGACTCGGATCACTCGCCGGTTGCCGTGCTGGCAGATCAGCAGCCGGCCCTCCGGATCGAAGGTGAGCCCGTTCGAGCCGGGCTGGGTGAATCGCCCGATGTCCACTCCGGTGTAACCGCTCTTCGAACGGAACACCGTGACTCGGCCGATCTCCGGATCGAGGCGATAGATCGCGTTCGTGTTGGGGGAACTGAACAGCAGCGCCCCGTCGGGGGCCCACACCGGGCCCTCGGTGAATTCGAAGCCGCCCGCGACGCGCTCGACGGCGAGGTTCGCGGGGACGATCGCGTCGAGATCGTCCGAGTCGCGCGCGACGCCGACTTCGACCGGTTCGCCCGCCGAGGCGCGCTCGGCCGCGTAGACGTCGAGCGTCGCCGTCCTCATCCAGATGTAGTTGTGCGGCGAGGCCGAGACAGGCCCGTTGATCCCGAAGACGGCGATCTGGAAAGTCTGTCCTGGGCGGGCGTCGCGCGTCAGGACGACGCGGTTAGGGGCGTTGAAGCCGCCGACCACCTGCCCGCCGGTGAGGCCAAGCGCCAGCGGCTGCTCGCCGTCCACCCAGACCTCGGCGTAGTCGTCGATCACCACCTCGAAGACGACCGTCGAGCCGGTCGGGTCGAGGTCGCCGAGTCGGTCGGGGATGTTGACCGTCGTCCGGTACCAGGCAAACGAGACGCGCCCGTTGCCCAGACGGAGCATCGTCTCCTCCGGGGCCAGGGCCCGCCAGCCGGAGTCGTCGAAGTCGGCGGCCTCGGCATGTGGCACGACGTCGTAGGTCTGATTGGGCAGGGTGCCCGGGCCGAGGGGATCATCGGGAGCCCCCACCTGGACGAAGTCGATCTCAGCGACCTCGGCGTCGCTGTAGCGCCACTCGGCGCCGACCAG
>JBKOYL010000022.1:0-21144 GCA_046725395.1 Actinomycetota bacterium | reverse complement strand
GCGGGCCAGCTGCGTCGCCTGACCGGCCCCATCCGGGATCGGGATCGAAACGCCACCCGTCGGCGAACCAACGCCCACCGCGTAGCTCTTGGTGATCACCTTCTTACGAGCCTGGGCGGCGGGAGCCGCCAGAACAAGACTAAATGCGAGTGCCGCGATCGCGGCCAATCCCAGCTTGCGTCCAACCATGGTCTCCCTCCTTATGAAGAGGCGAGGGTGCTCCGAGTGAAGCGAGGAGCAACCCGTTTAATGAAGCCCCCGAGCGCCTGCTGTTGTCCTGCTGCCTAAACCCGGTCGGTGCGACCGGGTTGCGGCCTACACGACGAACTGTCCGTCGCGCTGCAGCGGCTCGCCGTCGACCTCGATCTGGCCGCCCCGGCGCAGGTCGCAGATCATGTCCCAGTGGATCGCGGACTCGTTGACCCCGCCGGTCTCCGGATAGGAGCGGCCGACGGCGAGGTGGACGGTGCCGCCGATCTTCTCGTCGAGCAGGATCTCGCCGGTGCCGCCGGTGATGCCGTAGTTGGTGCCGACGCCGAACTC
Organism: Actinomycetota bacterium; assembly: GCA_046725395.1. GTDB lineage: Bacteria > Actinomycetota > Thermoleophilia > Solirubrobacterales > 70-9 > DASUPK01. Next base: position 20,601 of record JBKOYL010000022.1, on the reverse strand, counting down.
GCCGAGGCGGCGGGCTCCCTCGTCGGTGTCGAGCATCTCGATCAGGAAGTCCTCGCCCTTCTCGGCGCTGGCGTCGACCACCTTGCCGCCCTCGAACCGGAACTTGACGCCGGCGACCTCCCGACCGGCGTAGCTCGCCGGCAGGTGGAACGTGATCTCGCCCTCGGCGGAATCCTCGATCGGGCCGGTGAAGAACTCGCCGTCGGGCATGTTGTGCTTGCCGTCGGCGGCGATGAAGGTCCGGTCCTCGATCCCGACACGGAGGTCCGTGCCCTGCCCGGTGACGTGGACCTCGGAGCGGCCCTGGATCCAGTCGGCGAGCCGCCTCGTCTCCTCGGATTGACGGGCCCAGGCCCCCACAGGGTCCACGTCGTCGGCGAGGCAGGCGCCGTAGTAGAAGTCCTCGTAAGCGGCCAGGCCCATTCCCGCCTCCGACGCGTACGCGTGAGTCGGAAAGAGGGTGAGCGCCCAGCGGTAGGTCCCCTCCGCGCTGCGCTCCATGGCGCGCTTCATCAGCCTCTGCGTGGCCGCCTGTCGCGTCGCCTGCCGCTCGGGCGGGACCTGAGACAGCGCCCGCGTGTTCTGGCTCGCCATCACGGCGATGCGAACGTCGGCGTTTTCGACCGCCCACTCGGCGACCGGCGAGATCCACCGGAGCTGCGCGTCGGAGGCGTGTTCGAAGTAGGCCGCCGACTGCCCCTCCAGCGCCATGTTGACGATCGGGTTCCCGCCGGCCTTCAGGACCTCCTCGTAGACCGCCTCGAGCAGGGGCTCAGCCGCCGACTCGCCCTCGATCGTGCAGACGTCGCCCTCCCCCACCTTGGTCGAGTGGTGGACGAGGATCTGGGCCAGGGCGGTGACGCGGGGGTCCCTCATCGACCGGGAAACCTAGCGATGCGCCCGCTCGGCCTGATCGCGCGCCGCGGTGCACATCGCCATGAAGGCGGCGTGCAGGCGGCTGTCATCGGTGAGCTCGGCGTGGAACGCAACCGCCAGCAGGCCGTCCGCGCGGACGGCGACGGGGTGGCCGTCGACCTCGGCGAGGACCTCGATCCCCGATCCGTACCGCTCGACCCACGGCGCTCGGATGAAGACCGCGCGCAGCGGCTCCTCGCCGAGGCCCTCGATGCGGAGCTCCTGCTCGAAGCTCTGCAGCTGGCGGCCGAAGGCGTTGCGCCGGCACGTGTAGTCGGCGAGCCCCAGGTGGGCGCTGTCGGCGACGATCATCCCCGCGCAGCTGCCGAGGATCGGTCGGCCGCTTTCGTGGTACCGGCGCACCGCCGGGTGGAGGCCGTCCCGCTCCATCCCCATCGAGATCGTCGTCGACTCCCCGCCGGGGATCACCAGGCCGTCGAGATTCGCAAGCCGATCCGGGGTACGCACTTCGGTGACCTCGGCGCCCAGCGAGGTCAGCATGCGGCGATGCGCCTCGAAGTCGCCCTGGATGGCGAGTACGCCGATGCGGAGCGGGCCGCCCTCCAACTCAGGAACCGCGGCCCTGCAAGAGGCCGCCGTCGGCCGCGAGCGCCTCGATCTCGAGGCCGGGCATCGCGTCGCCCAGCGCCATCGATGCCTGGGCCACCCGCTCGGGATCGTTGAAGTGGGTCGTCGCTTCGACGATGGCGCGTGCGCGGCGCTCCGGATCCTCGCTCTTGAAGATGCCGGAGCCGACGAAGTTGCCCTCGGCGCCCAGCTGCATCATCAGCGCGGCGTCGGCCGGAGTGGCGATCCCGCCGGCGCAGAAGAGGGGCACCGGCAGCCAGCCCCGCTGGGCCACGTCCTGCACCACGTCGGGCGGCGCCTGCAGCTCCTTGGCCGCGCCGGCGAGCTGCTCCTCGCGCAGCGAAGCGAGGCGCCTGATCCCGTCGGTGATCTCGCGCATGTGGCGAACCGCTTCGACGATGTTCCCGGTCCCCGCCTCGCCCTTCGAGCGGATCATCGCCGCGCCCTCGCCGATGCGGCGCAGAGCCTCCCCGAGATTGGTGGCGCCGCAGACGAAGGGGACGTCGAAGGCGAACTTGTCGATGTGGTTGGACTCGTCGGCGGGGGTCAGGACCTCGGACTCGTCGACGTAGTCGACCTCGAGCGACTGGAGCACCTGCGCCTCGGCGAAGTGCCCAATCCGCGCCTTGGCCATCACGGGGATGGTCACAGCGTCCTGGATCTCCTTGATCACAGTGGGGTTGGACATCCGCGCCACTCCGCCCTGGGCGCGGATGTCGGCCGGAACGCGCTCGAGCGCCATCACGGCGCAGGCTCCGGCATCCTCGGCGACCTTCGCCTGCTCGGCCGTGGTCACGTCCATGATCACCCCGCCCTTGAGCATCTCGGCGAGGCCGGTCTTCACCCTGAATGTGGCGCGCTCGGGCATTGCGCACCCCATAGTAGAAGGCGCCCGCCGGCCGCCCGTTGACACGATCGATGAATCCGGTTTGGGAGGTTTGCCTCGTTGGAGCGTGGGCAACCTTGTGCGTACCTCATCCTTTGGGGGGCACCGTGGATGAGGCGTTGGAATCTTGGGGTCCTCTCCCCCGGACCCCGGTATAGGCTGCAGGCCCGGATCGCCCCCCGGGCCTGTGGCTTTTCTACGTCCCTTCGACCTATTTCAGCTTGAAGGCGCGGATCCGGTCGCGGTGTGCGGCCTCGTCACGCGAGTACACGCCGTGGGCGAGCGCCTGGACCAGGCCCATCAGCGCCGCGTTCGAACGGATGTAGGAGGGGCCGTTCGAGGAGTAGTAGAGCATCAGCTCCGAGTGCTCGGCCACGTCCGAGAGCGTCGCGTCGGTGATCGACAGGGTCCGGGCGCGTCGGTGCCGGGCGAGCTTCAGAGCGCGAAGGATGAGCGGATGCGCGCGCCCCGCCGTGAGCACCACCAGCAGGGTGTCCTCGTCCATCCGCGAGAGCTTCTGAATGTTGTCCTGGCTCGGCGAGGCAACGATCTCGGCGCGGACGTCGAGCAGGCCGAGCAGGTGCCGCAGGTAGCTCGCGAAGAACGCCATCTGCTCCACGCCAACGATCAGGACCCGCCTCGCCGTGGCGAGCGCCGAGACCGAGGCCTCGATCTGCTCGCGGGTCAGGCTCCGAGCCGTCTCCTCGATGTTGGCGTAGTCGGCTCCCAGGGAGGCCTCGAACTCGGAGTGATCGAAGTTGAAGAGAGCCGCCGCGCCGCCACCGCCGTTGCCGTTGGTCTTGCCCTCGGCGACCTTGTGCCGGTACTCCTCGATCGCGGCCTGCTGAAGCTCGGGGTAGCCGTCGAAGCCCAGCGCCTGCGAGAAGCGGACCACGGTGGACGAGGAGGTGTTGGCCCTCCGGGCCAGCTCCTCGGCGGTCTGAAAGGCGGCCTCGTCGAGGTGGTCGACGATGTACCGGGCGACGTCCTTCTGTGAGCGGGAGAAGTCATCGAAGCGCTCCGTGATGAAGTCAGAGAGGCTCTTGCGAGCCGGATGGGTCCTTGTCGCGGTCCGTGCCACGGCGGCTCATTTCGCCCCCCGGTCGGGTTTCCCTTCTTGCTCTGCGCGAATGTGCTTGGATCGCCGCGGTGACCCTGGATAAAGCGCTGCGCGACCTGAACCGGAACATGATCGCCTTCGACCTGGCGCTCGGTGCCGGCGCCCTGCTCGCACCCGCCGCGACGCTGCGAGCGCTGGGTCACGACGAGCCCTCGGACGACGGACGGGAGCTGTTCCGCCGCTGCGGTCCGATCTGGCTCACCTTCGCCGCGGCGCACCTGGTCGCCTACCGGCGAGACAGGGCGAAGGACTGGTGGGCCCTCTCCTGGCTGCGCGGGACGGAGCTGCTCACGGACATCGTCTGGTCCCGGTCGTCCGCCTTCTCGCGGCCGGGTGCCCGCGCTGGACTGTGGTTCGCCGGGCTCAGCAACGTCGCGATGACGATCGGCTTCGGCTATCTGTCCCGGAACGGGTCCTGGCGCTAACCGGACCGAGGGTTGGACCCACAGACGCGGAGACCCAGCGCGCCGGCGAGGCGGCGTCTCTGCGGAGCGCCTTTGGCGACAGCGGTCTGCGCAGCGGCGTAGCCGGCGGAGTCTTGATTCTCGGCCGCATCCCGTCCCCTCCTCATCTCGTCGACGGCGCGATCGCGCGCGTCCAGGTAGCGGTCAAACGAGGAGGTCAGTGGCTCGGGCGGCTTCAGCTCCCCGAGATCGGAGCTGGCAGCCTCCGCGACCTCGATCAATTCCCTGGTCTGATCGGCCGCGATGAAGGCATTGGCCGGAGGGTGGGCCTGGATCCGGTCGAACTTCGTCTGCTCGACACGGCAGATCCGGTCCGCCTTCTGGACCAGCTCGGCGGCGCTGACCTGTTCCTTGCCTGACCCACATCCGGTCACCGCGATGATCGCGGCGGCCGCAAGGGGAAGCAGGATGCTGCGGGCCGGGAGCATGCGGACGGGGACTCTAGCCTCGGCCGGAGCGCCTGCTTCAATAGAGGGACCGGAGAAAGGAGGTGGTCCTAACTTGAATTCCATGCCTGACGGGACGCCGGAGGTGCAGGGCCGCTAGGTCCGGGCGCTGAGGCCGCCGGCGGCGGCCTTTCAAGGGCCCAAGGGGTCGGTGGGTGGCGCGCGGCCACCCGGCGGAATCCAACCCGGGCACCGGCGAGTGAGGGAGGTGGGAGCGGTCCCGCCCACGTCAAAACGGGTTGCTTCTCGGGTTCGCCTGCGGGGCACCCTCGAATCTCCCAAGCCCGTTTCAGACCGCGTTAGTTGGCGAAGGGCCGCCTCCGGGCGGCTCTTCGCCCTTTCTGGCCTCGGACGCTCACAGCAACCCGATTGCAAGGCTGATGACCACCGCGGCCGTCGTGCCGACCATGCTCAGCCCTGCGAAGAACCGCTGGAATGGCCCGTGGTAGTCGACGCTCTCGAAGAAGAAGATCCCCACGACGTGCGCCATGTTGATCAGGAGCGCCCCGGTCGCGATCAGTATGCGCGCGATCGTGATCGCGCCGTAGCTACCGGAGTCGTGATCCGCCGTGATCGCCGCGATCAGGATCAGGGCGGCGGTCCCGAGCCCGGCCACCGCGATGCCGACGATGTCCGTGCGACTGAGCGGCGGCCAGTTTCCGGAGGCCCGCCACTCGTGCTCGTGCATTGTCGGATCGGCCTGCGCCATTTCGCCTCCTCTCGGTCAGCCTTGCGTCTACCCGCTGAAAGCTCCACCAGAACGCGTGGCGAAAGGAGCGACCATACGCCCGGAGATGTCCATTTCCGGACCGGCCGTTCGTCCCAGGGAGGACAACACTCCAAAAGGAGGAGGACGCGATGAAGTACATGCTGTTGATCCATTTCGGCGACGCCCCGAGCCCGGACAACCCGGAGGAGTGGGCCAAGCTGTCCCCAGACGAGCAGGGGCAGATCTACGCCGACTACCAGGCGATCAACGAGACCCCCGGGGTGACCCCGGCGCCGGCCCGCCTGGCCCCGCCGGAGGCAGCGACCACGGTGCGCGTGGAGGACGAGAAGACGCTGACCACGGACGGCCCCTTCGTCACGGTCAAGGAGGCCCTGGCCGGCTGGCTGCAGTACGAGGCCGATGATCTCGACGCCGCGATCGAGCTCGCCTCGAGGATTCCGGCGGCCCGGCTCGGCGGCGCGATCGAGATCCGCCCGGTGGTGGAGGGATAGCGATCCTCGACCGGGTCTTCCGCGACGAGTGGGGGCGCGTCCTCGCCAGCCTGATCGGCCTCCTGGGCAGCTTCGATCTCGCCGAGGAGGCCGCTCAGGAGGCGTTCGCGATCGCTGCGGAGCGGTGGCCACGGGAGGGGACGCCCGACAATCCGCGCGCCTGGCTGGTGACCACGGCCCGCAACCGCGCGATCGACCGGATCCGGCGGGACAGGACCTTCGCCGAGAAGGCGCGCCTGCTGGACGTCCCGGAAGCGACCGTGGACGAGATGGACCTCGAGACGACGATCCCCGACGAGCGCCTCGAGCTGCTCTTCACCTGTTGCCATCCGGCGCTCTCGCTCGAGGCCCAGGTGCCACTCACCCTGCGGACGCTGGGCGGCCTGACCACCCAGGAGATCGCACGAGCCTTCCTCGTTCCGGAGCCGACGATGGCGAAGCGGCTGGTTCGCGCGAAGCACAAGATCGAGACGGCCGGGATTCCGTTCCGCGTGCCCCCTCCCCACCTCCTGCCGGACCGCCTGGCCGCCGTGCTCGCCGTCGTCTATCTGATCTTCAACGAGGGCTACGGGGGTCGCTTCGAGCTGGCGGAGGAGGCGATCCGGCTCGGGCGCGCACTCACCGAGCTGATGCCGGATGAGCCCGAGGCTCACGGGCTGCTGGCGCTGATGCTGATCAACCATGCGCGGCGTGAGGCCCGCTTCGAGGGTGAGGAGATCGTGCTGCTGGCCGAGCAGGACCGGTCGCTGTGGGACGAGGGGCGGATCGCCGAGGGCAAGGCGGCGATCGACCGCGCCATGGCTCTGGGCGGCCGCGGCCCCTACCTGCTGCAGGCGGCGATCGCCGCGCTCCACACGGAGGACCCTCAGGACTGGCCGCAGATCGCGGCGCTGTATCGAGAGCTGGGCCGGCGCACCGGCTCCCCCATCGTCCAGCTCAACGAGGCGGCGGCGATCGCCGAAGCCGGTGATGCGGTGAGGGCGCTGGAGCTGGTCGACGGACTGGATCTCGACCGGTACCACTATCTGCACGCCACCCGCGCTGAGCTCCTCCGACGCCTCGACCGGGCGGATGAGGCGCGCGCGGCGTACGGCCGCGCCCTCGAGCTCGTCAACTCCGATGCCGAGCGACGCTTCATCGAGCGCCGACTGGGCGAGCTGACCGGCTGACCCACGCCGCTACTAGCGACCGTCTAGCCGCGCCGCCGCCGCGTCGTGCGCGACCGCCCGCCAATCCCTCTCGATCCGCCGCATCAGGGCCGGATAGACGATCAGATGACGGAACGGCTTGATGGCGGCCATGTAGACCCGCCCGAGCAAGCCGTTGGGCTTGACGAGGACGGCGAGGTGCGCCCGATAGGCACCCGTCTCGTCCGGAACCCAGCCAACATGCATCACCCCGTGCACCGTCCGGTTCGCGACCTCCGCGGCCCATTCGTCGTTGAGCAGGTAGAGCGACGTGAACGGCGCGGATTCGAAATCCGGCCCGGAGGGCGCGTCGCGCAGGTCGGCGGGGAGCCGGTCCCGCAGCGTCGGGACCCTGGAGCCGAGACCGGCGCGAGGACCGTCCCACCCGAACACCTCCCCCACTTTCCAGCGGATCGCCCAGAGCGCGCGGGCGACGCGGGAATCGCTCTCGGCCGGGTCCCCCGACGCCATTGCCTCCACCAGCCGGCGGAAGTCGTCGGGCCCGCCCGGCGTTGGCAGCGCCCAGACGTCCTCGAGCCGGAAGTCCGGGGTGAGCTCGTGGATGCGCCAGGGACGCGATGCGTGCGCGGTGTCCGGGAGCCTCATCGTGCTGCGAGGTGACGTTAACATACATGCATGAATGTTTCTCTAACCCAGCCCGAACGGAGGGCACGCTCGCGAAGCGCCTTGCTCGAATCGGCGGCAAGGGGCCTTTCCCGCTACGGCTACGGCCACCTGCGGCTGGAGGAGGTCGCGCGCGAGGCCGGCTACTCGCGCGGGGCCCTCTATCACCAGTTCAACGACAAGGCGGACCTGGCCCTGGCGGTGATCGAGTGGGTCAACGAGACCTGGATGCGCGAGGTGGGTGAGCCGGCGCATCGCCACGGAGATCCGGTAGGCGAGCTGATCGCGCTGGCCCGGGGCCACGCCGTCTTCTGCCGGCGCGACATCGCCCGGGTCGTGATGGCGCTTCGGGTCGAGTTCAGCGGCCAGGAGCACCCGGTCGGGCGGGAGATCGAGCGGGTCTCGGAAACCGGGATCAAGCGGGTCGCCCGGCTGGTCCAGGCGGGCCGCAGGGACGGCGCGGTCCCCCCGGGTCCGCCCGCCCGGACGGTCGCGCTGGCGTTCATGGGAGCACTCGAGGGCGCCGTGATCGCGCTGGCCGGGCTGGCCCCCCATGACGAGCTGTTTGCCGCGCGGGCCGTCGCGGGTGTTCTCGGCCTGGACGGCGTACCGGGGTCCCGTTCTCGTGATGTCCCACCCTCCTCCAGCTTCGCGGGCACGACTTGACCGAGCTGGCGCCAGTGTCCTTCGAGAGCTCGCCGCGTCGGCCGCGGTTAGCCGCCCAGGGGCGAGGGGGGAATGCGGGTCTCCCCGCGTACCTCGGGAATCAGCAGCGCCATTTCGTCCACGAAGCACCAGGACCACTCCTCACCCGGTTGGAGCGAGCGAATCAGCGGGTGGCCGACATCCCGAGCATGGGCGCTGGCGTGGCGGTTGGGCGAGTCGTCGCAACACCCCACCTTGCCGCACTCGAGGCAGATCCGCAGGTGCAGCCACGGATCGCCCGCCGCCAGGCACTCCTCGCAGCCCTCCACGGACTCGGGGAGCTGGGTGACCTGAACCTGATCGAGGTGGGTGCAAGTGGGCACGCTCGGGCTCTCGCCAACAGGCTAGATGGCCGGGTCCCCGAGGCGTAAGCTGCGGTCGTTGAACGGGTTCGTGTCACGGGGCTTCACCCGTCGCCGCCGGACTCCCGAGGAGCTGGCGGATCGGCTCCCCCCGGGGCAGTACGCGGAGTACGGCTTTCCGGTGCTGACCGCAGGACCGACGCCGGACATCTCGACCGACGAGTGGACCTTCCGGATCGATGGGATGGTCGGCCGGGAGCGGGAGTGGAACTGGGACGAGTTCCACGAGCTCCCCTTCGAGCAGATCCCGTGCGACATCCACTGCGTCACGAAGTGGTCGAAGCTCGGCACCAGCTTCGGGGGGGTCTCCATGGATGCCCTTCTGGAGGAGGCCGAGCCTCTCGACGCCTACACGATGATCTATTCCTACGGCGGCTACACGACCAACCTGGCAGTCGAGGACCTCGCGGACGGCAAGGCCTGGGTGGTGACCGAGCACGAGGGTGAGCCACTGCCGCGAGAGCACGGCGGACCGGCGCGCTTGCTCGTCCCCCACCTCTACTTCTGGAAGAGCGCCAAATGGGTTCACGGGCTGCGGGTCATGGACCACGAGGAACCGGGCTTCTGGGAGGCCAACGGCTACCACATCCGCGGCGATCCCTGGAGGGAACAGCGCTATTGGACCGACTGACGGCGGAGCCGCTGACCCCTGTCGAGCAGCGGGCCCCGGGCCGCTGGCAGATCGGCACCGTCACGTCGATCAAGCCAGAGACGGCGCGCACCAAGTCCTTTCGGATCGAGCTGCCGATGTGGATGCCGCATCTGCCAGGTCAGCACTACGACGTCCGTCTCACCGCTCCAGACGGCTATCGGGCCCAGCGCTCCTACTCGGTCGCCTCCTCCCCGCTTGACGAGGGCGAGATCGAGTTGACCATCGATCGTCTCGAGGACGGTGAGGTCTCGCCCTACTTCCACGATGTCGTGGTGGAGGGCGACCAGGTGGAAGTTCGCGGGCCGTTCGCCTCGTACTTCGTCTGGCGGGGGGAGAAGCCGGTCCTCCTGGTGGGCGGCGGCTCGGGCGTGGTGCCCCTGATGGCAATCCTGCGCCACCGCCGCAGGACGATGCCGGATCTCCCGATGCGACTGGTCTACTCGGTCCGGGCCGCCGAGGACGTGATCTACGAGGATGAGCTCGGTGATGAGGCAGTGCTCACCTTCACGCGGGAACCGCCGGAGAACTGGAGTGGGCACACTGGGCGTATTGATCCCGAGCTGATCGCGGAGGCGGGCATCGAAGACGGGATCGCGTTCGTCTGCGGCTCGAACGGGTTCGTCGAGGCCGGCTCCGAGCTCCTCCTCCAGGCGGGCTTCGAGCCGCAGCGGATCCGCACCGAGCGCTTCGGCCCGACCGGCTGACGCGAGAGGGTCAATGAGCGCTGCGCTTCCCGGCCAGCAGCTCCAAGGCGTGCGGAAGGGCCCCCGCGATCGCTTCTCCCGCCTCACCGATGCTCCCCGGGCTGCCGGGGAAGTTGACGATCAGAGTGGTACCGCGGATCCCAGCGACGCCGCGAGAGAGCATCCAGTGGCGGGTGTGGGGGCGCGACGCCGCCCGCATCGCCTCCGGGATTCCCGGCGCCTCCCGCTCGACCACCGAGCGGGTCGCCTCCGGGGTCAGATCGTTGGGGCTGAACCCCGTCCCACCCGTGGTGAGCACAAGGTCGCAACCTTCGTCGTCCGCCCAGTGGACGAGGCGCTCGGAGATCAGCTGCCGGTCGTCGGGGATCACCTCCCGGCCGGCGAGCTCGGCCCCCAGCGAGGCCGCGAACTCGGCGAGCGCGTCACCCCCCTGGTCGCCTCCCTCGCCCGCGGCCCGCGACGTCGAGACGGTGAGGATGGCCGCGCGCAAGGCTCAGCGCCCGCCGGGGCGTTCGCCGTCCCCCCCGGGCTCGTTGCGCCACTCGCCGCTTCGCCCTCCGGACTTCTCCAGCAGCGAGATTCGCTCGATCACGACTCCGCGCTCGACTCCCTTGACCATGTCGTAGACAGTCAGCGCGGCGATCGCGCAGGCGGTCATCGCCTCCATCTCGACACCGGTCTGGCCGACCGTCCGCGCCTCCGAGGTCAGCACGACCAGTCCGGCCTCGGCCTCGATCCGCGCATCGATCCCGACGTAGGTGAGCGCCAACGGATGGGCCAGTGGGATCAGCTCACCGGTGCGCTTGGCCGCTTGAATGCCAGCCAGACGCGCGGTTCCCACCACGTCACCCTTTCGAGAGTCTCCGCGAGCCACCGCCTCCGCCGTCTCGGGCGACATCCGCACGATGGCCTCTGCTCGCGCGTAGCGCCGCGTCGCCTGCTTTGCGCCGATGTCGACCATCCGGGCGGCCCCCTCATCGTCGATATGCGGGAGATCGCTCAAGGCCCTGAGCCGCTCCCTGGGACCCGGATGGGCGGCGCCGCGCCCTCGACCCAACGGCTCGCCTCACCGTCCGCGGCCCCCTCCACCTCGCGCTTCCAGATCGGCGCCTCGGCCTTGATCCGGTCGATCGCATCGCGGGCCCCTGAAAACGCCTCCTCCCGGTGGGCGGCCGAGACCGAGACGATCACGCTCGATTCTCCCAAGGGGACGGGCCCGATTCGATGCTCGACCGCGGCGGCCGCCAGCCCGTGGCGCACCATGCAGTCGCGCAGGATCTCCGCGATCCTCTGCTCCGCCATCTCACGGTAGGCCTCGTAATCGAGCCTGCTCACGTCCCGCGTCGTCCCCTGAAAGCTGACGATGGCACCCGCCTCGGGGCGGGAGACCAGGCTGGAGAGCGCGTCGAGGGACAGCGGCTGGTCGGTGATCCGGACGTGTACCGGGGAGTCCCCGCCGCCGCTCACCGGCGGGACCAGGGCCAGCTCATCGCCGGAAGCGAGCCGCGTCTCGGGGTCCGCGTAGTCGCGGTTGACGGCCAGCCGCATGGGCATCCGGTCGAGCAGGTCGCGGAGCTCGGGGCGGGCGGAAAGCCGATCGAGGGCCTCGGCCACCGTCGCGCCCTCGTCGAGCTCCACCTCGATCGAGTCCATGCCGGCCCGCTCGCGCAGGACCGCGAACAGTCGCACGGTGACGGTCATCTCGCCGATCCTAGCCCCCAGCGATCGGGCAGCAGCTCGAGCGCGACCGTACCAGCGCCTCGCGCAGGGGCACGGTCATCCACCTCGCGCGGCGTGGCGCTCGGCGGGGTACGCGCTTGCATAGGCAGAGGCGCCGGGTGCCATACTGAGCTCCGATGGATGAGCTCAGCCTGGGTGAGGCGGCGCGGGCAATCGGCGTAAGCGTCGACACCCTGCGCCGCTGGGACCGCGTCGGCAAGCTCCGAACCACGCGCGACGCGCTCAACCGCCGCCGCGTGCCCGCTGGCGAGGTGGAGCGGCTCCGCCGTTCCCCGGCCCGACATCGCACCGAGGACTCCTTCTCGGCACGAAACCGGTTCCCGGGAACGATCACCTCCGTGGAGGTCGAGGGGGTCATGGCGCTGGTCGAGATCGAATCCGGGCCGCATCGGATCACGGCGGCGATCACCCGGGACGCCGTCGAGGAGCTCGGACTCGTCGAGGGCACTCGGGCCACCGCCACCGTCAAGGCCACCTCCGTGATGGTCGAGAGGGAAGGCTGAGCCCTCACGGGCGTAACCTCTGCTGCATAGGTACTGCACATGTAATGATCGTTGCCAAATGAGCAAGCCAAATGCCGAATGGCCCGGCTGATCGCGGTGCTCGCAGTGGCTGCGGCCTACCTGTCGGCGACGGAGGGGTGCGGAGGCCAGAGTGGCTCGGACCAGGTCGTGATCTCGGCCGCCTCGTCTCTCGAGCCGGCCTTCACCGACTACGTGGACGCGGCCGGGATCGACGCCAGGATGTCGTTCGCGGGGTCGGACCTGTTGGCCGCTCAAGTCCGCCAGGGCGTCAAGCCGGATGTCTACGCGGCGGCCAATACGACTCTGCCCGACCAGCTCCACGAGGAGGGACTCGCCGGCAAGCCCACGGTTTTCGCAACCAACAAGCTGGTGCTGGCCGTCCCGGAGGACTCGCCGATCGATTCGCTCGACGAGCTGACGCGACCCGGGATCGCGATCGCGCTCGGTGACCCGACGGTGCCCGTCGGGGCCTACACCCGCGAGGTGCTGGGGAAGCTTCCGGCGGACCAGCGTAACGCGATCTACGACAACGTCCGATCACAGGAGCCCGACGTCGGCGGCATCGCCGGCAAGCTCACCCAGGGAGCGGTCGACGCGGGCTTCGTATACGCAACCGACGTGACGGCGAGCGGCGGTGAGCTGAAGGCGATTCAGCTGCCACCGAAGCTGCGGCCCGACGTCGCTTACGGGGCGGCCGTCGTCGCCGGCGCGAAGAACCCCGACGGGGCCCGCAAGTTCATCGATGGCCTGCTCAGCGGAGAGGGAGCCACGGCGCTGAGGAAGGCGGGGTTCGGGCCGCCACCGGGTTGATGCGCAGGGCTGCCTTCGGCGTGACGCTGTTCCTGGCGTTGTTCGGGGTGCTCGCGTTCCTGACACTGCCGATCGTCGCGATCTTCGTCCACACCTCGCCGCGTGATCTGATCAGCAGTCTCGGCGAACGGGACGCTCGGGACGCTCTCTGGCTCAGCCTGAAGACGTCCCTGGCCGCGCTGGCGATCATCGTCGTCGTCGGAACGCCCGCCGCCTATCTGCTCGCCACGCGGGAGTTCCGCGGTCGGTCGGCGGTGGTGACGTTGATCGAGCTCCCGCTGGTCCTTCCCCCGGCGGTCGCCGGTATAGCGCTGCTCGCCTCGTTCGGTCCCAAGGGCCTGTTCGGCAGCGCCCTGGATGACGCGGGAATCCAGCTCGTATTGCAGACGGCGGGGGTGATCGTCGCGCTCACCTTCGTCGCGGCTCCGTTCTACCTCCGCCAGGCCCAGGAAGCCTTCGCGGCTGTGGACCGCGACCTGCTCGACGCCGCGCGCACGCTGGGGGCGAGCGAGTCGAGAGCATTCATCCGGGTCGCAGTGCCGTGCGCCGGCCAAGGCATCACCGCCGGGCTGGCCCTGGCCTGGGGGCGGGCTCTGGGCGAGTTCGGGGCGACGTTGATGTTCGCCGGCTCGTTTCCTGGAATCACTCAGACCGTGCCGCTGGCCATCTTCGCCCGCTTCAGCGACGACTTCACCTCCGCCCTGGCGCTCTCCGGGGTGCTGGTCCTGGCCTCCGCGACGCTCCTGCTCTCCGTGAAGATCCTGGGACGGTCCGCCTTCCTCGGTGGCGGTGCGGCGTGAGCGGCCTCGAGGTCAGGGCACACGATCGGCTTCGCGAGATGGAGCTGGAAGTCGAGCTGCACGTGGACGGGCAGGGGTGCGCGGCGATAGTCGGGCCGTCCGGAGCGGGCAAGTCCACTCTGCTTCGCATCATCGCCGGGCTGCGGAAGCCCGATCCTGGTCGGGTCGTGATCGGGAGGGAGGTCTGGCTGGACTCAGACCGCGGAATCAACCTGCGCCCCGAGGAGCGGGCCTGCGGCTTCATGTTCCAGGACTACGCCCTTTTCCCGCATCTGAGCGCCTGGCGGAACGTCGCGTTTGGCCTGCCCGGCGATCGGCGGGTGCGACGCCGACGCGCACTGGAGCAGCTGGAGCGGTTCGGACTCGAGAGACTGGCGGACGCACGTCCCGGCTCGCTCTCGGGTGGCGAGCGCCAGCGGGTGGCGCTGGCGCGCTCTCTCGCCCGCGACCCGAGCGTGCTGCTGCTCGACGAACCCCTGTCCGCGCTCGACACGCGGACGCGAGCGAGCGCCGGCCGCGAGCTGGTTGCGACGCTCAGGAGCGCGGGAGCCGTGGCGATCGTCGTCACGCACGACTTCTCCGAGGCGGCTCTGCTCGCCGATCGGATCTTCGTCATGGACGATGGGCGCATCGTCCAGCACGGCAGCGCCGCCGAGCTGTCGGCGCGGCCCGCGAGCGCCTTCGTCGCCGACTTCGCCGGCTCGGTGGTACTGAATGGCACGGCCCGCCCGGCCGTGGGCGGGCTGACGGAAATCGAGCTGGACGGAGGCGGCGTGGTGAACAGCACCGACCTGCTTCGTGGACCCGTCGCGGCCCTCGTCTTTCCCTGGGAGATCAGCTTGGAGCCGGCCGGGGCCGCGCATGAGAGCTCCGCCCTCAACCGGCTCCCGGTCGAGGTCGTCTCCGTGACCGAGGTCGGGAATCGGGTCAGGGTCGGAATGTCCGCCTCGCAGCCGCTGGTCGCCGAGGTGACCGCCGAGTCAACCCGATCGTTGGGCCTGCGCCCAGGTGCCCGAGCGAGCGCCACCTGGAAGGCGACAGCGACCCGGCTTGTCCCTCGCTAGCCGCCGATCTGGCTCATCGACCGCGGCGGGCGGCGGAACCCGGGCTCGTTGACGCGGTGCTTGAGCTCCTTGCGCCAGACCGCATCGCGGATCAGCTCCTCGAGCTCATGGTCACTGGCCCCCGAGCGCAATGGCCCGCGCAGGTCGGTCTCGTCGATCGAGAACAGGCAGGTGCGCAGCTTGCCGTCGGAGGTGAGACGGATTCGATTGCAGTCCGCGCAGAAGGGCTCCGACACCGGGTTCACGAATCCGATCTCGCCCGCCCCGTCGGCGAAGCGATAGACGCGGGCGGTCGAGTGCGGCTCGCGCGGTAGCTCCTCGAGCTCGTACGCCGTCTCCGCGATCTCCCTGATCTCCGCGCCGGTCAGGACGGCGTCCGGCGTCCATCTGCGATCGGCATCGAGCGGCATGAACTCGATGAATCGGACCTGGTAGTCCGTCGATCGGGCCAGCTCACAGAAGCGCAGCACTTCACCCTCGGTGAAATCGCGCATCGCGATCGCATTCACCTTGATGGGCCGCACCTCCGGGAACGCGGCGAGCGCCTCCAGTCCGCGCATCACCTGGGGGAGGGCGTCCCGGCGGGTGATCCTGAAGAACGCGTCTCGCGCCAGCGAGTCCACCGACACGTTGAACCGATCCACCCCCGCCTGCACCAGCGCGCCTGCATCGCGCTCGAGCAGGTAGCCGTTCGTGGTGACCGAGATCTCGCGGAGGCCCTCGGTGCCGCGCAGCATCGAGACCAGCTTGGGGAACTCCCGGCGGACCAATGGCTCGCCTCCGGTCAGCCTCAAATCGCCGACGCCCATCGACGCGAACAGCCCGACCAGCCGCTGGATCTCCTCGAAGGTCAGGATCTCGGAGCGGTCGAGCCAGGGGAGGCCGTCGGCGGGCATGCAGTACTGGCAGCGGAAGTTGCAGCGATCGACCACCGAGAGGCGCAGGTCCTCGATCATCCGGCCGTGTCCGTCGCGAAGTGGATCGCGGCGGCTCACCGGTGATCGCCTCCACCGAGGGGGGCGACCTCGCGATCGGCGGCCGCGTCATGGATCCGCCCCTTGACCGTCTTCAGGCGCCCGCCCTCGCGACCGCGACGCACCGCCGTGATCTCGCCCATGATCGAGATCGCAGTCTCCGCCGCCGTCAGAGCGCCGATGTCGAGTCCGATGGGGGCCGCCAGGCGCCCGAGCTCATCGTCGGTCAGACCCTCCGCCAGGAGTCGCTCACGACGCTTCTCCTGGGCCCGGCGACTACCCATGGCACCTATGTACTGAGCGTCGGAGCGAAGGGCGATCCTGAGCACGGCGTCGTCGAGCTTGGGGTCGTGGGTGAGGACCGCGATCGAGGTGGCCCGATCGATGCCTCCGAGCTCCTCCAGGGCCTTGTCGGGCCAGGCGGCGATGACCCGGTCGGCATCGGGAAAGCGGTCGGCGCGGGCGAATCGCTTGCGCGGATCCACCACGAAGGCACGCCAGCCGGCCAGCTTCGCCGCCGCCGCCAGCTGGGCCGCGAAGTCCACCGCGCCGAAGATGATCAGGCGCGGTGGCGGGGCCACGACATCCACGAACAGCGTGGCATCCCCGTGCTCGTAGAGCTCGCTGCGCTCGGACCACATCGCCGCGCCGGCCCTGGCCACCGCCGCCGTGTCGAGCTCGGGATCTCCCAGGGAGCCCTGCCGAGTCCCGTCCTCCAAGAGGAGCAGCTTGGCTCCCACGCCTCCCGGGCCCTCGAGAACGGTGGTCAGGGCCGCTCGCCCACCCTGGATGCCGAGCTCCCTGAATCGCCCCTGGAGGCCGCCGTCATCGTATTTCTCCACCCAGATCGAGATCTCGCCGCCGCATGGCAACCCCACGCCCCAGGCGTCCGCATCGGCAATCCCGTAGTTGAGCAGCCGTGGGTCGTCGCCCCCAAGGACGCCCTCGGCCACCTGAACCACCTGGCCCTCCACGCATCCGCCCGAGACCGCCCCGGCCATCTTCCCGGAGTCGTTGATGGCCATCTTGGTCCCGGGCGGCTGTGGAGCGGACTTCTTCGTGTCCACGACGGTCGCCAGCGCGATCGGGTCACCCTCCCTTACCCAGTCCCTGACGACCTCCATGACGTCCTTCATCTGCGTTCCTCTTCCTCAGGCATCGGAGCGCACCAGCCGCTCAAGGCCCTGCTCGACGATCTGCTCCTGGTCGTCACGATATTTCAGCACCGAGCCCAGCGTCCGCTCCGCCGCGGTGGCATCGAGATGATCGATCCCCAGCAGCTCCAGGGCCGCGACCCAGTCGATGGTCTCGGCGATCCCGGGCGGCTTCTGAACATCGCTCTGGCGCAGCCGTCGGACCGCCTCGGCGGCCTCGGCCGCAAGGTCCTCCGCCGTTCCCGGCACCCGACGGCGAACGATCTCGACCTCGCGTTCCGGGCTCGGGTAGTCGATCCAGTGGTACAGGCAGCGACGCTTGAGCGCATCGTGGAGGTCGCGGGTGCGGTTCGAGGTCAGGATCACCGCCGGCGGATGCGTCGCCTGGATCGTGCCGATCTCTGGGATCGTCACGCTGGACTCGGCGAGCATCTCGAACAGGAAGGCCTCGAAGTCGTCGTCGGCTCGATCCAGCTCATCGACCAGCAGGATCGCCGGCATCGCTCCCTGGTGCTCGATCGCCTGCAGCAGGGGACGTGGCGTCAGGAACTCCCTGCCGAACAGCTCCTCCTCCTTGAATTCCCCGCCCGTCGCCTCCGACGAGCGGATCCGGAGCAGCTGCCGTGGATAGTTCCACTCGTACAGGGCCTCGGACGCGTCGATGCCCTCGTAGCACTGCAGCCTGATCAGCTCGGTGTCGAGCGCCGCCGCCAGAGCCTTGGCGGCCTCGGTCTTGCCGACGCCGGCCTCTCCCTCTAGGAGCAGGGGTTGCGGCAGGCGCAGGGACAGGAAGAGGGCGGTGGCGAGCCCTTCATCTGCGAGGTAGTCGACCGCATCGAGACGGCCCCTGAGCGTCTCGATATCGGGAACGACCGCGGTCACGGGAGTCTCCGCGCCCCGGCGGGCAGTTGCGCTCATGCCGAACCCGCCTCCGCCAGGATCGCCTCGTAGTCCGCACGCGTGTTGATGTCGGCCGGGATAGGACCCGGTATCCGGACGTCGACCACCTCGTCGGCTCGGCGCTCCAGCAGCTTCCAGACCGCCTTGTCGCCGTGCAGCCCGCGCAGCTCCCCGAACAGGGCCCTGCCGAATGCCAGCGGGTGTCCGCGCCCGTCGTCGTAGAGGCACGCTGCGAGGACGGTGTCCTCGTCGCAACCGGCGATCAGAGCACGAACGGTTGCAGGCTTCACCCCCGGTTGATCGCCGAGCATCAGAACCATCAGCTCCGAGCGGGGGTCGATCACGCGCAGCGCGGCGGCGATCGACGAGGAACAGCCCTCCCCGAAGTCCGGGTTCTCGACCGGCTCGGCACCCGACAGATTCACCCGGCGGCGGACCTCCGCGGAGCTGCCACCGAGAGCGACGATGAGCTGGTCGAACCCGCTCGCCCGCGCGGTCTCGAGGGCGTGATCGAGCAGGGTGCTCGAGCCGTAGGGCAGCAGCTGCTTCGGCTCCCCGAGCCGCCGCGAGCCCCCGGCTGCGAGGACCAGACCGGTGACGAATCGCTCAGCGGGCGGAGCCATCGGGAACGCCTTGGGCACTGAAGGTGTCGCGGCACCCCTCTGAGCAGAAGTAGTAGAGCCGGCCCGCTCGCTCCAGCTGGATGCTGGCCACGCTCACCGCGACCTCCATGCCGCAGACGGGATCGACGGCTGTCTCGGTCGAGATGACGGCAGGGGCCGGTTCCGGTGGCCGCTCGGCCTTCTCGGCTTGGCGATCCTGCTCGGAGGCCGCCAGGGACGGCTTGGTCGCTGCGCGCGGTGCCCCCGGGGGGCGCAATGCGACGATCTCGGCGAGAATCGCCAGGGCGATCTCCTCGGGCGTCTCCGCGCCGATCTCGAGGCCCGCCGGGGTGTGCAGCCGAGCGCGTTCCTCCTCGGGCAGATCGAGCGACTCCCGGACGGCCTTGCCGCGGATCTCGCTCGCAACGAGCGCCACGTACGGCACCCCGGACCGCAGGGCCGCGGTGAGGACACGCTCCTCGTCGTGACCGTGGGAGGCGACGACGACCGCGGCATCGTCGGGACTGGGTTCGGCCTCGTCCGCCGGGCCCGACTCGACGGCATAGCCCAGCCGCCCGGCCAGATCCGCGAGGGCAACTGCGATCGGGGCCACGCCGACCACCCGCATGGTTGCGGGTGGAAGGTGTGGCTTCAGGAAGATCTCCAGCGCGCCGCCGCTGAGGCAAGGGTTCTTGACCGTGACGGCGCCCTCGGCCGCCTCCGCTTGGCCCTCCACACCACCGGGCAGGATGCGGAGCAGCAACGGCTCGCCGGACTCCATCGCGCGGAGCGAGTAGAGGCGGACCGAAGCCTCCGCGCAAGTGCCCCCCACGAACCCCTCGATGGTGCCGTCGGGACGCACGATCGCCGCGTCCCCGGCCCTGACGCTGGTCGGACTCTGTGCCCGGACCACGGTTGCCGCCACGAAGGGCGCTTCCCGGCCGGCCCCATCCCCGGTCGACGCAGACCAGCCGCTCGCGTTCACCGCCGCTCCTCCGTTGCCGTCAGGCACAGCACCACCTCGAGGCAAGGGTACTCGGGCGCCCTATTCGGGCCTGGAACTATCCGGCCGATTGCACTGCCCCGACCCGATAGGTCGTTTGCGCGTCAAGGGAGCCCTCGATCCCCTCGGGCAGCTCGAAACCGCCGAACGCATGGAGCGCGACCGCCTGGATCCTGACGCCCTCCGGGTCACCGCCCTCCACGCTCCAGTGGCCATTGTCGAAGCGAAGCGCGTCAGGCGAAGCCCCGAGCATCGCGGCCGCCACGATCTGCGCCTTGTCTCGCAGCTTGCGTGCCGTGATCGCCACGTTCTCGCCGACGGCATCGCTCGGGCTGGAGTTGAAGCTGTGGCCCTCTCCGAAGCGGTCGGTGTCCTCGTGCACGACCTTGATGTCCTCGGGCGGAATTCCGAGCTCCTCCGCTGCGATCCCCGCGAGCTTCGCCTCCTCTCCCTGCGAAGCCTCGCTGAGGCTGAGAACCGCCTTTCCCGTCGGATGCATTCGAAGGAACACGGCCCGGTAGGTGGCGTCTTCAGCCATCTCGAGTCCTTTCCTCGGGTTTGGTCAATGGGTGGTTCTCCCTCGCTTGGGTCCGTAGCCGCTCGGCATGGGCACGGGCCGCTGCGCTTCGGTTCGCTCGGCACTCGGCCATGACAGCTCGGAGCCCTCGGCCCGGCCCCGCCCGCCCTCCCAACCTGCCGCCGAAGGGGCATCTCCTGTGGCGATTGCCTCAGCCACCTCGTCGAGAGCATCAAGTGAGTGGCCGCTGACCAGGGCGTCGCAGTGCGGCAGCGCGGCCGCCATCCCACCCGCGCCTGGCGAGAAGCCCGGGGCACCGGCGCGGGGGTTGACCCAGACGATTCGATGGGCCAGCCGCGCGAGACGCTCCATCTCACGGCCGACGAGGGCGGGGTCCGCACGCTCCCAGCCGTCCGAGAGGATCACCAGGACCGCGCCGCGCGCCAGCCCTCGACGCCCGTAGCGGTCGTTGAAGGCCCGAAGCGCCTCTCCGATCCGTGTGCCGCTCGACCAGTCGGGAGCCGCAGCTACGGCCCGCTGAATCGCCGCCTCCGGATCGCGCCCGCCCAGCGCGCGGGTGAGGCGCGTCAGGCGCGTCGCGAAGACGAACGCTTCGGCCGGCGCACCGCTGGCGACCGC